>NZ_JBHSOA010000025.1:81023-370484 GCF_042655885.1 Streptomyces chlorus
GCTACGGCAGCGCGAGCATTCGCTCCAGGGCCAGCTTGGCGAACTTCTCGGTCTCCCGGTCCACCTCGATGCGGTTGACCAGGTTGCCCTCCGCGAGGGATTCCAGGGCCCAGACCAGGTGGGGGAGGTCGATGCGGTTCATGGTGGAGCAGAAGCAGACCGTCTTGTCGAGGAAGACGACCTCCTTGCCCTCGGGAGCGAAACGGTTCGCCAGCCGGCGCACCAGGTTCAGCTCCGTGCCGATCGCCCACTTGGAACCGGCCGGAGCGGCCTCCAGTGCCTTGATGATGTACTCGGTCGACCCGACGTAGTCCGCCGCGGCCACGACCTCGTGCCGGCATTCGGGGTGGACCAGGACGTTGACGCCCGGGACGCGCTCGCGCACGTCGTTGACCGAGTCCAGGCTGAAGCGGCCGTGCACCGAGCAGTGGCCCCGCCACAGGATCATCTTCGCGGCCCGCAGCTCGTCCGCCGTCAGCCCGCCGTTCGGCTTGTGCGGGTTGTAGACGACGCAGTCCTCCAGGGACATCCCCATGTCCCGCACCGCGGTGTTGCGGCCGAGGTGCTGGTCGGGGAGGAAGAGGACCTTCTCGCCCTGCTCGAAGGCCCAGTCGAGGGCGCGCTTCGCGTTGGAGGAGGTGCAGATGGTGCCGCCGTGCTTGCCGGTGAAGGCCTTGATGTCGGCGGAGGAGTTCATGTACGAGACGGGGACGACCTGCTCGGCTATCCCGGCCTCGGTCAGCACGTCCCAGCATTCCGCGACCTGCTCGGCGGTGGCCATGTCCGCCATGGAGCAGCCGGCCGCGAGGTCCGGCAGGACGACCTTCTGGTCGTCGCCGGTGAGGATGTCGGCGGACTCGGCCATGAAGTGCACGCCACAGAACACGATGTACTCGGCCTGCGGGCGCGCGGCGGCCTCCCGCGCCAGCTTGAACGAGTCGCCCGTGACGTCGGCGAACTGGATGACCTCGTCGCGCTGGTAGTGGTGGCCGAGCACGAAGACCTTGTCCCCGAGCTTCTCCTTGGCGGCGCGGGCGCGTTCCACCAGATTCGGGTCGGACGGCGAGGGGAGGTCTCCGGGACACTCCACACCGCGCTCGCTCCTCGGGTCGGCCTCCCGGCCGAGGAGCAGCAGGGCGAGGGGCGTCGGCTGGACGTCGAGCTCCTGGGTCTGGGCGGTGGTCACGACACGCACCCTTTCTGTTCTGCGGCTCGCCGGTCCGTGTGGACCGGACCGGCGGGACTGGCGGGAGACCGATTCGACTTCTCGTCGAATTGACGCTATTTATCATAGCCGGTTCACGTCACTTTGACGACGGCCATAGCGTCCACGTGACATGAATCCCGGCGGCGGTCCGTTCATTCCCCCGGCCGGGCACGAATGGTCCCGGGGCGGTTTTCGGAGCGGTGTCCGGAAGGCGGCGGATGGACCGGTTTCCGCTCGCGGGGGCGTGTGCGAGCATGAAGACGGAGCCGAGAGAACACGTTCCCGGCCCGGAATGAATCCGCGGCCCCGACGGTTGCAACCGTCGGCAAGCAGTCTCCGTACAACCCGGGAGAGATGTAGATGTCCGTATCGGACGAGACCACCACCGTCACCGACGGCATCCTCGTGACCGAAGCCGCGGCGGCCAAGGTCAAGGCGCTGCTCGACCAGGAAGGCCGTGACGACCTCGCCCTGCGCGTCGCCGTCCAGCCCGGCGGCTGCTCCGGCCTGCGCTACCAGCTCTTCTTCGACGAGCGTTCCCTCGACGGCGACGTGGAGAAGGACTTCGACGGCGTGAAGGTCGTCACCGACCGGATGAGCGCCCCGTACCTGGGCGGCGCCACCATCGACTTCGTCGACACCATCGAGAAGCAGGGCTTCACGATCGACAACCCGAACGCCACGGGCTCCTGCGCCTGCGGCGACTCCTTCAGCTGAGCAGGCTCCGTCGCCGGTCCGGGACCCGTTCCCGGGCGGCACGGTGCACCACGAAGGCGGCGGTCCCATTGCAACGGGACCGCCGCCTTCGGGCTTTTCAGTCTCCCGTCACCGCTCCGAAGGCGCCGCGGGCAGCCGCGCACCGTCCTTGTGCAGCGGCACCGGCTCGCCGTCGGCGTCCACCACTGCGCGGGCGGCCAGCGGCGCGTCGAGCCGCACCGTCTGCTGGTACTGCTTGGCGATCAGGATGCAGACCTTGTCCGGCCAGGGCGTCTCGGTCACGGTGACCGTGACCCGGTCGCCGCGCTCGCTCGCCGTCGCCTCGTAGTCGGCACACACTCCGCCGATGAAGGTCACCGTCAGCTCGCTGCCCTCGGCGGTGTAGCCCTCGACGGCGACATCGCGCGCGGCCGGTGCCGAGGTCGGCCGGTCACCGTCCCCCGGCTTCGCCGGCTGCGTGCCGGTTTCCCCGGACCGTGCCCGCGGTGCGAGGTATTCCGGTTCGACCGCCGGGTACGTGACCGTGCCGCCGTCCTGCGCCTTCGTCGGCCGCACCTCGAACAGCCAGGACGGTACGAGCGCCTGCTGCCCGTCCACCGCGTGCGCGGCCAGCCCGAACACCGCCTTCTCGACGGTGACCGTGTCCTTGGCGGGCAGGGTCGTCGCCGTGGCACACGGCTCCTGCCGCGCCTGCCGGCCGTCGCTCTCCAGCGGTACGGGAGTGGCGCAGCCGCCGATCTCCGGGCGGCCACCGGCGCCCGGCGCCGTGTTCATCAGCTCCAGCGCCTCCGCGGCGCTCACGACGGGGTACGTGTCCGCCTTCACCGGCGCCGACAGTCGGCCACTGCCGCCGACCACCTCACCGCCGGCGCCGACGACCACCCCGGTCGTCCAGCCGTACGTCGGCAGCCCGCCGACCTCCGGCTGCGCGTTCACCACCCGCTTGACGCCCATGACCTGGCCGGCGTCGAGCTTCGCGTCGTCCTGGCCCAGCGCCTTCAGCACGGGCGCGGCGGCCTTCTTCGCGGCCTCCTCGCTCACCGCGGGGGTGTCACCGGCCGACGGGGCCCTGCACGTCTCGCCCTTGCCCGTGCAGGCGTCGGGGCCCGGCGTGTACCGGCTGAACGTCCAGGTGCCGGGGGCGCTGCGGTCCACCCGTAGCGTGGGCCCGCTGCCGTCCTTGCCGCCGATCCGCCAGGCATCGCTCTCCGCCACCGGCTTCCCGTCGACCCCGAGCGCCTTCGCGAGACCGGCCACCTGAGCCTCGGTGATCTGCCCCCGGGCGCGGTACACCGGCGCCGAGCCGGGACCCTCGGGGAGCGGGCCGTCAGCACGGTAGGTGGCGCCGTACGGGTTGGGCTCACCCGGCGCGATGCCGTGCGTCCCACCCTCGGCATAGGCGTCGAGGGTGAGCGGCGGGGGAGTGCCGTCCCCGTTCGCCCCCGGAGTCGTGCCGCCGCCCGACCCGCCGGAGGCACTGGCGGCGAGATACGCCCCGCCGCCCCCGACCAGCAGCACCGCCGCGGCCACCGCCGCGGCCAGCCCCGGCGACCGCCGCCGCCCGACGCCGTGACCGTCAGCGCCGCCGTGCGCGTCGCCGGGCCCCCCGCCCGCACCATGACCCCCACCGGTACGCCCCTCGCCCACGTCCGGTACCGCACCGTCGCCGACCCCGGACACCGGGTCGGTGGCGACCCGTGCGACGGAGGGCTCGGCCTCGGCCGCCCCCGATCCCGCGGCCGCCGAGGCCGGGGCCGACGACGCATCGGCACCCGGAGCCTTGATGGCCGAAGACCCGGCCTCCGGGCCTTCGGCCGCCGCTTCCCCGTCCTGGGCCGGGAGAGTGTGCGCGTGCTCGCTCCCGGCAGCCCGGTCCTCGCTACCGTCCGGCTTCGCGGTATCGGCCCCTGCGCTCCCGGCCGACAGGGCTCCGGGTGCCGCGCCTCCGGACTCGTCCCCCTGCGTCTTCTCGGGCCCGCTCTCCGGCGCCCGGGTCCTGCCCCCGTCCGTCTCCGAGGCATCACTCCCGCCGGCTGCGGCGTCCCGTACCGGGGTCTCGCCGCCGTCAGGCCGCGGAGCCTCGGGTTCCGTTCCGGGGGCTGTGCTCGCGTCCGAGGCCTTCGGCGCCGACAGCCCGGTGGCGTCGGCCGGTACGGAATCGGCCTGTGCGTCCTCGGTCCCTGGAGCTTCACTCCCGAGGGCTTCGCCCTCCGGCCGTCCGGCCCCGGCCGGCACGGCCTCTCCGGGCCCGCTCTCCGCGTCCCGCTCCTGAGCGCCGTCCGCCGCCGCGGGGCCGGTCGATGCGTCGTCGGTCCGCGCGGGGCCGACGGGGGCGTCGTCCGCCTCCGGGACCTCGGTCCCGGCCCGGACGGTTTTCGACGGCCCGTCGGCCGGGAGGGCGCCCTTGGACGGCTCGCTCTTCAGCGCCCGGTCGCCGTCGGCCTCGGCGTCCCCGGTGTCCCCTTCCGGCCCCCCGGCCCCGTCCGTCTCCGAAGCGGGCGCTTCGGGGGAGGAGCCGGGCATGGCGGCGTCGTCCCGGGGCCGTCCGCCCTGCGGGGTGCTGTTTTCTGCGCCGTCGGCCGAAGCGCCCCCGGTGTCGCGCGCGCTGCCGAAGGCGTGTGCCTCGGCGTCGTCGTTGTCGGGTCGCTCGGTGTTCACCGCATCGCTCCTTCTGCTGCACAGCTGTCCCTGAAGACCCTGCCCGGTCACACCGGGACTGCTGACGGGTCGTATCCCGCATCCCCTTTACGGGGGACAGCGATGGGACGCAACGGAGGAGCGCACGGTTCCCCGGGCGCCGAGCCGGCCGCAGAAGAAACTCGGCTCAGTCGCCGTACTCCGACATCTCGTCCAGCAGACGGGCCGAGGACGAGGGGACGGACACGCCGTGGATCAGGGACGGGGAGACCGGGCGGGCGGCGCCCCGGTCCGGTGCCGTCCAGCGGGGAGCCATCCGGGCGCAGTCGCCGCGCAGCGACGCGAGGTCGCCTTCGAGGTCGGCCTGAGTGGGGGCGTGGACCTTGAGGTTCGTCATATCGGCACCGTATGCATGCCGCAGGTCACGAAGAAAGATCTACTATCGGGTAGTTTTGTCGGGCTTCATCGAGCGGCCCCCACCAGATAGCGTGGACTGCCAATCCCCCTCCCTCAGGAGAGTCCACGCCGTGCGCATCGCAGTCACCGGCTCCATCGCCACCGACCACCTCATGACCTTCCCCGGCCGCTTCGCCGACCAGCTCGTCGCGGACCAGCTGCACACGGTCTCGCTGTCCTTCCTGGTCGACACCCTCGATGTACGCCGGGGCGGCGTGGCCGCGAACATCGCCTTCGGCATGGGCCAGCTCGGCACCCGGCCGATCCTGGCCGGCGCCGCGGGCTTCGACTTCGACGAGTACCGGGCCTGGCTGGAGCGGCACGGCGTCGACACCGGATCCGTCCGTATCTCCGAGACGCTGCACACCGCCCGCTTCGTGGTCACCACGGACACCGACCACAACCAGATCGGCTCCTTCTACACGGGCGCGATGAGCGAGGCCCGGCTGATCGAGCTGAAGACCGTCGCCGACCGCGTGGGCGGCCTCGACCTGGTCCTCATCGGCGCCGACGACCCGGAGGCAATGCTCCGCCACACCGAGGAGTGCCGCTCCCGGAGCATTCCGTTCGCCGCCGACTTCTCCCAGCAGATCGCCCGGATGAACGGGGAGGAGATCCGGATACTGCTGGACGGGGCGACCTACCTCTTCTCCAACGAGTACGAGAAGGGGCTCATCGAGAGCAAGACCGGCTGGACCGACGCCGAGATCCTCGCCAAGGTCGGCCACCGCGTCACCACCCTCGGCTCCCGCGGCGTGCGCATCGAGCGCGCCGGCGAGGGCCCCATCGAGGTCGGCTGCGCCCAGGAGGAGCGCAAGGCGGACCCGACCGGAGTGGGCGACGCCTTCCGCGCCGGCTTCCTGTCCGGACTGGTCTGGGGCGTCTCGCTGGAGCGTGCCGCGCAGGTGGGCTGCATGCTCGCCACCCTGGTCATCGAGACCGTCGGCACCCAGGAGTACCAGTTGCGCCGCGCCCACTTCATGGAGCGCTTCGCCCAGGCCTACGGCGACGAGCCCGCGGCCGAGGTGAAGAAGCACCTGGCCTGACACACCGGCGGTTCACGAACCGCGGGGGTTCATGAGCCCCCGCGGTCAGTAAGCCTCGCGGTCAGTAAGCCTCGCGGTCAGTAAGCCTCGCGGTCAGTAAGCCTCGCGGTCAGTAAGCCTCACAGCCCTGAAACCTCGAGGTCCTGAAGCCCTGCGGACCCAATCCGCCGGACCGAACCCGCGTGGTCCTGAACCCGCGCGGACCCGAACCTTCGGGGCCCCGAACCTTCGTGGCCCCGAACCTCCGCGGACCCGACCCCCGGCGGTTCATGAGATCCGGCGGACCACATAGGCCGAGCCCCGGTCCGCCGGTTCCTCACCCACGTACTCCTGCTCGCGCATCTCGCACCACGCCGGGATGTCCAGCCGGGCCGCCTCGTCGTCCGCGAGGACCCGTACCGTGCCGCCCACGGGCACGTCGCCGATCACCCGGGCCAGCTCGATCACCGGGATCGGGCACCGCCGGCCCAGTGCGTCCACGACCAGCGCGTCCACGGCCGGAGTGTCCACCACCGGCGCATTCACGGCCGGGGCGCCGCTCTGCTCGTCGCCCCGCTCCGCGCCCCGTACGCCCCCGGCCGGCACCGGTGCCCCCAGCTTCTCCCGTACCCCCGCCACCACCCCCGGCAGGACCGTCAGGAACCGCTCGACGTCCTCGGCCGGTGTCCCCGGCGGCAGCGAGACGCGGACGTTGCCCTCGCTCAGCACCCCCATCGCCCTCAGCACATGGCTCGGGGTGAGCGTGCTGCTCGTGCACGACGAACCGGACGACACGGAGAAGCCGGCGCCGTCCAGCTCGTGCAGCACCGTCTCCCCGTCGACATAGAGACAGGAGAAGGTGACGATCCCCGGCAGCCGCCGCTCCGGATCGCCGGTCACCTCCACGTCCGGCACCAGCGCGGGCACTCGCGTCCGGATCCGCTCCGTCAGTTCCCGCAGCCGGGCCGCCTCCTCGGCCGCCTCGGCACGCACCGCCCGCAGCGAGGCCGCCGCGGCCACCACCGCCGGGATGTTCTCGAACCCGGCCGCCCGTCCCGACTCCCGCTCGTCCAGCGGCCCCCGGGGAGCGAACCGCACCCCCTTGCGCACCACGAGCAGCCCGACACCCGACGGGCCACCCCACTTGTGGGCGCTCGCCGTGAGCAGCGACCAGTCGCCCGCCACCGGCCCCCAGCCCAGCGACTGGGCCGCGTCCACCAACAGCGGCACACCCGCCGCCCGGCACGCCTCGGCGACCTCGGCCACCGGCTGCACCGTCCCCACCTCGTGGTTGGCCGACTGGAGACAGGCCAGCGCGGTGTCCGGCCGCAGCGACCCGGCGAAGGCGTCCGGAGCCACGGCCCCCGTGCGGTCCACCCCGACCTCGGTGACCGAACCGCCCTGCGCTTCGTGAACTTCAGCCGCATGGAGTACGGAAGAGTGTTCGACCGCTGACACGATCAGGTGGCGTCCGACGCGCCGCCGCCCGGCCAGCGCACCCTCGATCCCGGCGTGCACCGCCCGGGTGCCGGACGGGGTGAACACCAGCTCGTCCGGGCGGCATTCCACCGCCTCCGCCGCAGCCTGGCGCGCCGCGTCCAGCAGCAGCCGGGCCCTCCTGCCCTCCCGGTACAGCCGCGCCGGATCGGCCCACCCCTCGTCCAGCGCGGCCAACAGGGCCTGACGGCCGACGGGATGGAGCGGAGCGGCGGACGCGGCGTCGAAGTAGGCCATACGACAACGGTAAGCCGCGGGCGGGGAGGGCGAGGGGATGGGGAGGGGCGAGGGGACGGGCGCCCGGCCACGGCTCGGGGGCACCTCCCACGCCCTTCAGGCAGTGGGGAAGGCCGGCGCACGAGCACCCCGGAGCCCTTTATGCCTGCCGTGCCAGGCCGTTGCCACCGCACAAGCCGCACTCCTGGCCATTGGGTACGCCTTCCCCACCCCTTCGGGGTGACGGGCGGCGCGTATGACCCCCTCCCCGCGACCCCCCGGAAGGCGTCGGCTAGGGTTTGGTCCGCATAAACATCCAAACCCCTGCCCGACGCAGGGCGGCGACCGACCAGCGAGAAGGCCAGGCCGCAGCCGTACAGCGCGGGCGAGACTCTCGGGAAGGCGCTACGTGAGTCCCAACGGCTCCGACCGCTCGCCGCGGCGCCCGACGCGGCGGAAGCTGCTGCAGGCACTGACCGCGGGCCTGGTCCTGGCAACCGCCACCGGTTGCACATGGGAGGACTTCCCCCGCCTTGGTATGCCCACCCCCACGTCAGAGGGGGCCGAGCGAATCCTCTCCCTGTGGCAGGGATCCTGGGCCGCCGCGCTCGCCATCGGCGCGCTGGTGTGGGGCCTGATCCTGTGGAGTGCTTTCTTCCACCGGCGCAGCCGCACCAAGGTCGAGGTACCTCCGCAGACCCGGTACAACATGCCCATCGAGGCGCTGTACACCGTGGTTCCGCTCATTATCGTGTCGGTCTTCTTCTTCTTCACGGCCCGGGACGAGTCCGAGCTGATGAAGCTCGAGAAGCCCGACGTCACCGTCAACGTCGTCGGCTTCCAGTGGAGCTGGTGCTTCAACTACATCGAGAACGTCGAGGGTTCCACCGGCGACGCGAAGACCTCCAAGGAACTCGACGCGATCCCGGACCGCTACAAGGATGCCTTCCCGGCCGACGCCGGCGGTGTCAACGACTGCGGTACCCCCTCCACGCGGAACCCGCAGACGAACAACCCGGGCCCCACCCTGTGGCTGCCCGAGGGCAAGCGGGTCCGGTTCGTCCTGACCTCGCGCGACGTCATCCACTCCTTCTGGGTGGTGCCGTTCCTGATGAAGCAGGACGTCATCCCGGGCCACACCAACGCCTTCGAGGTGGTCCCCAACCGTGAGGGCACCTTCCTCGGCAAGTGCGCCGAGCTCTGCGGCGTGGACCACGCCCGGATGCTGTTCAACGTGAAGGTCGTCTCCCCCGAGCGCTACGAGCAGCACCTCAAGGAACTCGCCGAGAAGGGGCAGACCGGTTACGTTCCCGCCGGCATCGCGCAGACGAGCCACGAGAAGAACCGGGAGACGAACAACCTGTGAGCATCCTCAACGAACCCCAGGGTGCCGCGGCTGCTGTGGACTCCTACGAGAGCGAGCAGCCGGTCCGGCGCAAGCAGCCCGGCAGCGTGGTCGTCAAGTGGCTGACGACCACTGACCACAAGACGATCGGCACGCTGTATCTGGTGTCGTCGTTCGTGTTCTTCTGCATCGGTGGCGTGATGGCGCTCGTCATGCGCGCCGAGCTGGCCCGGCCGGGCCTGCAGATCATGTCGAACGAGCAGTTCAACCAGGCGTTCACGATGCACGGCACGATCATGCTGCTGATGTTCGCGACGCCGCTGTTCTCCGGTTTCGCGAACTGGATCATGCCGCTCCAGATCGGCGCGCCCGACGTCGCCTTCCCGCGGCTGAACATGTTCGCCTACTGGCTGTACACGTTCGGCTCGCTGATCGCGGTCGGCGGGTTCCTCACCCCGGACGGGGCCGCCAGCTTCGGCTGGTTCGCCTACTCCCCGCTGTCGGACGCCATCCGCTCGCCGGGTATCGGCTCCGACATGTGGATCATGGGCCTGGCCCTCTCCGGCTTCGGAACGATCCTCGGTGCGGTCAACTTCATCACCACGATCATCTGCATGCGCGCTCCCGGCATGACGATGTTCCGTATGCCGATCTTCACCTGGAACGTGCTGCTGACCGGTGTGCTGGTCCTGCTCGCCTTCCCGGTGCTCGCGGCGGCGCTGTTCGCGCTGGAGGTGGACCGCAAGTTCGGGGCCCACATCTTCGACGCGGCCAACGGCGGGGCGCTGCTCTGGCAGCACCTGTTCTGGTTCTTCGGCCACCCCGAGGTGTACATCATCGCGCTGCCGTTCTTCGGCATCGTCTCCGAGATCATCCCGGTCTTCTCCCGCAAGCCGATCTTCGGCTACATGGGTCTGATCGGCGCGACGATCGCGATCGCGGGTCTGTCGGTGACGGTGTGGGCGCACCACATGTACGTCACGGGCGGTGTGCTGCTGCCGTTCTTCTCGTTCATGACCTTCCTGATCGCGATCCCCACCGGGGTGAAGTTCTTCAACTGGGTCGGGACCATGTGGAAGGGGTCGCTGAGTTTCGAGACACCGATGCTCTGGTCGGCGGGCTTCCTGGTCACCTTCCTCTTCGGTGGTCTCACGGGCGTCATCCTGGCCTCGCCGCCGCTGGACTTCCACGTCTCGGACTCGTACTTCGTGGTGGCGCACTTCCACTACGTGGTGTTCGGCACCGTCGTCTTCGCGATGTTCGCCGGATTCCACTTCTGGTGGCCGAAGTTCACCGGCAAGATGCTCGACGAGCGGCTCGGGAAGATCACCTTCTGGACGTTGTTCGCCGGATTCCACGGCACGTTCCTGGTCCAGCACTGGCTGGGTGCCGAGGGCATGCCGCGCCGTTACTCCGACTACCTGGAGGCCGACGGCTTCACCGCGCTGAACACGGTCTCGACCATCGCGTCGTTCCTGCTCGGCCTGTCGATGCTGCCGTTCCTCTACAACGTCTGGAAGACGGCCAAGTACGGCAAGAAGGTCGAGGTCGACGACCCGTGGGGCTACGGCCGTTCGCTGGAGTGGGCCACCTCCTGCCCGCCGCCGCGCCACAACTTCCTCACCCTGCCGCGGATCCGCAGCGAATCCCCGGCGTTCGACCTGCACCACCCGGAGATCGCCGCGCTCGACCAGTTGGAGAACGCCGGTCACGGTGAGAAGGTCCTCTCCGGCGGCAAGGAGGCCGGCAAGTGAAGATCCAGGGCAAGATGTTCATCTGGCTGAGCGCCTTCCTGCTCGTCGTGGCGGTCGTCTACGGCGTGTGGTCGAAGGAGCCGGCCGGCACCACGGCCCTCTTCCTGGCCTTCGGCCTGAGCATCATGGTCGGCTTCTACCTGGGCTTCACCGCCCGGCGGGTCGACGTGGGTCCTCAGGACAACAAGGAGGCGGACGTCGCCGACGACGCCGGCGAGGTCGGGTTCTTCAGCCCGCACAGCTGGCAGCCGCTCGGTCTCGGCCTCGGTGCCGCGGTCGCCTTCCTGGCCGTCGCCGTCGGCTGGTGGCTGATGTACTTCGCGGCACCGCTGATCCTGCTCAGCCTCTGGGGCTGGGTCTTCGAGTACTACCGCGGTGAGAACCGCACCCAGTAGTACGCGCCAGTAATACGGGCGACCCGCGCAGGGCCCGGACACTCCGCCAGGATGGTCCGGGCCCTGCGTCGCGTCCGGCCGCACCGAGCATCACTCGTTCGAGTGCTCCAGCGCGCCACGGTTGACGAGATTACCTAGCGTGAGGTCATGAGATGTGATCCCCGAAACCGCATTGCCGTCGGCTGCACGCTGCTGGTGATCGCCCTCGGTGCGGGCGTCACCGGCTGCTCCTCCGGCGGTGACCCGCTGTCCGCCGAGCCCTATGACGCCGCGGACCGGATCAGCTTCAGCGGTCCCTCCGAAGGGAAGAAGGCCGACCCGGACAAGTCCCTGGAGATCGTCGCCGAGGACTCCGACGGGCGCATCACCGACGTCACGGCAGTGGACGCCGCGGGCCGCCACGTGGTGGGCGAACTCGCCGCCGACGGCAGCCGCTGGCACAGCATCTCCCCGCTGGTCGCCGAGGCCGACTACACGGTCCGGGTCAGCACCGAGGACGAGGGCGGGGCGCGGGGCCGCAAGGTCCTCAGCTTCACCACGGGCAAGCCCACCGCCGCCAAGAGCCTCGGCGTCACCTTCGGCCCCGGGGCGGGCACCTACGGCGTCGGCCAGCCGCTCACCGCCGAACTGACCGCGCCGGTCCGGGCCCCCGCCCAGCGCGCCGTCGTGGAGCGCGGCCTGAAGGTGTCCTCCACGCCCGCGGTGGACGGCGCCTGGCACTGGGTGAACGACAAGTTGCTCCACTTCCGCCCGAAGAACTACTGGCCCGAGAACGCCACCGTCAGGATGCGCAGCAACCTGGAGGGCATCGGGATCGGCGACCGGCTGAGGGGCGGCAAGACCGCACCAGTGACCCTCAGGATCGGAGACCGGGTCATAGCCGTCACCGATGTCGCCGCGCACCGGTTGACCGTGCACAAGAGCGACGAGGAGATCAGGACGATTCCCGTCACCGCCGGCAAGGCCGGCTTCGAGACCCGCAACGGCGTCAAGGTCGTCCTCGCCAAGGAACGCTTGGTACGTATGCGCAGCAGCACCGTCGGCATCGCCGAGGGCTCCGCCGAGTCGTACGACATGGACGTCAACTTCGCCACCCGGGTGACCTGGAGCGGCGAGTACGTGCACGCCGCCCCCTGGTCCGTCGGCTCCCAGGGCTACGACAACGTCAGCCACGGCTGCGTCGGCATGAGCACCGACGACGCCAAGTGGTTCTTCGACACGTTCAGGCCGGGCGACCTCGTCGAGGTCGTCAACTCGGGCGGCACCACCATGGAGCCGTTCGGCAACGGCTTCGGCGACTGGAACCTCAGCTGGGCCCAATGGCGCGAGGGCAGCGCCCTGGTGGGCGGCACCGGGGCCGGTCCCGCCCCCGAGGAGAAGGCACGCCTGCGCCCCCAGCCGGCGTGATCCGCCGGAGACGCGGGGGCCGGCACGCCCTCACCCCAGCTCTTCGAGCAGGGGGTGCCCCCAGCGGCGTTGTCGTCACCGGCCGACTCCCCACTCTCGGCTTCGCTCGAGGGGGGGACCCCATGAGCGGGAGGGCCCCATCGCTCCGCGCCGACTTCCTCCTCCGCCTTGCAGCTGCACGCACCAGCTCCCGCTCGACCCAGCTGGGCAGGCGCCGTTGGTTTCCTCCGACTTGATCCGCCGGACAGGCCCTAAGCGCTCAGGGCGTGCTTCTGGCGCAGCAGGGAGGCCAGGGCCGAGGCGAACTCCACCGGCTCCACCGGCAGCGTCACAGCGGCCTCCGCACGGCTCCAGGTGGCCAGCCAGGCGTCCTGGGGCCGGCCGATGAGCAGCAGTACCGGTGGGCACTCGAAGATCTCGTCCTTGATCTGCCGGCACACGCCCATGCCGCCCACCGGCGACGACTCGCCGTCCAGGACGCAGACGTCGATCCCTCCCCGTTCCAGTTCCTTGAGGACGGCCGGGAGGGTCGCGCACTCCACGAACTCCACGACGGGCACGTCCGGGGCAGGCCGCCGGCCGGTGGCGAGCCGCACCTGCTCCCGGGTGCCTGCGTTGTCGCTGTAGACCAGCACCGTGGCGGTCGCCTGCATTGTTCCTCCACGCTTCCGAGGGGGCACGGCATCGTCCGGCACCCGTGGTGCCGATGGCGCGGATGCTACCCCTTCCGGCAGCTTGTCAACACTGGTTCGGACACCGCTTCGATGGGCTATCCGGGCAGTACACGACGGGCGGACACACCGAACGGCACCCCCCGGGGTGAGGGCGGGATAAGCGACCGACATAATGTCGGCGTGGCGACAGCAACGACAGTAGATACCGGGCACGCGCCCCCGTCGGTCAATCGACCGAACCTCACCAGCGTCGGAACCATCATCTGGCTGAGTTCCGAGCTGATGTTCTTCGCGGCCCTCTTTGCGATGTACTTCACCCTGCGATCGGTGACCGGACCCGACTTCTGGTCGGAGAGGGCCGACACGCTGAACTTCCCGTTCGCGTTGACGAACACCACGATCCTGGTGCTCTCCTCCCTCACCTGCCAGCTCGGCGTCTTCGCCGCCGAGCGCGGTGACGTGAAGAAGCTCCGGGCGTGGTTCATCGTCACGTTCATCATGGGCTCGGTCTTCATCGGCGGTCAGATCCTCGAATACACCGAGCTGGTCAAGCACGAGGGCCTGTCCCTCTCCTCAGACCCCTACGGCTCGGTCTTCTACCTGACCACCGGCTTCCACGGCCTGCACGTACTGGGCGGTCTCTTCGCCTTCCTGTTCGTCCTGGGCCGGACCTACGCGGCTCGGAGGTTCACCCATGACCAGGCGACGGCGGCCATCGTCGTGTCCTACTACTGGCATTTCGTCGATGTCGTCTGGATCGGCCTCTTCGCCACGATCTACATGATCAAGTAGGCGGACCCGAATCCGCGCTCGAAGAAGCGCACCTAACCAGAAGCATCGACGCAGAAGATCCTGACACCGGGGTAATCCGTGAAAAAGCTCTCCGCACGACGACGCCACCCGTTGGCGGCGCTCGTCGTTCTGCTCCTCGCGCTGGCATGCACCGGGGGGCTGTACGCCGTGTTCGCACCCGCGAGCAAGGCGCAGGCCGACGAAACCGCCCAATCCCTCACCATCGAGGAGGGCAAGAAGCTCTACGCGGTCGGCTGTGCCAGCTGCCACGGCACCGGTGGGCAGGGCACCACCGACGGCCCGAGCCTGGTGGGCGTGGGCGCAGCGGCCGTCGACTTCCAGGTGGCCACCGGCCGTATGCCGGCCGCCACCTCGCAGGCCGCGCAGCTTCCGAAGAAGAAGGCCGTCTACACCCAGGCCGAGATCGACCAGCTGGCGGCGTACATCGCCTCCCTGGGCGCCGGCCCGGCCGTTCCCACCGCTGAGCAGTACGGCCCCGAGGGCGCCGACATCGCCCAGGGTGGTCAGCTGTTCCGCAACAACTGCGCGCAGTGCCACAACTTCACGGGCAAGGGCGGCGCGCTCACGCACGGCAAGTACGCCCCGGACCTCGAGGGTGTGGACGCCAAGCAGATCTACCAGGCCATGCTGACCGGCCCGCAGAACATGCCTTCCTTCCCCGACGGTTCGCTGTCGGAGCAGAACAAGAAGGACATCATCGCCTACGTGCAGACGGTGAACGGCGATGAGACCGTGAGCCCCGGCGGCCTGTCGCTGGGCGGGCTCGGCCCGGTCTCCGAGGGTCTGTTCGCCTGGGTCTTCGGACTCGGCGCGCTGATCGCGGTCACCGTCTGGGTCGCCGCTCGGACCGCAAAGGCCAGGAAGTCATGAGTACCCAAGAGACTCCCGAAGAGAAGCTGCCCGCAGGGCAGGGCACCGCGCACGGCGCGGTGCGTGTCGCGGACGAGAAGAACCCGTTCGCCGACCCGGGGCTGCCGCCCCACGAGCCGCGGGTCCAGGACATCGACGAGCGGGCCGCCAAGCGGTCCGAGCGTACGGTCGCCCTGCTGTTCACGCTGTCGATGCTGGCCACCGTCGGCTTCATCGCGTCGTTCGTGACGATCCCGGTCGACCAGTCCGTCTACATCTTCCCGTTCGGTCACATCGGCGCGCTGAACTTCGCGCTCGGTATGACCCTCGGCGTCGCTCTGTTCACCATCGGAGCCGGCGCGGTCCACTGGGCCCGCACGCTGATGTCGGACCAGGAGACCGCCGACGAGCGGCACCCGGTCTCCGCTTCGCCGGAGGTCCGCGAGAAGGTCATGGACGACTTCCGCCAGGGCGCGAAGGAGTCCGTGCTCGGACGGCGCAAGCTGATCCGCAACACGATGTTCGGCGCGCTGGCCCTGTTCCCGCTCTCCGGTGTGGTCCTGCTGCGCGACCTCGGTCCGCTGCCCGAGACCAAGCTCCGCCACACCGCGTGGAAAAAGGGCAAGCTGCTCATCAACATGAACACGAACGAGCCCCTGCGGCCGTCCGACCTCATCGTGGGCTCGCTGACCTTCGCCCAGCCCGAGGGCCTGGACCCGCACGAGCACGGGTTCATGAACGAGATCGCCAAGGCCGCCCTGATGATCGTCCGTATCCAGCCGGAGGACATCAAGGACAAGCGCGAGCTCGAGTGGTCGCACGAGGGCATCGTCGCGTACTCGAAGATCTGCACCCACGTCGGCTGCCCGATCTCCCTGTACGAGCAGCAGACGCACCATGCGCTGTGCCCCTGTCACCAGTCCACCTTCGACCTCTCCGACGGGGCCCGGGTCATCTTCGGTCCCGCCGGTCACGCCCTGCCGCAGCTGCGTATCGGTGTGAACGACGAGGGCTATCTCGAAGCGCTCGGCGACTTCGAAGAGCCCGTCGGTCCGTCCTTCTGGGAGCGCGGATGAGTACCACGACCAGCACCACGAATCCGTCCGGCGCCGAGGGGCCGGGCCGCCCCCGCGGGAAGGCCCCGGCCGGCGAACGCGTCGCGGACTGGGCCGACGGACGGCTGGGGATCTACTCCCTGGCCAAGGCCAACATGCGCAAGATCTTCCCCGACCACTGGTCGTTCATGCTGGGTGAGATCTGCCTCTACAGCTTCATCATCATCATCCTCACGGGTGTGTACCTGACGCTGTTCTTCCACCCGTCGATGAACGAGGTGGTGTACCACGGCAGCTACGTCCCCATGCAGGGACAGCTGATGAGTGAGGCGTACAAGTCGACGCTGGACATCAGCTTCGACGTCCGCGGCGGTCTGCTGATCCGTCAGCTCCACCACTGGGCCGCGCTGATCTTCGTGGCCGGCATGTTCGTGCACATGATGCGCGTGTTCTTCACCGGCGCGTTCCGCAAGCCGCGTGAGGTCAACTGGCTGTTCGGCTTCCTGCTGCTCGTCCTGGGCATGTTCACCGGGTTCACCGGCTACTCGCTCCCGGACGACCTGCTCTCCGGCACCGGTATCCGCTTCACGCAGGGCGCGGTCCTGTCCATTCCGATCGTCGGCACGTACCTCTCGTTCTTCATCTTCGGCGGGGAGTTCCCGGGGGACGACTTCATCGCCCGGTTCTACTCGATCCACATCCTGCTGCTGCCGGGCATCATGCTCGGCCTCGTGGTGGCGCACCTGATCCTGGTCTTCTACCACAAGCACACGCAGTTCGCGGGCCCCGGCAAGACCAACAAGAACGTCGTGGGCATGCCGCTGCTGCCGGTGTACATGGCGAAGGCCGGAGGCTTCTTCTTCCTGGTCTTCGGCGTGCTGTGCGTCGTCTCGGCGGTCGCGTCGATCAACCCGATCTGGAACATCGGCCCCTACCGGCCGGACATGGTCTCCACGGGAGCCCAGCCCGACTGGTACATGGGCTTCTCCGAGGGCCTGATCCGTGTGATGCCGGGCTGGGAGATCAACTTCTGGGGCCACACGCTCGTCCTGGGTGTGTTCATCCCGCTGATGATCTTCGGGCTGGTCCTGGGGTCCATCGCCCTCTACCCGTTCATCGAGTCCTGGGTCACCGGGGACAAGCGCGAGCACCACATCCTGGACCGCCCGCGCAACGCCCCGACGCGCACCGCCTTCGGTGTCGCCTGGATCACCTTGTACTTCCTGCTCCTCGTCGGCGGTGGCAACGACCTGTGGGCCACCCACTTCAACCTGTCGATCAACGCGATCACCTGGTTCATCCGCATCGCGTTCTTCGTCGGGCCCGTGGTGGCGTTCATCGTCACCAAGCGGATCTGCCTCGGCCTCCAGCGCCGGGACAAGGACAAGGTGCTGCACGGCCGCGAGTCGGGCATCATCAAGCGCCTGCCGCACGGTGAGTTCATCGAGGTCCACGAGCCGCTCAGCCAGGATTCGCTGTACACCCTCACGGCGCACGAGCAGTACCAGCCGGCCGAGATCGGCCCGCTGGTCGACGAGAACGGCGTCGAGCGCAAGGTGAAGCCGCTCGAGAAGCTGCGCGCCAAGCTCAGCAAGGGCTACTACGGCGAGGAGTCCCAGATTCCGAAGCCGACCGTCGAGGAGTACAAGGAGATCACGAGCGGCCACGGCCACCACTGATCCCCGCACCGCCTCAACCGCCTTACCGGGCAACCGAGTCGCCACACGACTGCGAAGGGCCCCCGTCCGAGGACCGGACGGGGGCCCTTCGTCGTACCCCTGGATCGATAGGGTGGGGACGAAACCCCTACCCATCCGTCTGTCGAAGACGTCGAGGCCCCAGGAGCGGCTGATGAGCGCTGTGACCCCCGCAGGAGGCAACACCGCGGCGGGCCGCTCCTGGCCCGCCCTGTTGAACGGCCTGCTCGACGGCCACGACCTGTCCGCCGACGACACCGCCTGGGCGATGGACCTGATCATGCGCGGTGAGGCCACCGACGCGCAGATCGCCGGGTTCGCCGTGTCCCTGCGGGCCAAGGGCGAGACCGTCGAGGAGATCACCGGCTGCGTCCGGGCGATGTACGACCATGCCATCGACATCGAGGTGCCCGGGGAGACCGTCGACATCGTCGGCACCGGCGGCGACGGCGCCAAGACGGTGAACATCTCCACGATGTCCTCCATCGTCATCGCCGGCACCGGGGCGAAGGTCGTCAAGCACGGCAACCGGGCCGCCTCCTCCGCGTCCGGCGCCTCCGATGTCCTGGAGAAGCTCGGCGTCAACCTGGAGCTGACCCCGCAGCGGGTCGCCGAGGTCGCCGAGGAGGCCGGGATCACCTTCTGCTTCGCGGTGAAGTTCCACCCGGCGCTGCGCCATGTGGCGGCCGCGCGAGGACAGCTGGGCATCCGGACGGTGTTCAACTTCCTCGGCCCGCTGGCCAACCCGGCCCGGGTCAGGGCCCAGGCCGTCGGGGTCGCCGACCCGAGGATGGCTCCGATCATGGCCGGAGTGTTCGCCGGACGCGGCCACTCCTCGCTGGTGTTCCGCGGCGACGACGGCCTCGACGAGCTGACCACCACCGGCCCCTCGACGGTGTGGGTGGTCCGGGACGGAAAGGTGACCGAGGAGCGCTTCGACCCGCGCGACGTCGGCATCGAGCCCGTGCCGCTGGAGGCCCTGCGCGGCGCCGACGCGTCGTACAACGCGGAGGTCGCCCGGCGGATGCTGAACGGCGAGCACGGCCCGGTGCGGGACGCGGTGCTGCTGAACTCGGCGGCGGCGCTGGTGGCGCTCGAACCGGGCACCGGGACGCTGGCGGAGCAGATCCGGGCAGGGATGGCCAAGGCCGCCGAATCGATCGACTCGGGCGCCGCCCGGCGGATTCTGGAGCGCTGGGTGCTGGTCAGCAACGCGTGAGCCGTACGTTCTGAGGTACCGGCGCGGTCCGGATCCGTCCAGGATCCGGACCGCGCCTTGCGCGTACGGGGCTGTGTTGGCAAGATCTGGGACCAGGTCATGAGTGACAGCCATCAGGCCCCGGCCGGCTGTCCGGCAACCCTCCGTCCGTGGCGGGGTGCCCCGGGTGAGGACCAGGCCGTGAGCAGCAGGGCTCGCGGCAAGCGCGGATCCCTCGCACTCGATCGAGTGACACACCAGGGGTCCTGGTCGTTCGAGGGAGCCTTCCGTGAGCAAGCGAATGCGTTAGGGCCTGTCCGCCGGACCATGCCGGAGACGTGAGGCCGGGCGCGTTCCTCCCACGCCCTACGCACGGGGAACCCGGGCGCGTCGACGCCCTCCTCATTCCCGCGACTGGACGCACCAGCCCCCGCTCGCCCAGCGGGGCGGAGCACACGGCCAGTCGCCTCCGGCTCGATCCTCCGGGCAGGCCCCGGGTGGTTGTGACGGCCGTTGCCGGGCCGCAGAACCGCCTCCGCACACCCTCTCCGCCTTCTCCCACGCTCGAGCCGTATGCGCTCGCGTGATGATTCCGCCTGCTTTCACGGGAGTTCAGCCATGTCTGTTTCCACCGTCTCCTCCGCCCCTGCCTCCTCCGCCCCTGCCTCCGCCGGCGGCCCGTCCGGCTGCGCCCCGCTGCCCGTTCTCGGCTGGGACGTCACCGTTCCGCTCGTCACCGGAGAGGAGGTCACCTACGCCGCGCTCGACTACGCCGCCAGTGCCCCGGCGCTCCAGCGCGTGTGGGACGACGTGGCCGCGTACGCGCCCTACTACGGCAGCGTCCACCGCGGCGCCGGGTACCTCTCCCAGCTCTCCACCGAGCTGTTCGAGAACGCCCGCCGGACCGTCGCCGAGTTCCTCGACTGCCGCGCCGGAGACCAGGTGGTCTTCACCCGGTCCACCACCGACTCGCTCAACCTGCTCGCCGCCGCGCTCCCGGACGACTGCCAGGTCTTCGTCTTCGAGAGCGAGCACCACGCCGCCCTGCTGCCCTGGCGCGGCGCCCGCGTCACCTTCCTCGACGCCCCGGACAGCCCGGAGCAGGCCGTACGGGCCCTGGAAGACGCCCTCGCCGCCCGCGACCCTTCCCCAAGCTCTCGGCTTCTCCCCCACTCTCGGCTTCGCTCGAGCGGGGGGACCCCCATGAGCAGGGGAGGCCCCAATGGCCCCGCCCTGGTCTGTGTCACCGGCGCATCCAACGTCACCGGCGAGCTGTGGCCCGTGCGCGAGCTGGCCGCCGCCGCCCACGCGCACGGCGCCCGGATCGTCCTGGACGCCGCCCAGCTCGCCCCGCACCACGCGGTGAGCCTGCGCGAGCTGGACGTCGACTGGGTCGCCTTCTCCGGGCACAAGCTGTACGCCCCGTTCGGCGCCGGCGTCCTGGCCGGCCGTGCCGACTGGCTGCGGGAGGCCGAGCCCTACCTCGCGGGGGGCGGCGCCAGCCGCAAGGTCACCCGGCGCGAGGACGGGGGAGTGGAGGTGGAGTGGCACGACAGCGCCGCCCGCCACGAGGCCGGCTCGCCCAACGTCATCGGCGCCTACGCCATCGCCTCGGCCTGCAAGGCGCTCGGCGAGGCCGGGTTCGGCGCGCTGGCCGCCCGCGAGGAGCGGCTGATCCGCACCGTACGGGACGGGCTCGCGGACGTGTCCGAGGTGCGGTTCCTGTCCCTGTTCGGGGACGCCGCGCCGCGCGTCGGTGTGCTCTCCTTCGTCGTCGACGGCTGGAACAGCTCCCACTTCGCCGCGGCCCTCTCCGCCGAGTACGGCATCGGCGTACGGGACGGACTGTTCTGCGCCCACCCGCTGCTGCGCACCCTGCTCGGCGGCGATCCGCAGGACCAGGGCGAGTGCGGCGCCCCCGAGGCGGCGCCCGGCGAGACGTCCCTCAACGCGATCCGCGTCAGCTTCGGCGCGGGCACGCCGGACGAACACGTGGAGCGCTTCGTCCGCGCCGTCCGGGAGCTCGTGCGCGGCGGCGCCCGCTGGAGCTACCGGACGATCGACGGCCGCTGCGTGCCGGACACCTCCGCCTGAGCCCCGCTCGCCCGCCCCGGTGCGTGCGTCCCCGCCGGGCACCGCCCGCCGGACGGCGGGGGCGGGCAGGCGAGGGCAGGCGAGTGCCCGGGACGATCATGCGCAAGGCGTGTTCCGCGGCTTCGGTGAGGAGTTCGGCGCCGCGGGCCAGGGCCTCGGCGAGGGACATCGGGGCGGGGGAGGACGCCGTGGAACGCGGCGTCCACGCCGGGCGCGTCTCAGGCCCCTCAGAGGCCTCAGCAAGGCGTCTCGGCCGCCTCAGCCTGAATCCACCGACGAAAACCGGACCCGAGCAGCCTTCGTCCAAGTCAGCGGCCCGATTGAGCCGTTCCGCGCCTTCACCTCTCAGGTGAAGATCGACTACCACCCGAAGGACTGGTTGACCTGGGAGGACACAGTCTGCCCTCCATGGTCATCGGTGGATCCAGGCTCAGGCATGTCAGCCCTCCCCGCTCAGCCCTCCCCGCTCAGCCCTCCCCGCTCAGCCCTCCCCGCTCAGCTCTCCCCGCTCAGCTCTCCCCGCTCAGGCCGGCCCGCTCAGTTGTCGAGGCCGATCGCGAACGCGGCCTCCAGGTCGTGCTGCGAGTACGTGCGGAACGCCACATGCGTGTCCGTCCCCTCCACGCCCGGGATCTTGTTGATCCGGCCCGGGATGACCTCCGCCAGGTCCTCGTGCTCCTTGACCCGGACGATGGCGATCAGGTCGTAGGTCCCGGTGACGGAGAAGACCTCGCTGACGCTGTCCAGCGCGGCGATCCGCTCCGCGATCTCGGGGATCCGGTCCACGCTGGTCTTGATGAGGACGATCGCGGTGATCACTGCTGGTTCTCTCCCTCGGGGGCCGGAGTCGGGGCGCTTCTCACTGTAGTCGCCCTCGTGAAACGCGCCCACGCCCAGCAGAAGCCCAGCCCGAAGCCCACCAGGTGGGCCAGATACGCCACCCCCGACCCGTCGGAGGCCTGACCCGCCGCCAGCCACTGCAGCGCCACCCAGAACGGCAGCACCACCCAGGCGGGGAAGCGCACCGGCAGAAAGAACAGGAACGGCAGCAGGCTGGTCACCCGCGCCCGGGGAAACAGGAAGAGGAACGCGCCGAGGACCCCCGAGATCGCCCCCGAGGCACCGACCAGGGACTGCTCCGAGTCCGCGTTGGCGACGGCGTACCCGAACAGGGCGAGGTACCCGCAGCCGACGTAGAACAGGGTGAACCGCAGGCGGCCCATTCGTGCCTCGGTCATCGTCCCGAAGACATGGAGGAAGAGCATGTTGCCGAGCAGATGCACCCAGCTGCCGTGGACGAACAGGGCCGTGGCCGGAGTGAGGGCACTCCACGGGGACCCTTCGAACGCGTCTGCGGGAATCACGCCCCAGTGGCGGAAGTAGCCGCGCTGCGCGGCGAGCAGCTCGTCCCCGGTCCCGTACCCCGGATCGAGTCCCGAGGCCGGCCCGATCAGAAAAACCAGGCAGCACACGGCGATGAGGGTGTGGGTCACCGGTGCCGACGGACGCCTCAGCGCCCCGGCCGCCGCCGCGCCCCAGTTGCGGATCATGGACACAGAGCATGACGTAACCGGACGCAACCGCACAGACCGCCTCGCCGTCGTGGGCGGGCGGGCGGGCGGCGAAGACCTGCCAGGCCGTAGGGTTATGTGCCAGACGCACCGGGTGCCCGGCGCGTCACGGACACTGGAAGGAAGGCGAACAGCCACGATGACGGTTCCCCTGCCGACTGCCTCGACGCGGTGGCGCTGCACCCTCTGCGGCAACCTCACCCGTTTCGACGTGACCCGCTCGTCCAAGGTCGTGGAGTACGTCCACCTCGACCTGGCAGGGGAGCCGAAGGTCGAGGAGCGCGAGATTCTCGGCGAGACGATCGAGTCGGTGCGGTGCCGCTGGTGCAACGCCGTGGATCAGGTGGAACTCGTCGACAGGCCGGGCGCCGGCTCCTGAGGGAGCGGGCCCCGCCCAGGAGACCCCGTACGCGGGGTCGGACACAGGCATGGGGTGTGACGGATGGTGGAGACCGCGGACGGGGGGTCGGAGGACGGCGCCGCCGAGGTGTTCGACCGTCCGCTGCCCGAGGGCGTGCGCCGCCGAATCGTCCAGTTCGTCTCCGACGGCTTCGGCGGACTGACCGTCTCCGAGCTGCCCGCCCAGCTCAGGCAGTACGCCCGGTTCACCCCGACCCGCCGCGTCAAGTTCGCCGGCAACGCGATGGCCGCCGCCCTGGAGACCGATCCGCTGTTCCGCCAGCGCATCGGGGAGCGACTGAGAGAGGCCCAGCCGGAACTGGCCGGCGCTCTCGACTCAGGCTCCCCGCCCCCGGCCGCGGACCCGCTGGATGTGGCGGCCGCGGCCTACGTCATGCGACCGCCCGGCTGGGTGAAACTGGTGACCGCCGCCGGTGAGGAGGCCCAGCGGGCCGACGCCGAGCGCGTCGACGACGAGACCCGGGCCGAGCTGGAGCGGCTGCGCGGGGAACTCGCCCGTGCCCGCGAGCACACCAGGTCCGAGACCGAGCGGCTGCGTACCGACCTGGAAGCCGCCAGGAAGGAAGCGGACTCCCTGCACCGCAAGCTGCGGTCCGCGCTCAGCGACGTCAAGCGCGGTGCGGCCGCGCTGCGCATACTGCAGGGCGAGATGGACGCCGTCCGCGCGGACGGGCAGGCCCAGGTGTCCGCCGCCGAGAGCGAGTCCCGGCGGCTCAAGGCGCGCCTCGGCGAGTCGGAGGCCGCTCTGGAGGCCGCCCGCCGGGCCGCCCGCGAGGGGCGCAGCGTCGGGGACATGCGGGTACGGCTGCTCCTGGACACCGTGCTGGACGCCGCCCAGGGGCTCCGTCGCGAACTCGCGCTGCCTCCCGTGTCCGTCCGGCCCGCCGAGACCGTGGACGCCGTCGAGCCCGGCAGCATGTCCCCCAAGGACATCGCCGCCCGCGCGCTGTCCGAGGGCGACCCGGCCATCCTCGACCAGCTGCTGGCGCTGCCGCAGGCGCATCTCGTCGTCGACGGCTACAACGTGACCAAGACCGGCTATCCCCAGATGCCCCTGGAGAAGCAGCGGTTGAGGCTCCTGGGCCAGCTCGCCCGGCTCGCGGCGCAGACCGGCGCCGAGGTGACCTGCGTCTTCGACGGGGCCGAACTGGCCGCTCCCGTCCTGCTCGCGCCGCCGCGCGGGGTGCGTGTGCTGTTCTCCAAACCGGGCGTCACCGCCGACGAACTGATCCGTCAGCTGGTCCGGGCCGAGCCGCTGGGGCGGCCCGTCATCGTCGTCTCCACCGACCGAGAGGTCGCCGACGGAGTCGCCCGCGCGGGCGCCCGCCCGGTCGCTTCCGCGGTCCTGCTGAAGCGGTTCTCCCGGGCGTAGGGCCTGGCCGGCAGATCACGCCGGAGGCGCGGGGCGCAAAGTGCGGTACATCCCATCCGAAACGTAAGCCCCAACCGCAACGTACCCGCCGATTGCCCGAATTGGCTCGGTATTGACGCAACGTAGCGTCAATGGCGTATCACTGCAGGTGAGTTGAAGGCAAAGAAACATGCTGTGACCGAGAATTCATGTCCGGGGATTTGAACTGATCACAAGAGAATCACTAGGGTCGGACCTCGAACCTCCGCTCGGTTGATCGTTCACATGGGGTGGCGACGGCGGAGGCCCCCGCCCACCGGCGTGTCGGTAGGCGGCTGGAGGAAGAAGGAGCTCGCCTCCGTGGCGTCCCACCGTCGTCCCAAGCAGCCGAACCGGGCACGTGTCACAGTGCTCACCACCGCTGCCGCAGCTGCTGTCGTCCTGAGCTCGCAGGCCGCCAACGCGGCCCCCAGCGAGAAGCCGAGCAAGGGCGAGGTGAAGGCCAAGGTCGACAAGCTCTACGAGCAGGCGGAGCAGGCCACCGAGAAGTACAACGGCGCCAAGGAGAAGCAGGAGAAGCTCCAGAAGGAGATCTCCACGATCCAGGACAACGTCGCCAAGGGCCAGCAGGAGCTCAACGAGCTGCGCGACGGCCTCGGTTCGATGGCCAGCGCCCAGTACCGCAGCGGCGGCATCGACCCCTCGCTCCAGCTCTTCCTCTCCGCCGACCCGGACGACTACCTCGACAAGGCGTCCGCCCTCGACCAGCTGAGCACCCAGCAGGTCGACGCGCTCAAGGAGATCCAGGAGAAGCAGCGCGAGCTCGCCCAGCAGCGCTCCGAGGCCTCCGAGAAGCTCAAGGACCTCTCCTCCACCCGCACCGAACTGGGCAAGAAGAAGACGGAAGTCCAGAACAAGCTCGGTGCCGCGCAGAAGCTGCTCAACACCCTCACCGCCGAGGAGAAGGCGCAGCTCGCCGAGGAGGAGGACCGCGCCACCCGGGCCAGCGAGCGGGAGGTCCTCAAGGCCCCCAGCACCGACACCGGCAGCTCCGCCTCGGTCGGCAGCGGCTCCGGCCGCGCCGGCGCCGCCTTCGCCGCCGCCCAGAGCAAGCTCGGCTCCCCGTACGTCTACGGCGCCACCGGCCCGTCCTCCTACGACTGCTCGGGTCTCACCTCCTGGGCCTACGCCCAGGCCGGCGTCTCCATCCCGCGTACCTCCGAGTCACAGACCGGCGCGGGTACCAAGATCTACTCGACCAGCCAGCTCCAGGTCGGCGACCTGGTCTTCTTCTTCAACGACCTGCACCACGTGGGTCTCTACGCCGGCAACGGCCAGATCATCCACGCCCCGCGCAGCGGTACCGTCGTCCGCTACGAGTCGATGAACACCATCGGCGGCCCGTTCATGTTCGGCGTCCGCGTCTGACGTTTCGTCGCGTGCCCCCGTTCGGGGGAATCGCGCCCCCACCGACCGGCCCGCGCCCCGCCTGTGACCTGCGTCAGAGGCGGGGCGTCACCGTGTGTGGCCGCCGAGGCCGTTGGTCGGCCGCCCGCCCCACGGCTACTGTCTCCCGCGTTTCCCGTCCGTCAGCGGAAGGAGCGCGGTTCCCCGTGGGGTCCCATCGCAGCCCAGCACCGTCCCCCGGCCCCGACCGGGGCACCACCATCGCCGTAGGTCTCCTGTCCGTGGCGGCAGCCGCTCTCGGCGCCGTCCCGGCCACGGCCGCCCCGCACGAGGACCCCAGGACAGAGGTGGACCGCCTCTACGCGGAGGCCGAGCGGGCGACCGAGGCGTACAACAAGGCCGACGAGCGCGCGGACACCCTGCGGGGGCAGGTCAACGCGGCCCAGGACGAGATCGCCCGGCAGCAGGAGCGCGTCAACGGCATGCGGGAGTCGCTGGGTTCGCTGGCCGGCGCCCAGTACCGCTCCGGCGGGCTCGACCCGTCCCTCGCGCTGCTGTTCTCCGACGATCCCGAGGACTACCTCGAGCGGGCCTCGGTGCTCGACCGGCTCACCGCCCGCCAGGCCGGCGAGCTGAGGGGATTCCAGGAGGCCGTGCGCACCCTGGACCAGGACCGTGCGGAGGCCTCCCACAAGCTGGGCGAGCTGGACCGCAGCCGCAAGGCGGTCGCCGCCCACAAGAAGACCGTCGAGCGCAAACTCGCCCAGGCCCGGCGGCTGCTCAACGCCCTCCCCGAGGACGAGCGCGCCGCCCACGAGAGGGCCACCCGCTCCGGCCACGACGCGGACCTGCCCGGCCTGCCCGGTCCGGACGGCGCCACCGCCGTCTCCGGCCGCGCGGCAGCCGCCGTCGCCGCCGCCCGCTCCGCCCTCGGCAAGCCCTACACCTGGGGCGCCAACGGGCCCTCCGGTTTCGACTGCTCCGGTCTGATGCAGTGGTCGTACGCGCGGGCCGGGATCGCCCTCCCGCGGACCTCGCAGGCCCAGCGGTACGCCGGCACGCAGGTCCCGCTCTCCCGGGCCCGCCCCGGCGACCTGGTCGTCTACCGGGCCGACGCCAGCCACGTCGGCATGTACGTGGGCAACGGCCAGGTGATCCACGCGCCCTACCCCGGCGCCCCCGTCCGCTACGACCCGGTCGGGATGATGCCCGTCTCGTCGGTCACCAGGGTCTGACCGGAGCGGACGGCCGGTCGTGAGGGGCCGGCCGGAGCTGTCGGTCAAGGCGGTCTGACCCGAATGGCCCGGCGCCCGTACCCTCACAAGGGTGGCTGGTCGAAGGTGGGCGCCCGGAGCGCCGATGGCGGTGGTGCGGTGCCTGGCTCTCGTCTCCCTGCTCGTCGCCCTGGTCGCGTGCGGCCAAGGGCCCGCCGTCGACAGTGCCCGCACCGAGGTGCAGGCCCTGCTCGACCGGCGGGCCGACGCCGTCCTCGGCCAGGACGCCGCTGCCTACGCCCGTACCGGCACCCGGGCCGGATACGACAGCCTGCGCGAGGTGCCGCTGGCCGACTGGAGCTACCGGGTCAACGCCGTGCACCGCACCGGCGACACCGCCACCGTCGACGCCGACCTCGGCTACCGCGTCGCGGGCTACGACCGGGCGGCCCCTGTCACCACCCCCCGCACCCTGCGCCTGAGCCGGGACGAGGACGGGCGGTGGGCCGTCGTCTCCGACCGGCCGGCCGGGAAGTCCGGCCGCCAACTGTGGGACCAGGGCGCGGTGCGCGCCGTGCACGGAGAACGGAGCCTGGTGCTCGGCGTCGGGCAGACCGACGTGAAGCTGCGCGACTACGCGGCGCTGGCCGACCGGGCGGTGCCCGCCGTGTCGGACGCGTGGGGACCCGGCTGGGCGCGGCGTGTCGTCGTCCTGGTCCCGGGGTCCCTGGAGGACATGGCGGGACTGCTGGGCTCGCCCGCCTCCTCCTACCGGGGCATCGCGGCCGTCACCACCGGCGAGACCGGAGCCGACGCACAGGCGCCCGCGGACCGGGTCATCGTCAACCCGGACGCCTTCGGACTGCTCGGGGACTCGGGCCGGCAGGTCGTCGTCACCCACGAGACCACCCATGTCGCCACCCGCGCCCACACCACCGCCGCGACCCCGCTGTGGCTGTCGGAGGGCTTCGCCGACTGGGTCGGCTACCGGGGCGGCGACCGCATCCCGGCCGAGGCGGCACCGGAACTCGCCCGCGCGGTGCGCCACGGCGAGGTGCCCTCCGGGCTGCCGACCGACGACGACTTCGGCTTCACCGCCGACGCCGACGGCCTCGCCCGCTCCTACGAGAGCGGCTGGATGGCCTGCCGCCTCGTCGCCGAGCACTGGGGCGAGGAACGGCTCGGCGCCTTCTACCGGGCCGTGGGCGCGCACGGGCAACGGGACGGCGCGGTGGAGGACGCGATGCGGCGGGTCCTCGGCACCACACAGGAGGAGTTCACCCTGCGATGGCAGGCCTACCTGCGCGAGCAGTTCGGCTGAGGCGCCGGCACAGGACCAGGCACAGGACCAGGACCAGGACCAGGGTCAGGACCAGGGTCAGGGTCAGGGGCAGGGGCAGGGGCAGGGGCAGGGGGCAGGACCGACGGGGGAGGGTCAGGGGGAGACCGGTGCCTTCGTGGCACGGGCCGCCGGAGCGGGGACCGGGGCGGCCGGGAGCCCGTGCGTGACCGTCGAGCGCCACAACGTGCGGGCGGCGAGGAACGTGGCCGCCACCAGCAGGCCGTTGCGCACGAACAGCAGGGTGACACCGAGCGCGTCACTGGCCACGACGTGCGCGAACCACAGCGGGAACTCCAGCACCGTCACGAACGACGCGACCAGCACCAGGGCCACCGGCACCCGCATCCGGCTCGCGCGATGGCACAGGCAGACCGCGGCGAGCCCGACCAGCCACACCACGTACTGCGGGCTGATCACCCGGCTGGTGGTGGTGAACATCAGCACCGCCACGAACGCGGCGTCGACGAAGGTGTGCGGCTCGAAACGGCGGGCCAGCAGCCGCCACAGCACCAGCCAGGCCAGCGCCGCCCCACTCAGGAACATCGCGCCCGCGCTGACCCGGTCCACGTACGGGCCGAGGAACTCCACCGAGCCGTAGTTCAGCAGCACCTCGCCGTCCCAGCCGTGATGCCGGGCGACATGGAAGACCAGCGCGCCCAGCGACTCCACCTCCGTGCCCCGGTCGCGCTGGAAACCCAGGAACGCGAACGCGCCCGGCATCAGTGCCGCGAACACGGCCGCCACACCGACCCCGGTCACCACGGCCGACATCCAGGCGGAACGCCGACGGACACCGAGCAGCAGCATCGCCGGCCACACCTTCAGCAGCGCGCCGAACGCCGCCAGCACCCCCAGCAGCCGGGGACGCCGGGATCCGGCCAGCAGCGCGGCCACCGCCACCGCGGTCACCATCACGTCGTAGCGGGCGTACACCGTCGGCCCGAGGAGCGGCACGCCCGCCACCCACACCCAGGCACCGAGCCGGGTCCGGCCCGGCCGGCCGCCCGCGTACAGCAGCAGGGCCAGGGTGGCCAGGTCGGCGAGGCACACCAGGACGAAGAATGCCGTCGCGTACTCCAGGAACGGCAGCAGGCCGGGGGAGAGGATCGCCAGCGCCGCCGCGGGCGGGTACTGCCAGGTGACGTCGTCCAGCGGGAACGTTCCGGCACGCAGGACGTCGTACCAGCCCTGGTAGATCACGGACACGTCGCTGGTGACGTCCGGGCCGGGGAAGACGATCACCTTCAGGACGAACAACAGCAGCAGCGCTCTCGTCGGTCCCCACAGCAGCAGAGGCCACAACACCGCCTGCCGGCGCACCGGCAGCCGAGCCGGGGACCCGCGCGAGCCCGTCGTGTCCACCGTCTCCACGTGATCCCTGCCCGTCCGTGCGCGTCCGTGCGCGTCCGTGTGCGGCCCTGAGGGGCCCTGATGTCCCGCGCCCCTGAGAGGGTGCCACAGCGGCCCACCGTGCCCACGGCCCGGACACGCCGGTTCGGTAGGGTCTGCCACGATGTACAAGACCCTGATCGTGACCAACGACTTCCCGCCCAGGCCGGGCGGTATCCAGGCGTTTCTGCACAACATGGCGCTGCGCCTCGATCCCGCGCAGCTCGTCGTGTACGCCTCGACCTGGAAGCGCTCCCGGGAGGGCGTCCGGGCGACCGCCGCCTTCGACGCCGAGCAGCCCTTCACCGTCGTACGCGCCCGTACACCGATGCTGCTGCCGACCCCGCAGGCGACCAGGCAGGCCGTCGGGCTGCTGCGCGAACACGGGTGCACCTCGGTCTGGTTCGGTGCGGCGGCGCCGCTCGGACTGATGGCACCGGCGCTGCGCCGGGCGGGCGCCGAGCGGATCGTGGCCACCACCCACGGCCACGAGGCGGGCTGGGCCCAGCTGCCCGCGGCCCGGCAACTGCTGCGCCGGATCGGGGAGTCCACGGACACGATCACCTACCTCGGCGAGTACACGCGCTCGCGGATCGCCGGCGCGCTCACGCCCGAGGCGGCCTCGCGGATGGTGCAACTGCCGCCCGGGGTCGACGAGAAGACCTTCCATCCCGGCTCCGGCGGCCCCGAGGTCCGGGCCCGGCTCGGCCTGACGGACCGTCCGGTGGTCGTCTGCGTCTCCCGGCTGGTGCCGCGCAAGGGACAGGACACGTTGATCCGCGCGATGCCCGCGATCCTCGCCGCCGAGCCGGACGCCGTCCTGCTGATCGTCGGCGGTGGGCCCTACGAGAGCGACCTGCGCCGCCTCGCGCACGACACCGGGGTGGCCGGCTCCGTCCGTTTCACCGGAGCCGTGCCCTGGTCCGAGCTGCCCGCCCACTACGGCGCCGGCGACGTCTTCGCGATGCCGTGCAGGACCCGGCGCGGGGGACTGGACGTCGAGGGGCTCGGGATCGTCTACCTGGAGGCCTCCGCGACCGGCCTGCCCGTCGTCGCCGGCGACTCCGGCGGCGCCCCCGACGCGGTCCGCGACGGCGAGAGCGGCTGGGTCGTCCGCGGTGACACCCCCGCCGAGTCCGCCGACCGCATCGTCACCCTCCTCGCCGACCCCGAACTCCGCCACCGCATGGGCGAACGGGGCCGGGCCTGGGTCGAACAGAAATGGCGCTGGGACCTCCTGGCAGAGACCCTGAAGACCTTGCTGTAACCGGCTTCGGGGAGATTCGGCCCCTCCGGCATGTGAGGAGCGGGGGTTCGGGGCGGCGCCCCCGGGGACGGGGCGGCGGGGGCGAAAAAGTCACGCCTCACCCACCCGCACCGCACACCACAACGCGGGCCCCCGTACAACAGGGAGCCCGCGCCATGACAACCATCAGCCGTCGGCCACCGGCCGACCCCAAGCCCTACTTCGCGTAGATCGCCTCGATCTCATGGGCGAAGTCCTTCGCCACCACATTCCGCTTCAGCTTCAACGACGGAGTCAGATGCCCCGACTCCTCCGTGAACTGCGAAGGCAGCACCCGGAACTTCCGCACCGACTCCGCCTTGGAAACCGCCGCGTTCCCGTCGTCGACAGCCGCCTGAATCGCGGCAAGCAGCTCGGGGTCCTCGCTCAGCGACGTCGCCGTCGACCCCTCGGGCTTCCCGTGCTCCGCCACCCAGCGCCCCAGGAACTCCTCGTCGAGCGTGACCAGCGCGCCCACGAACGGCCGCCCGTCGCCGACGACCATGCACTCCGCGACCAGCGCGTGCGCGCGGATCCGGTCCTCGATCACCGCCGGGGCGACGTTCTTGCCGCCCGCTGTGACGAGGATCTCCTTCTTGCGGCCGGTGATCCGCAGATATCCGTCCTCGTCGAGGGTGCCGATGTCACCCGTGTGGAACCAGCCGTCGGCGAGCGCCTCCGCGGTCGCGGCCGGGTTGTTCCAGTACTCCTTGAACAGGTGTTCGCCGTGCAGCAGCACCTCGCCGTCGTCGGCGATGCGGACCACCGACCCGGGCAGCGGCTGCCCGACCGTGCCGATCTTCTGCCGCTCCCAGGGGTTGAACGTGGTGGCCGCGCAGGACTCGGTGAGACCGTAGCCCTCCAGCACCGTGAAGCCGATGCCGCGGAAGAAGTGGCCGAGGCGCTCGCCCAGCGGGGCCCCGCCGGAGATGGCGGCCTCGCCACGGCCGCCGAGCACCGCGCGCAGCTTGCCGTATACGAGCCTGTCGAACACCTTGTGCTTGATCTTCAGGCCGAGGGACGGCCCCGACGGCGTATCCAGCGCCTTGCTGTACGCGATCGCGGTGTCCGCCGCCTTGTCGAAGATCTGGCCCTTGCCGTCGGCCTGGGCCTTGGCGCGCGCCGAGTTGTAGACCTTCTCGAAGACCCGCGGCACGCCCAGTATCAGCGTCGGCCGGAACGAGGCCAGTTCGTCGGTGAGCTGCTTGATGTCGGGGACGCAGCCCAGTTTGATCGGCGCGATCATCGGTGCGATCTGCACCAGCCGGCCGAAGACGTGCGCCAGCGGGAGGAAGAGCAGCACCGAGCACTCGCCGGTACGGAACAGCGGACGCAGCCGCTCCACGATGTTGCCGCACTCGGCGAAGAAACTGCGGTGGGTGAGCACACAGCCCTTGGGACGGCCGGTGGTCCCGGAGGTGTAGATGATGGTCGCCGGGTCGTCGGCGCCCGCGACGGAGCTGCGCTTCTCGACCGTCTCGTCGGTGACGTCCTGGCCCAGGCGGCCCAGTTCCTCGATCGCGCCGCCGTCGCCGCCGTCGCCGCGGTCGATCTGCCACACGTGCTTCAGCGCGGGCAGCCGGTCGCGCACCGACTCGACCGTGGCCTCGTGGGCGTCCGACTCCACCACACAGGCGGTGACGCCGGAGTCGCTGAGAATCCAGGCGACCTGCTCCGCCGAACTCGTCTCGTACACCGGCACCGTGACCGCTCCGGCGCTCCAGATCGCGAAGTCGAGCAGCGTCCACTCGTAGCGGGTGCGCGACATCAGGGCGACCCGGTCGCCGGGCTGGACGCCGGAGGCGATGAGTCCCTTCGCGGCCGCCCGCACCTCGACGAGGAAGACGGTGGCCGTCACGTCCTGCCACACACCGGCGACCTTGCGGGCCATGACGGCGACATCGGGGTGCTGCGCGGCGTTTCTACGGACGATGTCGGTCAGATTGCCGTCCGCGGGGACCTCGTACAAAGCCGGAAGGCTGAACTCGCGCAAGACTGCTGCTCCTCTTAGGGCGCCGGCGCCACGACGGTGTGCGATGCGACGACAGTGCGGTCCAAGGCTCGGGCGGGTGCTCGGGATTCGCCTGTTGAAATCCTGAGCACGAGTGGACTGCCCGGACGTTACCCGCCGGTATGGCTGGAACGACAGGGGACCCGGGGAGATGTTCGCTGCGTCACACAAGTTGGTGAACGGGTTGATTGCCATCGCGCACAGTAGTCCACCCCTGAAAAGGGAGCCAGTAACCGCAGGTCCGGCCGCCACTGTTCACAAGGGCCGCCCTCTGGCTACGCTTGATCGCCATGGCATCCACATCGGCCGGAAACCGCCGTATGCGCGTTCATGTGGTCAGCGACGTCCACGGCAACGCCCGCGACCTGGCCGCGGCCGGTGACGGCGCCGACGCCCTGATCTGCCTGGGCGACCTGGTGCTCTTCCTCGACTACGCCGACCACTCGCGCGGCATCTTCCCCGACCTGTTCGGCACCGAGAACGCCGACCGCATAGTGGAACTGCGCACCGCCCGTCGCTTCGAGGAGGCGAGTGCCTTCCAGACCCGGCTGTGGGCGGGCATCGGCGCGGACCGCGCCTCGGCGATCCAGAGGGCGGTGCGCAAACAGTACGCCGAGATGTTCGCCGCCTTTCCCGCCCCCACGTACGCCACATACGGCAATGTCGACATACCGGCCCTGTGGCCGGAGTACGCCGGACCCGGCACCACCGTCCTCGACGGCGAGCGGGTGGAGATCGGCGGCCGGGTCTTCGGCTTCGTCGGCGGCGGACTGCGCACGCCCATGCGCACACCGTACGAGATCAGTGACGAGGAGTACGCGGCGAAGATCGAAGCCGTCGGCGAGGTCGACGTGCTGTGCACGCACATCCCGCCGGAGGTCCCGGAGCTGGTGTACGACACCGTCGCCCGCCGTTTCGAGCGCGGCAGCCGCGCCCTGCTGGACGCCATCCACCGCACCCGGCCCCGGTACGCGCTGTTCGGGCACGTGCACCAGCCGCTGGTCCGGCGCATGCGGGTGGGGGCCACCGAGTGCGTGAACGTGGGGCACTTCGCGAGCCGCGGCCGGCCCTGGGTCCTCGAATGGTGAGGATGTCCCAGGTCGGATGACTTGCGCCGGCGTGGTGCGCGATAGCCTTCCGCTGCACGGGCGTGCGCGTGGGCCGCGCACGGCGATCCGACTACGGCCCGCATCTGGAGGAGCCACGGCGATGGCGGAACACACCAGCTCGAGCATCACGATCGGGGCGGCACCGGCCGAGGTCATGGGGGTGATCGCCGACTTCGCCCGCTATCCGGACTGGACCGGCGAGGTGAAGGAGGCGGAGGTCCTCGAGACCGACGGGCAGGGCCGTGCCGAGCAGGTACGCCTCGTCATGGACGCCGGTGCGATCAAGGACGACCAGACCCTCGCGTACACCTGGACCGGCGAGCACGAGGTGTCCTGGACACTGGTGAAGTCCCAGATGCTGCGCTCCCTGGACGGTTCCTACCTCCTGAAGCCGGCCGGCGCGGGCAGCACCGAGGTCACCTACCGGCTCACCGTCGACGTCAAGATCCCGATGCTCGGCATGATCAAGCGCAAGGCCGAGAAGGTCATCATCGACCGGGCCCTGGCGGGGCTGAAGAAGCGGGTGGAGGCCGGCGAGGAGCCGGGCACCGACGCCAGCCCCGGCACCAGCCCCGGCACCGAGCCGGGGACCGGGTCCGGCGGGAAGCCGGGCGCCGAGTAGCACGCTGTCGCCCTTCCGGCCGGTCGGACGCGGGCGCGTACACCGGTACCGTTCACCCTCATGCGTACCCTCCTGATCACGGGCCCCGGCGGCAGCGGACGTACCACCGTCGCGGCGGCCACCGCGCTCGCCGCCGCCCGTGCGGGCACCCGTGTCCTGCTGCTCGGCACCGACCGGACGGACACGCTGGGCGCGGTCCTGGGCACGCCCGTCGGCGCTGCGCCCGTCGAGGTCGTCCCGGGCCTCACCGCGCGACGGGTCGACGCCGGTGAGGACTTCCGCGCCGACCTGGCCGCACTGCAGGACCGGGCCGCCTCGGCGCTCGACCTGCTCGGCGCGTCCCGGCTCGACCCCGAGGAGTTCGGCCCGTTGCCCGGCGCCGAGGAGCTCTCCGTGCTGCGTGCCCTGCGGGACGCCGTGCTGTCGGAGGCGTACGACCTGCTCGTCGTCGACCTGCCGCCCGCCGAGCGGGCCCTGGCCCTGTTCGCCCTCCCCGAGGACCTCCGCCGCGGCATGCGCAGGCTGCTCCCGCCGGAACGCCAGGCCGCCCGCGCCCTGCGCCCCGTGCTCGGCCGCCTCGCCGGGGTCCCGATGCCCGCGGAATGGCTGTACGGGACGGCCGGCCGGTGGGACACCGAACTGGCGGCCGTCGAAGCCGTCCTCGCCGACCGGAACACCACCGTACGGCTGGTCGCCGAACCCGGCCCCGCGGGCGCCGACGCCGTACGCACCGCGGGACTCGGCCTCGCCCTGCGTGGACTGCGCACCGACGTGCTGGTCGCCGGCCGGGTACTGCCCGAGAGCGTCGAGGACAGCTGGCTCGCCGGTCCGGTCGCCCAGCAGCGCAAGACACTGGACGAGTGGCGCCAGACGTACGACGTCCACCATGTCGCCCACCTCGGCCGCGACCCGCGCGGCCCGGACGACCTGACCGCGCTCGCCGTACCGGGTGTGCCCGCCGCACCCGTCGCATCCGCTGCCTCCGGCGACAAGGCGGGGCTCGCGACGATCGAGTGGCCCATCACCGACCGGCTCGCCGACGACGGCGTCCTGGTCTGGCACATCCCGCTGCCCGGCGCCCGGCGCGAGGAACTGGACCTGATCCGGCACGGCGACGAACTCGCCGTCACCGCCGGACCGTTCCGGCGGACGGTCCCGCTGCCCTCCGCGCTGCGCCGCTGCACCGTCGACGGCGCGGCCCTGCGCGAGGACGAACTGCGCATCCGGTTCCGGCCGGATCCGCGGCTGTGGCCGCGCACCCCGTGAAGCCGGTACCCCGGTTCAGGTACCGTCGGAAGGGCCGACCGTAGTCAGGAGTCCGTCATGAGCGAACAGCTCCCCCCACCCGAAGACACCGGGGACGAGCCCGTGGGCGATTCCGCGTCCGACGCGCGCGCGGCCGCCACCGACGACGTACGGCCCGGTGACTTTGACGCACGGGCTGTCGATGCGGACGCCTGGGCGACGGCGTGCGCCGAGGACCTCGAGGCGGAGAAGGTCCGCCGCCGCGCCCAGTACGGGCCGCCCCCCACGTCGGCCGCCGAGGAGCTGCGCAAGCTCGTCGACGTGGTCGCGGAGAAGTTCGACCAGCTCACCGGGGGCCGGTCGCCGCTGTTCGGCGCGGTCGCCGGACCGGCGGCGCAGCAGGTGGTGCGTCAGGTCGTCCAGCAGGCCAAGGCGGCCGTGGAACCGGTCGTCGAACGCAACCCGGACGTCTTCGACCACCTGGCCGCGGCCGGCAACGAACTCCTCGCTGCCTACCGCTCCGCGGTCCAGGACCAGGAGCGCCGCTGGACCACCCGCGACACCCGCCCCTGGGACCCGGACGAGGCCAAGGAAGCCAAGGACGCCACGGACGGGAGCCGGGAGCACGACGGCGACAGCGATGGCGACAGCGGTGGCGACGCGCGCGACGACCGCCGCCGGAACCGCGGCGACGAGCCCGGCCCCGGCGGAGAACGCATCGACCTGGACTGAGCAGCGGCGACGGCCCGGGGGCCCTTCCCGGCGGAGATCCGCCGGGAAGGGTCCCCGGGCCGTCGCACAGGTGTCCCATACCGGGAAGCCGACGCCAGGGCCTCGGGTACCGTGGGCGATAGCGGGGCTCGACCGGAACTGAGGGATTCATGGGACTCACCATCGGCGTCGACATCGGCGGCACCAAGATCGCGGCCGGCGTGGTCGATGAGGACGGCAACATCCTCTCGGTCCACAAGGTGCCGACCCCGGGCACGCCCGACGGCATCGTGGACGCCATCGCCTCCGCGGTGGAGGGAGCACGTACGGGGAACGAGATCGTCGGCGTGGGAATCGGTGCGGCCGGATACGTCAACCGCCAGCGCTCGACGGTGTACTTCGCCCCCAACATCGACTGGCGCCAGGAGCCGCTGAAGCAGAAGGTCGAGGCCCGCGTGGGTCTCCCGGTCGTCGTGGAGAACGACGCGAACGCGGCGGCCTGGGGCGAGTACAAGTTCGGCGCCGGCAAGGGCCACCGCAACGTCATCTGCATCACGCTCGGTACTGGCCTCGGCGGCGGTGTCATCATCGGCAACAAGCTGCGCCGGGGCCACTTCGGCGTGGCCGCGGAGTTCGGGCACATCCGGATGGTCCCGGACGGTCTGCTGTGCGGCTGCGGTTCGCAGGGTTGCTGGGAGCAGTACGCCTCCGGCCGCGCTCTCGTCCGGTACGCCACCCAGCGCGCCAACGCGACCCCGGAGAGCGCGGAGACGCTGCTCGCCCTCGGCGACGGCACGCCCGAGGGCATCGAGGGCAAGCACGTCTCCGTGGCCGCCCGTCAGGGCGACCCGGTGGCCGTCGACTCCTACCGCGAGCTGGCCCGTTGGGTCGGCGCCGGCCTGGCCGACCTGGCTTCCCTCTTCGACCCCTCCGCCTTCATCGTCGGCGGCGGTCTCTCCGACGAGGGGGAACTGCTCCTCGACCCGATCCGCAAGTCGTACAAGCGCTGGCTGGTGGGCGGCAACTGGCGCCCCGTCGCAGACGTCCTCGCCGCCCAGCTCGGGAACAAGGCCGGCCTGGTGGGTGCGGCGGACCTGGCCCGGGAGCCCGACCCGGTGATGTGACCTCCCACCCCACGTGCACGGCGGCGCCCGCCTGCTTCCCCCCGGGGAACCAGGCGGGCGCCGCCGTTCCCGGACCGGATCCTGACGGCCGGCCCTCCGGCCGTGTCACGCAGGCCGGTGGCCTGGAACTCGCGCCCCCGGAACCGCGGGGCCGGAAGCAGGGGCCTTGCCGAAAAGTGTGAGCAGTCAGCGGGCGAATGACACTTGAGTGCTCAAACGAGCGGAGAGTGGACAGTGGTGGGAGGTCACCCGGGAGCTGCTCGGCCGTCTCCTTGCCTGTACGGAACTGTGGAACGTGGAGCTGCAGATCATGCCGCTGCGGCAGCGGTACCACGCGGGAACGGACGGGCCCATGCAGCTTCTGGAGACCCCGGAGCGGCAGTGGCTGGGGTATGCGGAGGGGCAGAAGACGGGGCAGCTGGTTTCTGACCGAGAAGCAGTGAGCGTCATGCAGATGCGCTATGCCAAGATGCGTTTGCAGGCCCTGTCCCGGCGGACTCGGTGGAGTTGTTGCAGCGGATGCGAGGAGTGCTATGAGCACCGTCAGCGAGCCGGACTGGTTCAAGAGCAGCTACAGCGGGTCCGCGGGTGACATTTGTGTGGAGGTGGCCTTCGCACCCGGTGCCGTGCACGTGCGCGACTCCAAGACGCAGGACGGTCCGCGGTTCGCGGTCTCTTCGTCCGCGTGGCGTGACGTTCTCGGGGGCGCAGGCCGCTGACCCGGTTCATTTTGTGCCGATGCCGGCCCGCATCATGCTTTCGGCCGTGCGGGTCGGCGTATCTTGATCCGCATGGCGACGACCCCGCTGCTGCCGGACTCCCGCACCGAGCCGGACGGTTCGGCCGTGATCCGTGTCCTGAGCTACAACATCCGGTCGATGCGCGACGACACCGCCGCCCTCGCCCGGGTGATCACCGCCTGCGCCCCTGATCTGGTGCTGGTACAGGAGGCGCCGCGGTTCTTCCGGTGGCGCAAGAAACTGGCCCGGCTGGCCTCCGCCTCCGGGCTGATGATCCTCTCCGGGGGCGCCACGGCCGCGGGTCCCGCGATTCTGTGTTCCCTGCGGACGACCGTCGAGCGCACCGAGGACGTGCTGCTGCCGCTCACCCCGGGACTGCACCGGCGCGGCTTCGCCACCGCCGTCGTACGGTTCGGCGGTGCCCGGCTGGGCGTGCTGAGCTGCCATCTGTCGCTGCAGAAGGACGAGCGGTACGCGCAGGGCGGCCTGCTCCTGGACCGGCTCGCCGGGATGGGCGTGGAGCACGCGGTCGCGGGCGGCGATCTGAACGAGCGGCCGGACGGCCGTACCTTCCGTCGGCTGACGGGCGAGGAGCTGACGGACTGCTGGGCCGCGGCGCCCTGGGGCGGCGAGTACACCTCGACCCCCGCCGATCCGCACCAGCGTATCGACGCGCTCTTCACCACCAAGGGCGTCGAGGTCCTGGGCTGCGGGGTGCCGCTCGGTCAGCCGGGAGTGACCGAGGCGGACCTGGGAGCGGCCACGGACCACCTCCCGGTCCTGGCGGCCCTGCGGCTTCCGGCGACTTGAGCGGGGGAGAGACCGACCGCACTCTCAAGCCCCCGCTTCGCCGTCCCCTCAAGCCCCTGCCCTCGCCGCCCTCTCCGGCCCAGCGGCCGGTCCGGTCGCACGGAGCGGGTTTCGCGGCCGATCCGGCGCGGGTCCGCCGCCGGGCCGCCCGGCTGCGGGGGCTGTCGGTACCCGCCGGGCCGGCCCCGGGTTTCACCTCGGCCAGGGCTGCCCGCGCGCAGTCCGGACGGTCGCGGGTGGTCTGTCCGCCGGGCCGGACGCGGTGAGTGTGGGTTCCGTCGGTCCGGATGTGGTCAGACCACTGCGCCCCGGCCCGGGTCGTCGTCCTCGTCGTCCGTGCGCATGCGCACCACCAGAGTGGCGAAGCCGCCCAGGAAGCCACCGATGCACAGCGTGGTCAGCCACCAGGTCATCTCCCAGCCGAGCAGTATCGCCAGCAGGAGCAGCACCGGACCGCCCAGTACCCCCAGCCACGCGAACTTGGACGTGACGTCGGCCTCGGGCAGCGGCGGGGGCTCCGGCGGTACGAAGTGGCCCTCGTCTCCGTCGTCGAAGTCGTCCTCCGCAGGCTCGGACACGCTGTAGTCGCGCGGGCCGCCCACGCCCGGTGCGAAGGCGACCGACCCGCCCAGCGGCTTGACCGGCTTGCCCCCGGCCCGCGTCGGTGCCCCGGCCGGTGCCTCGTCGTCGGCGGCCCCGATACGTGGGTCGGTGTCGGTGTCGGTGTCGGTGTTGGTGTCGGACTCCAGCAGCGCCAGATCCTCGACCGACTTGAACGGCTTGGCGCCCGCCGGGTCCGGCGGCTCGTCACCGTACCCGGAGACGATCGCCTCCCACGCGGCATCCTCGTCGAAGGGAACGCCCTGGTCCTGATGCTCCGGGCCACTGCCGTCACGCCCCTGGCCCGCACCTGCCTCGCGCGCCTCGCGGGCCTCGCGGGCCTCCTGGTCCTCACGCCCTTCGCGGTCCTCGCGGTCCGAGTCGTGCTCAGCCACCTGTGGTCGTCCCTTCCTTGCCGAGACCGGGCTCCTTGACGGCGCCGGGTGCGAGCCGTCCGATGAACGCGGTGCTCTCCTGGAAGATCCGCTCCGCGTCATGGTCCAACGTCGCCACGTGGTAGCTCTGTTCCAGCAGGACCTCCGTCACGTCGAGCGACGAGACACGGCCGAGGATCCGGGCGGAGTCCGTGGGCGGCACCACATGGTCCTGCGGACTGCGCAGAAGCAGCAGCGGCTGGGTGACCTGGGGAAGCTCGCCGTCGAGCAGGCGCAGGAAGGTGCGCAGGGAGTGCGCCGCGTGCAGCGGCACCCGGTCGTAGCCCACCTCCGTGGCCGACGGGTCCGCGATGTCGCTCGCGATGCCCTTGGTGGTGGGGACGAGATGGCGGAGCACCGGGAGGGCGTGCGCGGCCGCGCCGTGCACCTTGTTCGCCGGGTTGACGACCATGACACCGCTCACCGCGTCGCCGTGCTGCGCGGCCAGGCGCAGGGCCAGCGCGCCGCCCATGGACAGACCGGCCACGAACACGCGCGAACAGCGGTCCCGTAGCAGTCGCAGCTCGCGGTCCACCTCCGCGTACCAGTCCTGCCAGCCGGTGGCCCGCAGGTCCTCCCAGCGGGTGCCGTGCCCCGGGAGCAGGGGCAGCGAGACGCTCAGGCCATGCTCGGCGAAATGCTCCGCCCACGGGCGCAGCGACTGAGGCGAACCGGTGAAGCCGTGGCAGAGGAGGACAGCGGCCTCCCCGCCCTCATGGCGATACGGCTCGGCTCCGGTCAGGAGCGGCACTTTCGGCCTCCCGGTCGTAAGAGTCGTCGGAGTCGTGGAAAGGGTCGAGGAAGTCGACGGGCTGCACACGGGTTGCAGGACCTTCACCGTACGCGACCACACTGACACCGACCAGGGCCGTAGGAGCCATTGACGGGACTCCGGGTTAGGGTCTGAATCCACACGCAGAGGGAAGGCACTCGGTTGTTGTACGGCGCCATGAAGGTCACCGTCGGAGGGTCGCTGAAGCTTGCCTTCAGGCCCTGGACGGAGGGCCTGGAGAACGTCCCTGCCGAGGGTCCCGCCATCCTGGCCAGTAACCACCTGTCGTTCTCCGACTCCTTCTTCCTGCCGGCCGTCCTCGACCGCAAGGTCACCTTCATCGCCAAGGCCGAGTACTTCACCACACCTGGAGTGAAGGGCCGGCTGACGGCCGCCTTCTTCAAGGGCGTCGGGCAGCTCCCGGTGGACCGCTCCGGCGCGCGCGGTGCCGGTGAGGCGGCGATCAAGAGCGGCATAGAGGTCCTCGAACGTGGCGAGCTGTTCGGCCTCTACCCCGAGGGCACACGCTCGCCCGACGGCCGTCTCTACCGCGGCAAGCCGGGTGGCCTCGCACGCGTGGCGCTCGCCACCGGCGCGCCCGTGCTCCCGGTCGCCATGATCGATACGGAGAAGGTCCAGCCGCCGGGGAAGGTCGTCCCGAAGCTGATCCGGCCGGGCATCCGCATCGGCAAGCCGCTGGAGTTCAGCCGCTACCAGGGCATGGAGCACGACCGTTTCGTACTCCGCGCGGTGACCGACGAGGTCATGTACGAGATCATGAAACTCTCCGGCCAGGAATACGTCGACATGTACGCGACCGCCATGAAGCGGCAGCTCGCGGAGACGGCGAAAGCCGAGAAGGACGCCGAGAAGGCGGAGAAGGAAGCGGCGAAGGAAGCGGCGAAGGAACTTCAGAAGGAAGCCCGGAGGGAGCAGGCTGCCGAGCAGCGGCGGTCCGACCCCTAGGGCCTGCCTGCGGGCGAGGGCCTGCGGGCGAGGGCCGGGGGGCGAAGGGTGGGGGAGGACATGCCCAGGCGCGAGAGAGTCATGAGGATGTCGGTCGAGCAGCCGTTGTGGCGCGCGCTCGCCGGTTACCGGGTCCTCACCATGGTGTACGCGGTCGGCCTGTTCGCCACCGCCTACGAGAGGTTCGAGCGTCCCTGGCTCGCCGTCGCCTACTTCTCCCTGTTGGCCGTATGGACACTGGCCACCCTGCCCCAGGTCGCGAACGCCGCCGCCTGCACCAGACGCTTCCTCGCCGCCGACCTGACCACCGCGCTCGCCGGCATCCTGCTCACCCCCGTCGCCGACGCCCCGGAGCGGGTCGCGGCCGGCGGTCCGACCATGCCGTCGATATGGACCGCGGGCGCGGTGCTCGCCTTCGCCATCAAGGGCGGCTGGCGCTGGGCAGCCCTCGCCTCCAGCCTGGTCGCCGTCGCCAACCTGGTCGAGCGCGGCAGCCCCGCCCGCGACACCGTGCACAACGTGATCCTCGTCTGGGTCGCGTCCATCGCCATCGGCTATGTCGTCGAGGTCGCCCGCGCCTCCGAGCGCACCCTCGCCCGCGCCCTGGAGATCGAGGCCGCGACCAGGGAGCGGGAGCGGCTCGCGCGGGACATTCACGACAGCGTGCTCCAGGTGCTCGCGATGGTGCAGCGGCGCGGCGCGGTGATCGGCGGCGAGGCGGCCGAGCTCGGCCGGATGGCCGGTGAACAGGAGGTGGCACTGCGCACCCTGGTCTCCGGCGGCCTGGTGCCCCTGCCCAGAGGGGCAAAGGACACGGCCGGGGGATCGGCGGGCCTGCGCACCGTGGACGGGACCGCCGACGAGGCCGGGGACGGCACCGGCGACGACCCCGTCGACCTGCGGGTCCTGCTGGCACCGTACGCCGGCGCCCTCGTCAGCCTCGCCGAACCCGGGGCGCCGGTGCCGCTCGCGCCGGCCGCCGCGCGGGAGCTCGCCGCCGCTGTCGGGGCCGCCCTGGACAACGTACGCACACACGCGGGGCCCCACGCGCGCGCCTGGATCCTGGTCGAGGACGAACCGGACGAGGTGATCGTCACCGTCCGCGACGACGGGCCCGGCATCCCCGAGGGCCGGCTCGCCCAGGCCGAGGGCGAGGGGCGGCTCGGGGTGGCCCTGTCGATCCGGGGACGGCTGCGCGACCTCGGCGGCAGCGCGGAGCTGATCTCGGTGCCCGGCCAGGGCACGGAGGTCGAGCTGAAGGTGCCGAAACACAACAGTGACGAACAGGACGTACGGGGGAAGGCGGAGCAGCGATGACCGACACGGCAGCCGGAGAGCCGGGCGGAGGGCCGGGTAGGAGCGGGCAGGGCCCGGTCAAGGTGATGGTGGTCGACGACCATCCCATGTGGCGTGACGCGGTCGCCCGGGACCTGTCCGAGTCCGGCTTCGAGGTGGTCGCCACCGCGGGCGACGGCGACCAGGCCGTGCGCCGCGCCAAGGCCGCCGCCCCCGACGTCCTCGTCCTCGACCTGAACCTGCCCGGCAAGCCCGGCGTCCAGGTCTGCAAGGAAGTCGTCGCCGCGAACCCGGCGCTGCGGGTGCTGGTGCTCTCGGCGAGCGGCGAGCACGCCGACGTCCTGGAGGCGGTGAAGTCCGGTGCCACCGGCTATCTGCTGAAGTCCGCCTCCACCCAGGACCTGCAGGCCGCGGTGCGCCGCACGGCCGCGGGCGACCCGGTGTTCACCCCGGGCCTGGCCGGACTGGTCCTCGGCGAGTACCGCAGGCTGGCCTCCGACCCGGGACCCGCCCCGGACAGCGGCGCGTCCAAGGCACCCCGGCTGACCGGCCGGGAGACCGAGGTGCTGCGCCTGGTCGCCAAGGGCCTCAGCTACAAGCAGATCGCCGAGCGGCTCGTCATCTCCCACCGCACGGTGCAGAACCACGTACAGAACACCCTCGGCAAGCTCCAGCTGCACAACCGCGTGGAACTCGTCCGCTACGCCATCGAACGCGGCCTGGACGACGAGTAGCACCAGCCGGCCGGGCAACCGGTCGGCCAACCGGCCCGGTCCTCCCCGAAGCCGGCCCTTCCGGTCGAACCGGGGACCCGGGGGCCGAAACGCGCCGCTCCTGCTCCGTCCGGCCCGGGCGCATCCGTCCCGGCCCCGTATATTCGCGCACAAGGCGGCTGCCGCGTACGGCAGTCGTCGCGTACGGAAGAGTTCCCGGCACGACCCCTGGAGGGACCCTGTGGAGATCCTCGCGTTCGGTGTGCAGGCCGACGAGAAGCCCTTGATCGAGCGGGCTTTCCAAGGGCACCACGAGGTGCGCGGCCTGCATGTCTTCCTCAACGAGGACACCGCCCCCATCGCGGCGGGCCACGAGGTGATCTCCACCAGCGTCAACTGCGACCTCGGCGCCGGAGTCCTGGAGAGCCTGGAGGCCGGCGGCACCCGGATGATCGCCCAGCGGTCCACCGGCTTCAACAACGTCGACCTGAAGACGGCCGAGCGGCTCGGTCTGACGGTCGCCCGGGTGTCGTACTACTCGCCCCACTCGGTCGCCGAGTTCGCCTGGGCCCTCGCCATGGCCGTCAACCGCCGTATCGTCCGCGCCTCCACCCGCACCCGCGACTTCGACTTCCGGCTCGACGGGCTGATGGGCCGTGACATGCACGGCCGCACCGCCGGCGTGATCGGCACCGGCAAGATCGGCGAGGCGTTCACCCGGATCGCGCACGGCTTCGGCATGCGGCTGCTCGGCTGGGACGTCGCCGAGAACCCCGCCTGCCGGGACCTCGGCATGACCTACGTCCCCAAGGAACAGCTGCTCGCCGAGTCCGACCTGGTCAGCCTGCACGTCCCGCTGCTGCCGGAGACCCTCCACCTGATCGACGAGGCCGCCCTGCGGACGATGCGGGACGACGCGATCCTGGTGAACTCCAGCCGCGGCGGACTCGTCGACACCGCCGCCCTCGTCGCCGAACTGCGCGCGGGCCGCTTCACCGGCGTCGGACTGGACGTGTACGAGGCGGAGGCGGGCCTGTTCTTCCTCGACAGGTCGCTGGAGGCCATCGAGGACGACACCCTGGCCCGCCTCGTCACCTTCCCGAACGTGCTGGTCACCTCCCACCAGGCGTACTACACCGCGGACGCCGTCGGCCAGATCATCGAGACCACGGTGGCCAACGTCCTCGACTACACCGAGGGCCGCCGCTCGGAGAACGTCCTGGTCCCGCGCAGCTGACCCATCAGCTCGGCGACGATCGCCGCGCCGTTCAGGGTGAGCACCGACTCGGGGTGGAACTGCAGCGCCGCGAAGCCGGGCCCGCGCAGCGCGTGCACCTCGCCGTTCGCCGCGCGGCTCACCTCGATGCCGTGCGCCGCCAGCTCCGCCGCCGCCTCGTCGTCGCAGCGCGCGACGAAGCTGTTGTAGAAGCCGACCGTCTCCGGTCGGCCGAACAGGCCGATCTCCGTCTGCGTCCCCTGGTACGGCACCTCCTTGCGGACGGTCTCCAGCCCCAGCTCGGCCGCGATCAGCTCGTGGCCGAGGCAGACACCGAGGACGCCGTGGTGCCGGTCCGCCCCGATCACCTCGGCGGTCAGACCGCGCAGGAACCGCATCCTCGGGTCCTGCGTGTCGGACGGGTCGCCGGGGCCGGGGCCCAGCACGACCGGGCCGTCGTGCTCGAGCACCGTCTCCCGCAGCCCGGGTTCGTCGTACCGCCGGACGGTGACCGCGAGCCCCGACGCGCGCAGCACATGCGCGAGCATCGCCGTGAACGTGTCCTCCCCGTCGACGACCAGTGCGTGACCGTCCAGGGCCGGACCGTCCAGCGCATGACCGTCCAGGGTCCGGCCGACCGGGCCGTCCGACGGCCGGTGCTCCCGCATCCGCAGCCAGAACGGGGCCAGTGAGGCCCGCCGCCCGTCCAGCGCCGCCCGCACCCGGGGGTCGTCCGCCAGCCGCGGCCGTACGGACTCCTCGCGCGGCCGCCCGGGACGAACCCCCAGCGCGGCCAGCACCCCGGCCGCCTTCGCGTGGGTCTCGGCGACCTCGCCCGCCGGGTCGGAGCCCCGCACCAGGGTGGCGCCGACCGGCACCCGCAGCCGCCCGGCCGCGTCGATGTCGGCGGTGCGGATGAGGATGGGGGAGTCGAGGGTCTGGGCCCCACCCGCGTCCCGGCCGAGCAGCGCCAGCGCACCCGCGTAGTAGCCGCGCCCGCCGGACTCGTGCCGCTCGATCACCCGGCAGGCGTTCTGCACCGGCGACCCCGTGACGGTCGCGGCGAACATGGTCTCCTTCAGCACCTCCCGCACATCCAGCGAGGACCGGCCGCGCAGCTCGTACTCGGTGTGCGCGAGGTGCGCCATCTCCTTCAGCCGGGGCCCGACCACGACCCCGCCCATGTCACCGACGGTGCACATCATCTTGAGTTCCTCGTCGACGACCATCGACAGCTCCTCGATCTCCTTGCCGTCGGCGAGGAACTCCAGCAGATGCTCGGGGGTCGGCCCGCCGGCCGGGTAGCGGTAGGTGCCGCTGATCGGGTTCATCACGACCGTCCCACCGGACGCCCGCACATGCACCTCGGGGCTCGCCCCGACCAGCGTCCGCCCTCCCGCCTCCCGCCCGGTGTGCACCACGAACGTCCAGTACGCGCCCCGCTCGCCCGTCAGCAGCCGCCGGAACAGCGCCAGCGCGTCGGCCCGCCCGAACCCGGGGATACCACCCTCGTAGGTCCGCCGGATCACGAAGTTGGCGCCCTCGCCGCGCCCGATCTCCTCGCGCAGCACCCGCCCGACGATCCCGGCGTACGCGTCGTCGTCGACGTCGAAGCCGCCGCCCTCCACCCGCACGTCGTGCGCGGGCAACTGCTCCAGGGCCTCGGCGAGCGGGATCTCGTGGCGCTCCTCGGGGGTCAGCACCAGCAGCGGGGTGCCGTCGTCGCGCACGTCGAAACCGCGCTCCCGGATCTGCCGGAAGGGGATGAGCGCCAGCCCCTCGTCGGGAAGGTCGGCCAGGCGGTCACGGGGGGTGACGGGGCCGAGCAGCAGCTCCACCACAGTGTCGTCGTGGCCGGGCGTGCGGCGGCGCAGCAGGGCGAACGGACGGGGATCGTCCAGCAGGCCGAGCAGGTTCATCGGTCGGTTCATCGGTCGTGGTCCCTCGGTGTGGGAGGGCCGACCCGCGGGCGCCGCGCGGTCCGCGAACGCCGAAAGGCCGCCCCTCGGGCGGCCTTCGCGAAGACTTGCGTACGCGCTACAAGGTCAGTGGGCCGCCGGAGAAGCGGGCCACCACCAGTTCGGGGCGGAAGGGTTCTGAGTCGAACCGATCCGGGTCGAAAGCGCGGACATGTGACGCACCCTAACGTATCCGCCGAGGACGGCTCCGATGTGTTCGCCATCCGATCACGGAGCGCGTTCCCCATCTCACTTCCTGGGCATCGCCCGGAAGGCACCATCCCACCCCGTAATGTTGAGGCGTGACCGTGAACGTTAAGACCAGCCCGAGCGCTGGCAACACCTGGCGAGACCTGCCCGCGGCGCAGCAGCCCGAGTACCCCGACACCGAGGCTCTGCGCGCAGTGATCGCGGACCTCGAGTCGTATCCACCGCTTGTCTTCGCGGGCGAGTGCGACCAGCTGCGCGCCCGGATGGCGGCCGTCGCCAAGGGAGAGGCGTTCCTCCTCCAGGGCGGCGACTGCGCCGAGTCCTTCGACGCGGTGTCCGCCGACCACATCAGGGCCAAGCTGAAGACACTGCTCCAGATGGGTGCCGTACTGACGTACGCCGCGTCCGTGCCGGTGGTGAAGGTCGGCCGCATCGCCGGCCAGTACTCCAAGCCGCGCTCCAAGTCGACCGAGACCCGCGACGGCGTGACGCTGCCCACCTACCGGGGCGACTCCGTCAACGGCTTCGACTTCACCGAGGCCACCCGCATCCCGGACCCCGAGCGGCTGAAGCGGATGTACAACGCCTCGGCCTCCACGCTGAACCTGGTGCGCGCCTTCACCACCGGTGGCTACGCCGACCTGCGCCAGGTGCACGCCTGGAACCAGGACTTCGTGAAGTCGTCCCCGTCCGGCCAGCGCTACGAGCAGCTCGCCCGCGAGATCGACCAGGCGCTGAACTTCATGCAGGCCTGCGGGGTCGAGCCGGAGGAGTTCAAGACGGTCGAGTTCTTCTCCTCGCACGAGGCGCTGCTGCTGGACTACGAGTCGGCGCTGACTCGCGTCGACTCGCGCACCGGACAGCTGTACGACGTCTCCGCGCACATGGTGTGGATCGGCGAGCGCACCCGGCAGCTGGATCACGCGCACATCGAGTTCGCCTCGAAGATCCGCAACCCCATCGGCATCAAGCTCGGCCCGACGACGACGGCCGAGGAGGCGCTGCAGTACATCGAGCGTCTCGACCCGGACCGCGAGCCCGGCCGGCTGACCTTCATCGTCCGCATGGGCGCGGACAAGATCCGCGACAAGCTGCCCGAGCTGGTCGAGAAGGTCACCACCTCCGGCGCCACCGTCGCCTGGGTGACCGACCCGATGCACGGCAACACCTTCGAGGCGGCCTCCGGCCACAAGACCCGCCGCTTCGACGACGTGCTCGACGAGGTGAAGGGCTTCTTCGAGGTCCACAAGGAGCTCGGCACCCACCCCGGTGGCATCCACGTGGAGCTCACCGGCGACGACGTCACCGAGTGCGTGGGCGGCGGCGACGAGATCTTCGTCGACGATCTGCACCAGCGCTACGAGACCGCCTGCGACCCGCGGCTCAACCGCAGCCAGTCGCTGGACCTGGCGTTCCTCGTCGCCGAGATGTACCGGGACCAGTAGGCATCGGCAGCGGCGGGTGACGGCGCCTGTACCGGTCACCCACCGCTCACCTGCCGAAACGGCGAGGGGTGGGGCACGGATCACATGGAATCCGAGCCCCACCCCACTTTTGCGGCCTGCGGGTGACTAGTAAGGTTAGGTTTGCCTCACCGATCAGGAGTCGGTACGGCACGACCCACGCTACGTCGGGAGGTGAACCGCGTGTTCGTCTGCAGCTGCTTCGGAGTGACCGAGGAACAAGTGAAGAGTCACGCGGATGCCGGGGCCTGCACTCCCCGGCAGATCGCCTCCGCCTGCAAGGCCGGCACCGACTGCGGCGGCTGTGTGCGACGCATCCAGGCGCTGCTCGGCCGTGGCGCCTGCCCCCGCCGACAGCCGGCCGACCAGGGGCGGCCGCCCCTCGCGACGGAGCTCCCCGAAGCCGCGTGAGCCCTGTCGGGCTAATGGGTCGAGAACCCGCCCGTCCCCGGGCCCGAGGAGTCCGGCGGGGACTGCTCGATCACCGTCGACAGGTACAGCGCCTCGCCCAGCTTCTCGATGAGTTCCAGCTGGGTGTCCAGGTAGTCGATGTGGTGCTCCTCGTCGGCGAGGATCGCCTCGAAGACGTTGGCGGACGTGATGTCGTTCTTGTTGCGCATGACCTCCACGCCCCGGCGCAGGCGGTCGATGGCCTCGACCTCGATCTCCCGGTCGGCCTGGAACATCTCCGTCACCGTCTGCCCGACCCGCACATGGAAGAGCCGCTGATAGTTGGGCAGGCCGTCCAGCAGCAGGATGCGGTCGGTGAGGACCTCCGCGTGCCGCATCTCGTCGAAGGACTCGGCACGCGTGTGCTCGGCGAGCTTGGTCCAGCCCTTGTGGTCCTGCAGTTTCGAGTGCAGGAAGTACTGGTTGATCGCGGTCAGCTCGGCGGTCAGCTGCTCGTTGAGGAATTCGATGACTTCGGGGTCGCCCTGCATCGCAGAGGCTCCTTCCGTACGAATGAACGGGCCAGATGCGCCGCATGATTTCACTGGCGAAGAAGATCGTCCAGTAAGTGTCGACTTAGTAAGTACGGGAATGCTTGCTCCTGTTCAGTGTGGATTGCCCCACTTTGCGGGGCCCCGGTCTGATGCGTTACGCCGGGTCTGTCAGGATGGAAGCATGGGTCAGCCGGCGGAACGCGAATCGGGGGAGCGAGCAGCGGAGGAAGGGGCACGGTTCGAGCTCCCGCCGGGGCAGCGACTGCAGAAGGGCTGGCCGGTCACGCACTACGGGCCGGTGCCCAAGTTCCGGCCCGAGCGCTGGGAGTTCAGGGTGTTCGGCGCCACCGTCGACGGCGACAAGCACTGCTGGAACCATGAGAAGTTCACGGCCCTGCCGTACCGCAGCGTCGTGGCCGACCTGCACTGTGTCACCAAGTTCAGCATGCTCGGCGCCGAATGGGGCGGCATTCCGGCCCGCACCCTCCTGGAGCTCGCCCCACCCGCGCCCGACGTCACCCATGTGATGGTCTGGGCCGAGTACGGATTCAGCTCCAACCTGCGCCTGGCGGACTTCGCGTCCGAGCGGACCCTCTTCGCCACCCACAAGGACGGCGAGCTGCTGACCGCCGAGCACGGATTTCCGCTCCGTCTGGTCGTCCCCCATCTGTACGCCTGGAAGGGACCCAAATGGGTCCGCGGAGTGGAGTACATGACCGCCGACCGCCGCGGTTTCTGGGAGGAGCGCGGCTACCACAACGTCGGCGATCCCTGGAAGGAACAGCGCTACTCGTACCAGGAGGAGCCCGGGGAGGGACCCGAGCTCTGAGCCGGTCCGGCATGCGTCCCCCAGGACCGCGGGGGACTACGACGATTCCCGGAGCTTCTTCAGCCGCTGCACGTCCGCCGCATGGCCCTCCTTGCCGCCGGGTGTCTCGATGACCAGCGGTACGCCCTCGGTCGCGGGGTGCGTCATCAACGCGCGGAACGGGTCCTCGCCGATATGGCCGTCGCCGATGTTCGCGTGACGGTCCTTGTGCGCGCCGACCACATCCATGGAGTCATTGGCGTGGATCAGTTTCAGCCGTCCCTCGCCGACCGTGTCCACCAGCAGATCCAGTGTTTGATGCATTCCGCTCGGCCCGGTCAGATCGTGGCCGGCCGCGAAGACATGGCAGGTGTCCAGGCAGACCCCCAGCTTCGGGTGGGCGTCCAGCACCTCGAAGTACGGTCCGAAGTCCCAGGTCCGCGAGCAGAGGGAGGAACCTTGGCCGGCCGTCGACTCGAGGAGCAGGAACGGGTCGTCGTCATGGGTGAGCTCGTCGAGCAGCGGCAGCAGATACTCCCGTACCTGCGCCAGCGCCACCGACCGCTCCCGTCCGCCCGTCGCGCTGCCGGTGTGGACCACCACGCCCAGCGCCCTGATCTCGCGCCCGCGCCGCAGCGAGTGCCGCAGCGACTCGACGGACCGCTCGGCGGTCGCCCGGGTGTGGGACCCGAAGTTGATCAGGTACGGGGCGTGCACGTACGCCGGGATCGAATCGGCCGCGCACGCCTCGCGGAAAGCCTCGTCCTGCTTCGGGTTGCCGGCCGGTGTCGCCCAGCCGCGCGGGTTGGCGACGAAGACCTGAACGGCCTCCGCGCGCAGCTCACGGGCGTAGGACAGTCCGACGGAATACAGACCGCCGGCCACGGGGACATGGCCGCCGACCGGGTTGCGCGCAGGGCCGGACAGATGACTCTTCACCCTTCCAGGGTGTCACGCCGCTGTCCGGCGGCCGTCGCCGGATCAGCGGAACGGCAGCTCACCGGACCGGCAGGGCAGGGGATCAGCGGATCTTGAGGGTGATCGTCGAGCCCTTGGGCGCGGTGTCCCCGCCCGCCACGGACTGCTCCCTGACCGTGTCGCCGAACAGGCCGAGCAGCCCGCGGTCCTCCTCCACCTGGAACCCGGCCGCCTCCAGCTTCTGCGTGGCCTCGTCCACGCTGCCGCCGACCACGTCGGGAACCTCGATCATCTCGGGTCCCTTGGACAGCGTCAGTGTCACGGTGTCCCCCTTGACGGCCTCCCTGCCCGCCTCCGGGCTCTGCCGGGCCACCTGGCCCGCGTCGTGCTCGGAGGTGATCCGCCCGGTGGCGATCTCCACCTCGAGGCCGGCCCCCTCCAGCTCGGCGCGCGCGTCCGCCAGGTCCTCGCCGGTCACGTCGGGGATGTCCACCGGGTTGCCCTTGCTCACGGTGAGCGCCACCGCCGAGCCCGCGCGGACCTCGGTGCCCCCGGCCGGCCCGGTGGAGATCACGGAGCCCTTGGCCACGTCCTCGCTGAACTCCCGGGTGACCATGCCCGGCTCCAGGCCCACGTTCTTCAGCGTCGCCCGCGCCTTGTCCAGCGCGACGCCGTCCACATCGGGCACCTTCACGGTCTCCGGCCCCTTGGAGAGGGTCAGCGAGACCGAGTCGGTGCCGCGGATACGGGAGCCCGCCGCCGGGTCCGTACTGATCACCGTGCCCCGCTTCACGGAGTCGCTGTACGCCTCCTCGACCCGGCCGACCTCCAGTCCGGCCTCCGTCAGCCGGTCCCGGGCCTCCTTCTCGGTCTTCGCCAGCAGCGGCGGGACCTTGGTGAACTGGCCCGAGTTGATGTACCAGACGCCCGCTCCGGCCCCGAGAACCAGCAGCACCACGACGACGATCGTCATCGGGCCGCGCAGCAGCGCCGGGCCGCGCCGGGGCGGCAGCGGCGCCGGGGTCCAAAGCCGGCTGGTGCGGTGGTAGGAGTCCGCACCGCCGCCGTGCCCGCGGTGCTCGTCGTCCTCGTTGACGGGCAGCGGGCGGGATGGGGGTCCCCCCGCGCGAGCGAAGCCGAGCGTGGGGGAGGTCAGCGCGCGCGGGATGACGCTCGTACGGTCGTCCGCGTTGTGGTGTTCCGAGGAGAGGGCCTGGGGCGGTACCGCGTCCAGCTGCGCCGCGTCGAGGCCGCCGCGGGCCTCGCGGACCTGTGCGAGCAGCGCCACCGCGTCGTACGGACGGACCTCCGGGTTGCGCGCGGTCGCCGACGCGACCAGCTCGTCCAGCGCGTACGCCATACCGGGAACGACGGCCGAAGGCGGCGGCACGTCGTCGTGCAGATGCTTGTAGAGCACGATCGCGGGGGAGTCGCCCTCGTGCGGCCGCTCACCGGTCAGCATCTCGTAGAGCAGGATGCCGCACGCGTAGACGTCCACGCGGGGGTCGGCGGTACCGCTCTCGATCTGCTCCGGTGCCAGGTAGGAGACCGTGCCCAGCACGGTGCCGGTGGTGTTCGTCACCGTGCCCACGCCCCGGACCAGGCCGAAGTCGGCGACCTTGACCCGGCCGTCGTCCCCTATCAGGACGTTCTCCGGTTTCATGTCCCGGTGCACGAAACCGGCCCGGTGCGCGGCACCGAGCGCGGCCAGCATCGGCTCCAGGATGTCCAGCGCGGCGCGCGGCTGCAGCGCCCCGCGCTCGCGCAGCACGTCCCGCAGGGTGCAGCCGGCGATGTACTCCATCGCCAGATACACGTACCCCCGGTCGGTGCCCTGGTCGAAGACCTGCACCACGTTCGGATGGTCCAGGCGGGCCACCGACTTCGCCTCGCGGATGAACCGGTCGACGAAGGAACCGTCGGCGGCGAGCGCCGGGTGCATCACCTTGAGCGCGAGCACGCGGTCGAGGCGGGTGTCCACGGCCCGGTAGACCGTGGCCATCCCGCCGACCGCGATACGCGCCTCGACGCGATACCGGCCGTCGAGCACCTGCCCGACCAGAGGGTCCTGAAGGGTCGTGTCCACGCAGGGAGTCTACGAGCAGCCGCCGACACCCCCCACCGCTTCGTCGCGGATCGGTCCGCGACTGCAGCCCACCTGTGACGCAACCCACGCATGCAGCTCGGGAGGGGTGTGGCCGCGGCCCGGGACCACGCCCCACCGCGGCTGCGGTTCCGGACCAGGATCGTGCTCCGCGGCGGGTGCGGTTCCGGCCCGGAAATGTGTTCCGACGGGCCCGATCCGGGGCCAGGGCCATGCTCCGGCGCGGATGCGCTCCAGAGCCGGAACACATCCAGACCCGGAGGAGTTCCGGTTCTGGAACACATCCCGAAGCGGATTCGACTTCGGCCCTGGAACGCATCCCGTCGCGGGCACGGGTTCCGGCTGAGGGACGTGGTGGGACGCGGTCCGGGCCGTGGCACGGCAGCCGCCGATGGCGGTGCACCCCCGCGAGGAGCCCCCACCTCCCGACCGGTTGGAAACGGGTGGTGCGCCGGTGGGAGAACAGCCCGGTAACGGCAACCCCCTCAGAACGCGGGCCGCTCCGGATCCAACGCGGCGAGGCCCTCCGCAGGAGACGACGCCTCGGCGAAGTACCGCCGCGGAATCCGCCCCGCCCGCCTGGCCAGCCGCCCCGCCTCGACCGCACTCCGCATGGCGGCAGCCATCAGCACCGGCTCCTGCGCCCGCGTCACCGCCGAGGCGAGCATCACCCCCGCGCACCCCAGTTCCATCGCCAGCGCCGCGTCCGACGCCGTACCGGCGCCCGCGTCCAGAATCACCGGCACACGCGCGTGCTGCGTGATCAGCTCGAAGTTGTGCGGGTTGCGGATGCCGAGCCCCGACCCGATCGGTGACCCGAGCGGCATGATCGCCGCACAGCCGGCGTCCTCCAGTCTCCGCGCCAGCACCGGGTCGTCATTGGTGTACGGCAGCACCGTGAACCCGTCGTCGACCAGCGTCTGAGCCGCCTCCAGCAGCTCGATCGGGTCCGGCAGCAGGGTGCGCTCGTCGGCGATGACCTCCAGCTTGACCAGGTCGGTGCCGAGCGCCTCCCGCGCGAGACGCGCGGTGAGCACCGCCTCGCCGGCGGTGTAGCAGCCCGCCGTGTTCGGCAGCACCCGGATGCCCAGCTTGTCCAGCACCGACAGGACCGAGCCGTGCACCGAGGGGTTCACCCGCCGCATCGCGACGGTCGTCAGCTCCGTACCGGACGCCACCAGTGCCCGCTCCAGCACCTCGAGGCTGGGCGCCCCGCCGGTCCCCATGATCAGCCGGGACGTGAAGGACGTACCGCCGAGAACGAACGGATCGTCGGCCATGGTCAGCCTCCTTGGACGGCGGTCAGGACTTCCACCCGGTCCCCCTCGGAGAGGGACGTGAGCGGCCACCGCGCGCGGGGGACGACGGTTTCGTTGAGGGCGGCGGCCACCCCGGAGGGAGCCGGGGTCAGGGTGGCGACCAGCGCGTCGAGCGCCGTACCGGAAGCCACGTCGCGCGGCTCCCCGTTCACGGAGACGGTGACGGTGGGGCCGGCCGTGACATGCGCCGGATCGTTCATGCGGACTGCTCCGTGAGTGCGGCGGCGGTGAATCGCCGGGGTGTGAAGGGACGGGCCTCGGCCGGGAGTTCACCGGTGGTCAGGACCTCGGCCAGGACGTCGCCGGTGACCGGCGTGAGCAGCACGCCGTTGCGGTGGTGCCCGGTCGCGAGGACCAGCCCCGCCAGCGCGGACGGGCCGAGCAGCGGCGCGTTGTCGGGGGAGCCGGGGCGCAGCCCGGCCCGGGTCTCGGTGAACGGCAGTTCGGTGATCCCGGGGACGAGTTCGTGGGCGTCGCGCAGCAGTTCGTACACCCCGCCCGCGGTGACGGTCGTGTCCCAGCCCTGTTCCTCGGTGGTCGCCCCGATCACCAGCTCCCCGTTCTCGCGCGGCACCAGGTACACATGGCTGCCGCGCACCACCGCGCGTACCGTCCGGCTCAGGAACGGACCGAACCGGTCCGGCATCGTGAGCCGGACCACCTGCCCCTTCACGGGACGTACCGGAGGCAGCACATCCGCCGGGACCCCCGCGAGCCGCCCGCTGAGACTGCCCCCGGCGAGCACCACCTGCCCGGCGCTCAGTTCGGTGCCGTCGGCGGTGACCACGCCCGTGGCCCGCTCCCCGGCGACGGTGAGCCGCCCGGCCCACGCGCGGTGCACTGCCACTCCCGCCCGCTCGCAGGCGGTCACCAGCGCGGCCGCCAAGCGCCGGGGGTCGATCTGGTGGTCGCCGTCCACCCGCAGCCCGCCGCGCACACCCGGTGCGAGCATCGGCTCCAGGCGTCGGCACTCCCGCCCGGACAGCCACTGCGCGTCGAGCCCCGACTGCTGCTGCAGGACGTGCAGTTCGCGCAGGTGGGCACGGTCGTCGGCGTCCAGCGCGACCGCGAGCGTGCCGCAGCGGCGGTAGCCGAGGTCATGGCCGGTGGCCTCGGTGAGCTCGGCCGCGAAGTCGGGGTAGCGGCGCGCGGAGGCGAGATTCAGACCGAGCAGGGTCTGCTCGCCGTAGTGCAGTTCCGTGACGGCGGCCAGCATCCCGGCGGCCACCCGGGCGGCGCCGGCGCCCGGCTCGGGGTCCAGCACGGTCGTGGTCAGCCCGCGCTGCGCGGCCCGCCAGGCCGTGACCAGTCCGATGATCCCGCCCCCGACGACGAGGACGTCCGGAGAACGTCCCGGAGCGCGCGGGGTGCCTGAGGTGTGTGTGGGCGACATGGGCGTCCAGCCCCTCCCTTCGCCGGCATGACCCGGATCAGGTTCATACGGTCGGAGGCCGCCAGCCTCCCTCTCAGCCCGGTGCGTCCGGACTCCCGCGCGTGCTTTACCGTGGCCAGCCTAGCCCCGGAACAACGCCGGAACAACGAACGCGCAGGGAGCCTCACATGGCTGGTTCACTCGACGGCCTGGTTCTCTCCCCGGTCGCCGACCAGGCGCCGGGGCAGGTCGGCACCCGCACCCGGTTCGTCTACCACGAGCGGGACGGCCGGATCTGGGCCGAGTACGCGGGCGGTGACGTCGTCCGCGGGCACCTGGTGGGCACCAGGGAGGGGGACCGGCTGGACTTCCGGTATGTGCAGCTCAAGCACGACGGCACCACCTCCTCGGGCCACTGCGAGTCCACGGTCGTGGAACTGCCCGACGGGCGGGTGCGGCTGGAGGAGACCTGGGAGTGGGAGTCGCAGCCGGGCAGCGGCACCAGCGTGGTGGAGCAGCTCACGGCCCCCTGAGATCTGTCCGGCGATGGGGCAGGTGTCTATGGTGATCAGGTGAGCGAGCAGACGCAGGAACGGGGACCGGCCGGGCCGCGGCGCGTGGTGGTGACGGGGGCCGGAATGGCCGGCGTGCAGACCGCCGTCGCCCTCCGGGAGCAGGGTTTCACCGGCACCGTGACGCTGATCGGCGCCGAACCCCACCAGCCGTACGACCGGCCACCCCTGTCCAAGGCGGTGTTGCTCGGTACGGCGGAGGGCTCCGCCTTCGACGTCGACTTCGAGGCACTCGGCATCGAACTGCGGCTCGGCTGCGAGGTGTTCGGGCTGCGTCCCGCCGACCACGAGCTGGACACGGAGGCCGGGCCGGTCCCCTACGACGTGCTGGTCGTCGCGACCGGAGCCGAACCGGTCCGGCTGCCGGGCGCGGAGGGGGTTGTGGGCGTTCATCTGCTGCGCACCCTGGACGACGTCGAACGGCTGCGGCCGGTGCTCGCGCGCCGGCAGGACATCGTGGTCGTCGGTGCCGGCTGGATCGGCGCGGAGTTCGCCACGGCGGCGCGCGAGGCGGGCTGCGCGGTCACCGTCGTGGAGGCCGCCGACCGGCCACTGGCCGAGGCGCTGCCCGCCGAGGTGGCCGCCCCGATGACCGCCTGGTACGACGACGCGGGAGTGGTGCTGCGGACGCACGCGCGCGTGGAGCGCGTCGAGCCCGGCGCGGTGGTGCTCGACGACGGCGCGCGGCTGCCCGCGGGCGCCGTCGTCGTCGGTATCGGTGCCCGCCCCGCCACCGCCTGGCTGGCCGGCTCGGGAATCGAGCTCGGCGAGCACGGCGAGGTGGTCGCCGACGCCCGCCTGACGACCTCCGTGCCGGACGTGTACGCGGTGGGCGACTGTGCGTCCTTCCCCTCGGAGCGGTACGGCGAACGCCTGCTGGTGCACCACTGGGACAACGCCCTCCAGGGCCCGCGCACGGTCGCGGCGAACATCATCGGGGCGGCCACCGGTGCGCCCCGCGCGGTGTACGACCCGGTGCCGTACTTCTGGTCCGAGCAGTTCGGACGCTTCGTCCAGTACGCCGGGCACCACGCGGACGCCGACCGGACGGTGTGGCGCGGAGAGGCCGACGGCCCGGCGTGGACGGTCTGCTGGCTCCGCGCGTCCCGGCTGGTCGCGCTGCTGGCGGTGGGCCGCCCCCGCGACCTGGCCCAGGGGCGCCGGCTGATCGAGGCGGGCACGGTGATGGACGAGACGCTGCTGGCCGACCCGGCGAGACCGCTGAAGTCGGCGAAGGCGTGAACCGGAATCCTTCGGGCTGATACGTCCGCCCGGGTGGAGGGGTCCGACTTCCGGCTGTCAGTGCCAGATGGCAGGCTTGTCCCGTGACCGAGATTGACGCAAAGATCGATGCTCTCGTCCCCGCCTGGCTCACCCTTCCCGACATCGCCGAGATGCTCGGCGTCGAGGTGACGCGCGTCCGGCATCTGGTCAAGGAGGGCCAGCTCATCGCCGTACGCCGGGGTGAGAACCGCGCACTGCACGTCCCCGCCGCCTTCATCGACGAGGACAAGGTCGTCAAGGGCCTCTCCGGGACCCTGACGCTCCTGCGGGACGACGGCTTCACGGACGAAGAGATGCTGGAATGGCTCTTCACCCCCGACGAGAGCCTGCCGGGCACGCCCGCGCAGGCACTGAGTGAGAACCGCGGCACGGAGGTGAAGCGCCGCGCCCAGGCGCTCGCCGTCTGACCCCGGGACGGAACGCCGGGACCCGCACAAGCGCCGGTACGCACATCCTCGTGTGCTCCCGTAGCTGTGTGCGTACGCAGCTGTGTGCGTACGCGGGCCTGGGCCCGCACTCGCACTCATGCAGGTACCCGGCCGTGAAACAGCCACCCGGCGCCGCTGTCACAGGGCGCCGGGAGGGCCCCGCGGCCGCAGGTGGCCGCCGGCCCGCTCGCGGCCGGTCTCCCGGTCGCCGGGGCAGCGGCATAGGGTCCGTTGCGGTGTGCGCTCCGCCGGCCCCGGTGGGCCGGGGGCATCCGCCGACGACCCACCGGGCCCGCCCCGCGCCGGCCGGGCCCGGCCGCCACCGACACACGGGGGACTCCCGCATGCCCGACACCGCCGCAGGCACCGCCCCGCGCGCCCGCCTCGCCGACTCCCTGGTCTACCTCTGCACCGACGCCCGCAAGCGGCAGGGCGACCTCGCGGAGTTCCTGGACGCGGTCCTGGCCGGCGGCGTCGACATCGTCCAGCTCAGGGACAAGGGCATGGAGGCCGCCGAGGAGCTGGGGCACCTGGAGGTCCTCGCGGACGCCTGCGCCCGGCACGGCAAGCTGCTCGCGGTGAACGACCGCGCGGACGTCGCCCACGCCGCCGGCGCCGACGTACTGCACCTCGGACAGGGCGACCTCCCCGTTGCCGCGGCCCGGGCCGTCCTCGGCGAGGACATCCTGATCGGCCGTTCCACGCACGCCGAGTCCGAGGCCGCCGCGGCCGCCGTGCAGGACGGCGTGGACTACTTCTGCACCGGCCCCTGCTGGCCCACCCCCACCAAGCCCGGCCGCCACGCCCCCGGCCTCGGCCTGGTCCGGTACGCCGCCGCCCTCGGCACCGACCGCCCCTGGTTCGCCATCGGCGGCATCGACCTCGGCAACCTCGACGAGGTCCTGGAGGCCGGCGCCCGCCGGGTCGTCGTCGTACGGGCCATCACCGAGGCGGACGACCCGGGCGCGGCGGCGGCCGAGTTCGCGAGGCGGCTGCGGCAGGCGGCACCGGGCACCCGCCGCTGACGCCCCTGCCGGCACCCGTCACCCGCCGCCGGTACCCCGCCCGCCGCCCGCCACCCCGGCCCGCCGCCTCCCCACTCGTCACCGCGTGTCCAAAGGGTGGACAACAAGTCGACAATTCCGGCAAATCTCCCGCATCCGGTTGGGGGACCGGCACCCCCTGGCTAACCTGCCGGTATGGCCCTCGGAACAGCATCCGTCAGGACTGATCACGCGCGCACTGTGCGTGACATGCTCGCTGCCGGAAAGACGACGTACTCGTTCGAGTTCTCGGCGCCGAAGACGCCCAAGGGCCAGCGGAACCTCTGGAGCGCGCTGCGCAGGGTCGAGGCGGTCGCTCCGGACTTCGTCTCCGTCACGTACGGCGCCGGAGGGTCCACCCGCGCGGGCACGGTCCACGAGACCGAGCAGATCGTCGCCGACACCACCCTCACCCCGGTCGCCCACCTCACCGCGGTCAACCACTCCGTCGCCGAACTGCGCAACATCATCGGCCAGTACGCCGACGCCGGGATCCGCAACATGCTCGCCGTGCGGGGCGACCCGCCCGGCGATCCGATGGCCGACTGGATCCCGCATCCGCAGGGCCTGACCTACGCCGCCGAACTCGTCCGGCTCATCAAGGAGTCGGGTGACTTCTGCGTGGGTGTCGCCGCCTTCCCGGAGATGCACCCCAGGTCGTCCGGCTGGGACACGGACGTCGCACGCTTCGTCGACAAGTGCCGGGCCGGCGCCGACTACGCGATCACCCAGATGTTCTTCCAGCCCGAGTCCTATCTGCGCCTGCGGGACCGGGTCGACGCGGCGGGCTGCGGGACACCGGTGATTCCGGAGGTCATGCCGGTGACCAGTGTGAAGATGTTGGAGAGGTTGCCGCAGCTCAGTAACGCGTCGTTCCCGGATGCCCTGAAAGAGCGGATCCTCGCAGCGGCGGACGATCCGGCGGCGGTACGCTCCATCGGTATCGAGTTCGCCACGGAGTTCTGCGCACGGCTGCTGGCCGAGGGAGTGCCCGGACTGCACTTCATCACGCTGAACAACTCCACGGCGACGCTGGAAATCTACGAGAACCTGGGCCTGCATCACCCACTGCGGGCCTAGACCGGTCGCACCGGTGTACGACACACTGCGTAGCGGCCACTGGGAGAGGGGCGTACATGGGCTGGACGGTCCTCTACATCGCGTTCGGTGTGGTCGCGTTGTGGCTGCTCGGCGAGGTGCTGCTGCAGTACAAGGCACGCCTGCGCTGGCGGCTGCTCGCCTTCGCGGGCTTTCTGGGCGTCGTGCTCGGTGTGCTGATCCCGTCCGTCGTCGTGATCGGCCTGGGCGCCGTCGCCTTCGCGATCGGTCAGACCTACGTCACGCTGTCGTTCCGCCGCGGCTTCGCGGCCGGCTGGGCGGTCAACACCCCGCTGCTGTCCGCCGTCAAGGGCGGCCGTGGTGACCGCGAGCGGGAGGAGCCGACCCTGGAGGTCTCCGGCCTGGAGGCCACCGGCGACGGGTACGGCGACGAGGGCGCCGAGCAGCGCCGCGACCGGGCCTCCTACGGAACCGACGACGACTACGACCGCGACGACGTGTTCACGCCCGTGCGCGGCGAGCAGCAGGAGGCCGCCGAGACCACCGCCGTCTACGAGCCGCAGCCCATGCCCGACGACACCGGCTCGTACGGCGTCTACGGCGACAACGGGTACGCCACCCCCGCCCAGGACCAGTACGCGGCCACCGCCCAGAGCACCGACCAGGGCTACGACACCGGCCAGAACTACGCCTACGGCTACTCCGGTTACGGCCAGCAGCAGTCCTACGACACCACGGGCCAACAGCAGCAGTACGCCGCCTACTCCGACCCGTACATCGGCAACCCGACCTATGACGGGACCTCGTACGACACCGGATACACCGACCCGCAGCAGCAGTACGGCCAGCAGGGCTACGGCCAGGACCAGTACGGCGGCGGCTACGGCGGCGAGACCCCGGCGGGCGGCCTGTGGGTCCCGCAGCAGCGCAACACCGACGACCTGTACGGCGGCGAACTCCCGCAGGAGCAGCCGTATCCGTACCAGGACAACGGCCAGCAGGGCCAGACCCCGGGCAACGGGTACGACGAGCAGCAGTACCGTTACTGACCCGGCCCCGGCCGTCGGCCCCGGCCGGTGATCCGTCCCGCGGGGGCCCGCCCCGGCCCATCGCGGCTCACTGGGACCCGCGGAACTCCGGTCCCTCCACGATCAGGCCCGCGACCAGCGCACCCGACATCCCGGCGTGCGGGAGGCCCCCGCCGGGGTGCGACCAGCCGCCTACCGTCAACAGCCCCGGTATGCCGGTGCTGTTGGACGGGTGCAGCAGGCGCCCGCCCGCCGCGGCGAGCGCCGGGACGGGCACCGCTCCGCCCTCCGCGCCCGTCGCCTCCGCGATGTCGTCCGGGGTGCGGACCTCGCTGTGCAGGAGACGGTCGCGCAGGCCGGGTACGGCCCGCTCGGCGGCGGTGATCATGTTCCGCGCGTGCTCGTCCAGGCCCGGTCCCGCAAAGCCCGCGGGCACCGCCGAGGTGAGGGTGACCGCCTCATGGTCCGCGTCGGGGACCAGGGCCGGGTCGTCGGGGCGCAGGACCGTGACCGTGGGGTGTGCGGGCAGGACCGCGGGAGAGCCGAACAGGGACTCCAGCTCGGCCTCCCGGTCCCGGGTGTGCACGACCGTCCGGTGCGGTGTCCCCTCGGGACGTCCGCCGCGCAGCGCCAGCAGCACCGTCAGACGGCTCGCTGTCCCGAAGTGGCCCACCACCTCGCCCTCGCCCCGCACCCGCGTCCCCCGGGTCAGCCGGTCCAGCGCGCCGGGCGTCACCCCCGCGATCACATGATCGGCCTCGGCCACCGCCCCGTCCCCGCTCCCGCCGTCGGAGCCAGAGCCAGGGAAGGCGCCCTCGGTGAACTCCAGGCCCGCCACCCGGCCGTTCTTCTCCAGCACCCCGGTGACCTCGGCGCCGAAGCGGAACTCCACCCCGCGCACCAGGCACCGCTCGTACACCGCGCGGGCCAGCTCCCGCATGCCGCCGCGGACGTACCAGGTACCGAAGGCGTGCTCCATGTACGGCAGTACCGCCGCACTCGCCGGCGTGGACCGGGGGTCCAGGCCGTGCTCGAGCGCGTACCCCTCCAGCAGGGAGGCCAGCCGGGGATCGCGCAGCTCCCAGGCGGCGACCTCGGCGAGTGTGCCCGCCGTGCGCGTGCGCAGCAGCTTCCTGTGAGGGACGGCCGGGTAGGGCTCGCGCCCGGCCAGCACCCGCCAGTCGGGCCACAACGGCTCCTCCAGGAGCGGCCTGCGGGTCCTGTCCCAGGCCTCGCGGGCCCGCACCAGGAAGTCGCCCCAGCGTTTGGCGGCGGCAGGGCCGAGGGCCGCGTCCAGGGCGGAAACGACACCCGCGCGGGACGCGTTCGGCAGCGGGACGTGCGTACCGTCCGCGAACACGTGGTGCGACGACGGGTCGACCTGGACCAGCTCGACGCAGGCCTCCAGCGGCTCCTTGCCCGTCTTCAGGAACAGATCGCGGTAGACCGCCGGCAGCGGGAGCAGCCCGGGGCCGGTGTCGAACGAGAAGCCCTCCCGCTCCAGCCGGCGCAGCGCGCCGCCGTACGTGTCCGTCCGCTCGTACACCGCCACCCGGTGGCCCGCGACGGCCAGCCGGGCAGCGGCCGCCATCGCGCCCAGCCCGGCGCCGATCACCGAAATCCGTGCCATGTCAGGGACTTTATCCGCCCCCACGGACACCCCCGAACCCGAGTACCGCCGCCCACGCCCCGATGACCAGCCGGCGGCCGGGCCGTGTGGGGCCGGGTGCGCAGGGCTGAGTACCCGTACCTAGTCCCCGAGATGAGTACGCGCGCGGATGGGCCACGACCTGCGAAAACGAGAGAGTGGAGACCACGGAGAGGGGCACGGCTCCGGAACCGGCGACACGGGGCGCCGGAACGGTCCGGGCCCGCGATCCGCTCCTTCCGCCGGCCGTGTCGGCGGGAGCGAGGCACGGGGGAACCGGGGGACGACCGCAACGGGGGTTCCACGGGGGGACGTACGGGGAGCACGAAAAGTGCCGGTCCGGCAGTGGCTCGCGGGGGACGCAGCCACCGTCGGACCGGCACTTTTCGTGTCCTGGGCCGGTCGACGACCGCCGCCGGTCGCCGGGTGCGGTCGCCCGCCGCCTCAGCAGTGGCCGCTCACGCGCCCCTGCAGCAGCCGGGACAGCGCCGCGTGCACGTCGTCCAGGGAACGCTCCGGCTGGAAGGCCTGCCAGTCCAGCGCGGCCACCAGCACCATGCCGACCAGCGCCGCCGCCGTCAGCGGAATGTCGATCTCCGCACTGAACTCCTCGTTGTCCACGCCCTCGCGCAGCACGTCCTCGACGACCGCCACGGCCTGCTGCCGGACCACCAGCAGTGTGGACTGCCAGGCCCGGTTGGTGCGCCACAGCTCGGCCACGTACAGCTGGGTGAAGGCCGGGTAGCGGTCGATGAAGACCAGCCCCGCCCGGACCATCGCGTCCAGGGCGTCGACCTTGCCGCCGCCCGCCCCGGCCGTCCGCTCGGCCGCCTCCCGCAGAGAGGCGGAGAGGAGCCCGACCCCGTGCCGCAGCAGTTCCTCGAAGAGGACCGACTTGCTCGCGAAGTTGTAGTAGACCGTGCCCTTCGCGACCCCCGCCCGCTCGGCGATCTCGTCCACGGTGGTGGCGGAGAAGCCCTGCTCCGCGATGAGCGTGACGGCCGCCTCGTAGAGCTTCTGCCGGGTGGCCTCGCGGCGGGCGCTGCCGCCCGACGTGGTGCTGCTGCGTTCCATGCACCTGATTCTCACAGCACCGCCGGTCCGCCCCTCCACGGGCTCGGCTCCGTGACCGGTCCGCCTGGCACCGAACAGTCGATCGAAGCGAAACCCCAGGTCGGAACGGATTGTCAGTGGCATACCTCACGATGAACACATACGGCCACAGAGCCGTCACGAAGACGACAGGAGGTTCGTCATGGCCCACTCGTCCGCAGCCGCCGCCAGCCGGCGCCGCGCCGCTGGCCCTGCCCCCTCACTGACCGGCCCCGCGAGCGATGTCCACCCGGTGCCGCGCCGCGCCACCGCCCCGCCCGCCGCCCTCGACCTGCTTGCCCAGGCCCGTGCCGGACTCGACGAGGCCACCGTCCTCGACACCCCCAACGAGCGCTACGCGACGGCCCACCTCGCCGCCCTGCGCACCGCCGCCGCCGTGCTCGCCGCACGGGGACGGCCCGAGGCCTCGCCCAGGGCCCGGAGCAAAATCCGGAGCGCCTGGGAAGTGCTTCCCGAGATCGCGCCCGAACTCACCGAATGGAGTGCCCTGTTCGCCTCGGGCGCCCGGCGCCGCGCCCGCGCCGAGGCGGGCATCCGAGGCGCGGCCGGCAGCCGGGACGCCGACGACCTGATACGGGACGTGGCGATGTTCCTGCGCCTGGTCGAGCGGATGCTCGTCCTCCAGCCCGCCCTCCCGCAGTCCCGCACGGAGGCGGATCCCTCCGACCACCCCGACGGCCGCGACCCGGGCGACCCTGACCCGGGCGGCGGCACGGCCCGCGAGATGCCCGACGCGGGCTGAGCGCTCCTCCCGGTCTCCTGCCCCGCCACCGCCCGGCGGTGGCGGGGCAGCGCGGCGCGGGCAATGGGGCGCAGGCAATAGGGTGGAAGACGCCTGAAGCCTCCGCGTTCCCTGTCCGGGCCGGGGAGGCAGCCCGATCGCTCCGCCGTGAACGAGGCGGTGCCGCGCCGAGGAGTCAACTGCCGTGTCGGACACCCTGCGCCCCCGCGCCGCTCTCCGTACCGCCGTGGTCTGGGAGGTCCTCCAGGACGCCCTGGAACGCCGGGCCAAGGCGACGGGACGGCCGGCGCTGGACGTCCTCGACACCGGCGGCGGCAGCGGCAACTTCGCCGTGCCCGTGGCCCGCCTCGGCCATCGGGTCACCGTCGTCGACCCCAGCCCCAACGCGCTGTTCGCCCTGGAGCGCCGCGCCGCCGAGGCCGACGTCGCCGACCGGGTCCGCGGCGTCCAGGGCGACGCCCACGGCCTCTTCGACGTAGCCGAGCGCGGCGGCTACGACGTGGTGCTGTGCCACGGAGTCCTGGAGTACGTCGACGACCCGGCCGAGGGTGTGCGCAACACGGTGGCCGCCCTGCGCCCCGAAGGCGTCCTCAGCCTGCTCGCCGCCGGCCTCGGTGGCGCCGTGCTCTCCCGCGCCCTCGCCGGTCACTTCACGGAGGCCCGGCAGGCGCTCGAGGACCCGAACGGCCGATGGGGTGCGGGCGACCCCGTGCCGCGCCGTTTCACCGCGGGTCAGCTCACCGCTCTGGTCGAGGGGGCGGGCCTGCGGGTCGGCGCCGTGCACGGTGTGCGGGTCTTCGCCGACCTCGTCCCCGGCGGACTGGTGGACACCGAGCCCGGAGCCCTCGACGCGCTGCTGAAGCTGGAGGCCGCGGCGGCCGAACTCGCTGCCTTCCACTCGGTGGCCACCCAGCTCCATGTGCTCGGTGAGGCGCCGGGGGCCGAAGGGGCCTGAGCAGCCGCCTGTGACGCGTCGCTGATCAGCGACGCGTCCGTCGCCGCACCGTGCATGGAGTCCGCCACAGGCCCCCCGAATGGCGGCTGGGCACCGTATGATCGAGGGAGACCGTCCGGCATGACGGCCTGGCCGTCGGGGAATGAGAAGCCTCGAGGGGCCGGGACGCCCATGACGCGAGCCGGTCGGCCAATTGGCGCAGAGGGGCGGGTTTCATGGGGGCGAATCCCTGCCTATCCTGAAGGGACCCCCCGGGTCGCCCCGGCGACTGCACGATGAGGAGGACGCCGTGCCGCTCTCGGAGCACGAGCAGCGCATGCTCGAGCAAATGGAGCGAGCGCTGTACGCCGAAGATCCCAAGTTCGCGTCGGCGCTCGAGGGAAGTGGCCTGCGTACGTACACCCGTCGGCGGGTCTACCAGGCGATCGTGGGCTTCCTCGTAGGTATTGCGCTCCTCATGGCCGGAATGGTCGCCCAGCAGGTCTGGCTCAGTGTGGTGGGATTCCTCGTCATGCTGGGCTGCGCGGTTCTCGCGGTGACCGGCTGGCGCAAGGCGCCCAAGCCCGGTGAGCAGGCGGCCGACGCCGCCGGTGCCGCTGGTTCTTCCACCGGTGTGCCGCAGTCCGACCGGCAGGGCAGGCAGCGGCGCTCCGTGATGAACCGCATAGAGGAGCGCTGGCAGCGCCGCCGCGACGAACAGGGCGGCGGGCAGTAGCTCCCCCACACCACTCCAGGACCTGCGCAAAGACACGCGTCAGGGGGTGATCACCGAGTCGGTGGTCACCCCCTGACGCGTGTCCGCACCCGGGCCCACGCCGGGCGCCGGTCATGGCAAGGAGCGGTACGAAGGTGAGGGGCAGGACGGTTTCCGGCCGTCCCGCCCCTCACCGTGCACCCGTTCAGCCGGGGTCGCACCTGCCCGGCCGGGTCCGGGCCCGGCGCCGACCGGCCCGGACCCGCCCCGTCACCCCTGCTGCCGCGAGGGCTTGCGCCACGTGGGCTTGCGCCATGTCGGCCGCAGGGCAAGGGCGCGGTCCCGGACGGCGGCCCACCGGGCCGACACCGCCCACACCACCCGCACCGTGGAACGCGGCAGGAACAGCGCGCGCAGCCGCATGCCCCGGCCGGCCCCGGATCTCAGTCCGGCCACCACCCGGCGCGCATCGTCCGTGAGGCCCGCCGTCGGGCGCGGCTGCGGCGCGTAGAGGACCTGCTCCACGGCATCCGCCACCCGGCGCACCGAGGCCGCGGCCTCCGGGTCGAGCCGGCCGAGCCGGACGATCCGGGCCGCCGCCCTGCGTGGAGTCAGCGACTCGTCCGGGGAGATACCGACGTCCCATGCCGTGTCCGTCAGCTCGTCCCAGACGGCCAGGGCGTGCGACGCCGTGCCCGCCTCGGACCGGCCGTGCGCGCCCAGGCGCACCGAACGGGTCCGCAGCCGCCACAGCATCGGTGCCAGCGGCAGCACCAGGACGGCGAGACCGCCCAGCACCCACCCCAGGACCACGTACCACTTCGGCCCGTCGCCGTCCGTGGGCAGCGTCGCCAGGGGTGCCTCGCTCGCGCAGTCGCCCAGCCGCTGCTGCTGTACCGAGCAGCTCTCGCTCTTCGACGGGGCTGCCGCGGGCTCCGAGGGCTCCGCCGCGGACGGCCGGGCCGGGTCGGGCAGCGCGCTGTCCGGGGTCTCCGGCACGGTGTACTCCGGCACCGAACCGCGCGTGGGTGTCGGCTCGAAACGGGTCCAGCCCACGCCCTCGAAGTACAGCTCGGGCCAGGCGTGCGCGTCCCGCCGCCCCACCGCCACCGTGCCGTTTGCCTGCGGGGTGCCGGGCGCGAAGCCCACCGCGACCCGGGCGGGTATGTCCAGGGACCGGGCCATCGACGCCATGGCGAAGGAGAAGTGGACGCAGAAGCCCTCCTTGCCCCTCAGGAAACGGGCGATCGCCTCCGAGCCGCTGCCGACGTCGACCTCGGTGTCGTACTCGAAGCCGCCCGACAGGGTGAAGTAGTCCTGGAGCATGACCGCTTGGTCGTACGCGTTCGTCGCCCCCTCGGTGACCTCGCGGGCGGTCCGGGACACCACCGCGGGCAGCGAGTCGGGCAGCTCGGTGTAGTCCCGCTCCAGGGCGGCCGGCGGCGCCGACGCGGCGGCCAGCTGCTCCGCCGTGGGCCGCACGTCCAGGCTGCGTACCTGATAGGTCAGCCCCCGGGTGTTCTGGCCGTGGTCGCCGACCAGCGTCATCCCGACCGGTTCGTAGCGCCAGTTGCCCCTGATGTCCACACCGCTCGGCGGATACGGCATCGGCAGCCAGTCCTGCCCGTACCAGTCGGCGATCGAGATCGTCGTGCCGATCTCCTCGCGCTCGATGTCCGGGCCGAGGCCGGCCGGGGTGGGGAAGGCGCCGTCGGGCACCGTGGTGATGGACCGCTTGGACGGCTTCCAGGTGGTGCCGTCGAAGTCGTCCAGGGAGACGATCCGCAGATACAGGTCCGAGACGTTCTCCGCCTCGGAGCGCACCGACATGACCTGGCGGTCCTCGTCCACGTTCAACGAGTCGCGCAGTGACACCAGCGGATTCACCGCGGAGATCGTGCCACCCCCGCCGGAGCCCGGGCCGACACCCGAACCCGCCGGGTCCAGCAGGCCGCCGTTCATGGTGGGCAGAGCGAGCGGCGCCACCAGGGCGATGCCCACCGCGAGCACCCCGATCCGCCGGCCGGTGCGCACCGGGGCGCGGGCGTAGCCCGGCTCGCCGGGCGAGCCGGGCGACGCCCCGCCGAAGACCCGCCCCCACTGGGAGAGCCGGTCACGCCCCTCCACGAGCAGCAGCATCAGATAACCGGCCGCCGCCAGCAGGAACCACAGCCAGTCGGCCCCGCCGTCGGACAGACCCGCGGCGACGGAGTACAGCGCGAGCAGCGGAAGCCCGGCCGGAGCCGCGCTGCGGAAGGTCACCGCGAGGGCGTCCACCAGCAGCCCGATCACCAGGACGCCGCCGATCAGCATCAACCAGATGCCCTCGGACAGCGGCGCCGGTATCGCATAACGGCCGACGTCCGTCCCGCCCTGGTCGAGCAGCTCGGCGAAGAAGCGGAACGCGTCCGGTCCCGGCAGCAGGCCGGCGAACGCGTGCTCACGCGCGAAGACCAGCGTCAGCAGCACGAGCGCGGCAAGGGCCTGCACCGCCACCGTCAGCGGGCGCGCCAGCGGCACCCGCCGGGCCACCGCGCCCACGCCCGACTGCACCGCCAGCAGAAAGGCCGCCTGCACGATCCAGAAGGGCGGATCGACCAGCGGCAGCAGCGCGCACGCGGCCAGCAGCGTGGCCGCCCACGAGGCCAGCGTCAGCCGCAGTCGTCCACTCACCCTGCTCCCTCCCCACCGCTCGCCGCCGCCAGACCGGAACGCTCCCGGTCCGCCAGCCGCCACTGCTCCTCCAGGGAGGCGCCCCGTGGCACGCCCACCACCGTCCAGCCCGCCTCGCGCAGCATCCGCGACCGCTCCCCGCCACCGTCCGACGGACCGGACACATCCGACGGACCGGACACATCCGACGGACCGGACGCGTCCGGCGGTTCCCGCAGCCAGGTCCCGCTGTCCAGGAGGAAGGCGACCGCGCCCCGGCTGCGCTGCCGCATCCGGGCGAGCACCGCCGCCTGCTCCTCGTCGAGATCACCGAGGAAGGCGACCAGCAGCCCCTCGCTCCCGCCGCGGACCATGTCGTACGCCCGGGACAGACCCGCCCCGTCGGAGTGGTCGACCACCGCGAGGGTGTCCAACATCAGCCCGGCCGCGTCCGCCGAATCCTGGCTCGCGCCCACGAACCCGTCGGAGCCCTCGCCCGGCACCGACATGCCGGTGTCGGTCAGCAGCCGCACCGAGAAACCCCGCTCCAGCATGTGCGTCAGCACGGACGCCGCACCCGACACCGCCCACTCGAACGCGGAATCCGGACCCGCGCCGTCGTAGGCGATGACGCGGGTGTCCAGAAGCACCGAGCACCGGGCCCGCTGCGGCTGCTCCTCGCGACGCACCATCAGCTCGCCGTAGCGCGCGGTGGAACGCCAGTGCACCCGGCGTAGATCGTCGCCGTGACGGTAGCCGCGCGGGATCACGTCGTCGTCGCCGGCCAGCGCCAGTGAACGTTGCCGCCCGTCGCCGTACCCCTGGGCCTCACCGCTCAGCCGCACCGGCGGCAGCGGCTCCACGCGCGGGATCACCGTCAGCGTGTCGTACGTGGAGAAGGACCGGGTCAGTTCGCACATCCCGAACGGGTCGGAGAGCCGCAGTTGCAGCGGCCCCAGCGGATAGCGGCCGCGCAGGTCGGAGCGGACCCGGTAGGACACCTCGCGGCGCCCGCCCGCCTCCACCCGGTCCAGCACGAACCGGGGCCGCGGCCCGAGCACGTAGGGCACCCGGTCCTGGAGCATCAGCAGGCCCGTGGGCAGCCGGGAGACGTTGTCCATCCGCAGATGCACCCGTGCCTCGGAGCCGGCAGGTACCCGCGAGGGGGAGAGCCGGCGGCTGCCGGCGACCCGGTAGCGGGTCCGGTGGAGCACCCCCGCGCACACCAGCGGCAGCACCGCCAGCAGCAGCCCGACCCGCAGCAGATCGCTCTGCCCGAGCACATAGGAGCAGACCGCGGCGGCCGCACCGGCGGCCAGGAAGGAGCGCCCGCGGGTGGTCAGCCCGGCCAGAGCTGTGCGCAGGCCGCCCCGGTCATCGTGGTCGCCCTCCGCGTGGACCGATCCCGCGGTCGTCATCACAGCCTCCGCGGCTGCTGCCGGCCGTACCCGGGGCCGCCACGGCCCACGCCGATGCCGGTCTGCTGCGGGGCTGCGGCCGGGACCGGCGTGCGCTGCAGGATCTCCTGCACCACCTGCTCGGCCGTGCGGCGGTTGAGCTGGGCCTGGGCGGTGGGCAGCAGCCGGTGCGCCAGGACGGCCACGGCGAGCGCCTGCACGTCGTCCGGCAGCGCGTACTCCCTGCCGTTCAGCGCCGCGGACGCCTTCGCGGCGCGCAGCAGGTGCAGCGTCGCGCGCGGGGAGGCGCCGAGTCTGAGGTCGGGGTGCGTGCGGGTGGCGGCGACCAGCTCCACCACGTACCGGCGGACCGGCTCGGCCACATGGACGGCGCGCACCGCCTCGATCAGCTTCAGGATGTCGTGCGCGTGCGCCACCGGCTGGAGGCCCTCCAGCGGGGAGACGCCGCCGTGCACGTCCAGCATCTCCAGCTCGGCCTCGAGGCTCGGGTAACCGACCGAGACGCGGGCCATGAACCGGTCGCGCTGGGCCTCCGGCAGCGGATAGGTGCCCTCCATCTCGACCGGGTTCTGCGTCGCCACCACCATGAAGGGACTGGGCAGTTCGTAGGTCGTGCCGTCAATGGTGACCTGGCGCTCCTCCATCGACTCCAGGAGCGCGGACTGCGTCTTCGGCGACGCGCGGTTGATCTCGTCGCCGATCACCACCTGCGCGAAGATGGCACCCGGCTTGAACTCGAAGTCGCGGCGCTGCTGGTCCCAGATGGACACACCGGTGATGTCCGACGGCAGCAGATCCGGCGTGAACTGGATGCGCTGCACCGAGCAGTCGATGGACCGCGCCAGCGCCTTGGCCAGCATCGTCTTGCCGACGCCCGGGACATCCTCGATGAGCAGATGTCCCTCGGCGAGCAGCACGGTCAGCGAGAGCCGTACGACCTCGGGCTTGCCCTCGATCACGCTCTCCACCGACCCCCGCACGCGCTCGGCCACGGCGGTCAGATCATCCCCCACCCGCGCATACGCTCGGTCGGGGGCGCCCCCACGGCTCGCACGATCCTCATAGGTCGTCACCCGGCCCTCCTCGGCCTTTTCCCCCGCTCCGAAGGAACGAGGGACCCACATGTCCGGGCCGACGTCTTGCTGTGTGGAGCGGCCCACCCCGAATCACGGACACCGCGCGGGAAAGGTTCCACACGGCATCACTCCCGCATTCTTGCCGCCGTTACCGATTCGTGTCACTCGCCTGTGGACAACTGGTGGCGATATGCCAGGTCGTGAGACTTTTGTGAATGTCGTTCGACCTTGTGGAATCCGGAGAACGGGCGCGCGGACCCCCAGCGAAGGATGTCCTCGGAGCGGGTCGACGGGTCAGGCGGGGTCGATCTCGCGCAGCAGACCGGTCTTCACGTCGAAGACGAATCCGCGCACGTCGTCGGTGTGCGGCAGGAACGGCGAGGTGCGCACCCGCTGCATCGACTGCCGTACGTCCTGGTCCACGTCCCGGAAGGCCTCCACGGCCCAGGCGGGCCGCTGGCCGACCTCCATCTCCAGTTCGTGCCGGAACTCCTCGGTGAGGGACTCCAGGCCGCAGTTGGTGTGGTGGATGAGCACCACACTGCGGGTGCCGAGTGCCCGCTGGCTGACGGTCAGCGACCGGATCACGTCGTCGGTGACGACACCTCCGGCGTTGCGGACGGTGTGACAGTCGCCGAGCTCGAGACCGAGCGCGGCGTGCAGGTCGAGCCGGGCGTCCATGCAGGCCACCACGGCGACACGGAGGACGGGTCGAGCGTCCATCCCGGGATCGGCGAAGGCGTTGGCGTACTGCTCGTTCGCGTCCACCAGGCGGTCGGTGACCGTGCCCTGGCCGACTGTCGCGCTTCCTGGGCCCGCGGGAACCGATGCAGAAGTCGTCATAGCCATGACGGTACTGGTCACCTGCCGTCCGGGCTCGCTGTGAGACAGGACAAAGAACGTCATCCACCTTTGGTGTGAGATGACCCACAAGGGGGGTGTGAGCTCCCTCGTACGGGTGGTTTCCCTGTGATGCGGTTGTCCTCGCGCCGAGGGCCGCGCCGCGCAGGCCGGTTGATTGACCGGGCGACACCGTGGACTAAAGTGACGCGAAGCGGGAGGCGAGACTCCCCGCTGCACTGATTTCCCCCGGAGAACCGGGCAGCGTCCCGGAGATCTCCCCGCGTGCGCTGCGCGTACGTACGGCTCGGCCTCCTCCCGTTCCCGGCCGGCTGTCGCCTCCGGCGCCGGCAGGCCGCCCCGTCCACACCGGGGGAGGGGCGGGGACCCGGCGGTGCGTCACGGCCGCGCCGGACCTTGAGAAGAGGGCCCAGAACCCATGGGGCGCGAAGCGCATGCGAACACGGGCGGGCAGAGCCGGCACGTCCCGGTGATGCTCCGGCGGTGCCTGGACCTGCTGGCGCCCGCCCTGGAACACCCGGGAGCCGTGGTCGTCGACTGCACCCTCGGCCTCGGCGGCCACAGTGAGGCCCTGCTGACGCGGTTCCCCGAGGCGCGGCTGATCGCCCTGGACCGGGACAAGGAGGCGCTGCGCCTGTCCGGCGAGCGGCTCGCCCCCTTCGGCGAGCGCGCCACCCTGGTCCACGCCGTCTACGACGAACTCCCCGACGTGCTCGCCCGGCTCGGCGTCCCGCGCGTGCAGGGCGTCCTGTTCGACCTGGGCGTGTCCTCCATGCAGCTCGACGAGGCCGACCGCGGCTTCGCCTACGCCCAGGACGCCCCGCTCGACATGCGCATGGACCAGTCGGCCGGCATCAGCGCCGCCGAGGTCCTCAACACCTACCCGCCCGGCGACCTCGTCCGCATCCTGCGCGCCTACGGCGAGGAGAAGCAGGCCAAGCGGATCGTGGCCGCGGTGGTGCGCGAGCGGGAGAAGGAGCCGTTCACCACCAGCGCACGCCTGGTCGAGCTGATCCGGGACGCGCTGCCGCAGGCCGCCAAGCGCACCGGCGGCAACCCGGCCAAGCGCACCTTCCAGGCCCTGCGCATCGAGGTCAACGGCGAGCTCTCCGTGCTGGAGCGGGCGATCCCGGCCGCGGTGCAGGCACTCGACGTCGGCGGCCGGATCGCCGTGCTGTCGTACCACTCCCTGGAGGACCGGCTGGTCAAGCAGGTGCTCGCGGCGGGCGCCGCCACCACCGCGCCCCCCGGGCTGCCGGTCGTTCCCGAGCGCTACCAGCCCCGGCTCAAGCTGCTCACCCGCGGTGCCGAACTTCCCACCGAGGAGGAGATCGCCGAGAACCGGCGAGCGGCACCCGCGCGGCTGCGGGGCGCCCAGCGCATCAGGGAGCACCTCGAATGACGTGCGGGGCACTCGAGTGCGGAAGGCAGGCTTCGGGCGAACCCAGGGGGGCGTGAGTGAGCAGGAAACCCGAACTGAGGGGGAGGGCGGCCCGTCTCGCGGGGCTCCTCCCCACGGGGCGGGCCCAGGCGGCCCGTACCCCCTTCGTGGTGCTGGTCGTCCTTCTCCTGGGCGGCGGTCTGATCGGGCTCCTGGTGCTGAACTCGGCCCTCAGCGAGGGCGCGTTCCGGCTCGACGACCTCAAGCGGGAGACGAAGAGCCTCACCGACGAGGAACAGGCCCTCCAGCGGGACATCGACGCCTACTCCGCCCCCGACGCCCTCCAGCGCCGGGCCCGCGAGCTCGGCATGGTGCCCGGCGGCGACCCCGCCTTCCTGGACCCCGACGGCAAGGTCAAGGGTGTCCCCAGCCCCGCCACCGCCTCCCGCGCACCCCTGGTGCTCGCCCCCGAAGCGCTGGCCACCGTGACGGCCCCGCTCCCGGGCACGGCGCCCGGCACAGCACCGGGCACGGCAGCAGACCCCACGGCCGCCTCCACCGCCTCCGAGGCCGCTCCCACGCCAACCCCCACGCCCGCCCCCGCGTCCACCCCCGCATCGACTCCCGGCAGGTGACGGAAGTGTCCGACAGGGAACCGCCCCGCCGCCGCGTGCCCGGCCCCGCCCGGCCCGCCCGCCCGGGCGCCGGGCAGCGCCCCGGACCCGGCGCCCGACAGGCCCGTATCCCCCGCCCGGCCCCGCGCCCCCGGCCGCCGGGCCCGGCGGCCCCGAAGGTCATCCGGCTGGGCAGCCCGCGCCCCCGGCTGCGCCTGGTCGGCCTGGCGCTGGCCCTGGTCCTGAGCGTCTTCGTCGTACGCCTGCTCCAGGTGCAGGCCGTCAAGGCCGACACCTATGCCGCGAAGGCCGGACAGAACCTCTACGTCGGCCAGGTGCTGGACGCCGAGCGCGGCAAGATCACCGACCGCAACGGCGTCGCCCTGGCGACCAGCGAGGACGCCTACGACATCACCGCCGACCCCACGCTGTTCACCCCCGACCAACTGGAGATCGCCGACGGCCCCGAACAGGCCGCAGCCCTCCTCGCTCCGATCCTCGGCCAGGACCAGGACCAGCTGGTCGAGAAGCTGCGGCCGGACAACAAGGCCCTGCGCTACGTCAAGCTCGCGAGCCGCCAGACCCCCCAGGTGTGGCAGCAGATCAAGGACCTGAAGTCCGCGCTGACCAAGAAGGCGGAGACCGACACGTCCTCCGTCAACGTCCTCGCCGGCGTCCTGTCCGTGCCCACCAGCAAGCGGGTGTACCCCAACAACGAACTCGCCGCCGGGATACTGGGCTGGGTCAACGCCGAGGGCAAGGGCGGCGGCGGCATCGAACTCCAGCTGGACAAGCGGCTCGCCGGCGAGGACGGCAAGATCCGCTACGCCCAGTCCGGCGGCCGTCTGGTGCCGACCGTGGGCTCCAGCGAGACACCGGCCGTCCCCGGCAGCGATGTCGAGCTCACCATCGACCGCGACCTCCAGTGGGCCGCGCAGAACGCCATCAGCGAGCAGGTGGAGAAGTCGAAGGCCGACCGCGGCTACGTCATCGTCCAGGACACCCGCACCGGCGAGGTCCTCGCCATGGCCAACGCGCCCGGCTTTGATCCCCATGACCTCTCCGAGGCCGATCCGGCGACCCTCGGCAACGCGGCCCTCCAAGACGCCTTCGAGCCCGGATCCACCGCCAAGGTCCTGTCCATGGCGGCCGTACTGGAGGAGGGAGCGGCCACCCCGCAGACGCGTGTCGTCGTGCCGAACCGGCTGCACCGCGGCGACCGCCTGTTCAAGGACGACGTCGACCACCCGACCTGGTACCTCACCCTCAACGGGGTACTCGCCAAGTCCAGCAACATCGGCACCATTCTGGCCACCGGCCAGCTCGGCAAGACCCAGGCCGCCGCCAACAAGGTGCTCCACGACTACCTGCGCGCGTTCGGTCTCGGCAGCCACACCGGACTCGGCTTCCCCGGCGAGACCAAGGGCATCCTCGCCCCGCCCGACGCCTGGTCGACCTCCCAGCAGTACACGATTCCTTTCGGCCAGGGCGTGTCCGTCAATGCCATGCAGGCCGCGTCCGTCTACTCCACCATCGCCAACGACGGCGTACGCGTCGAACCCACACTGGTACGCGGCACCAAGGGACCCGACGGAAGCTTCACCCCCGCCCCGAAGCCCGAGGAGACACGGGTCGTCAGCCAGAAGACGGCGAAGACGCTCGCCCGGATGCTGGAATCGGTCGTGGACGACGAGGAGGGCACCGGCGCCAAGGCGCGCATCCCCGGCTACCGGGTGGCGGGGAAGACGGGTACGGCCAACCGCGTGGATCCGGCCACCGGCAAGTATCACGGCTACACCTCCTCCTTCGCCGGATTCGCGCCCGCCGACCAGCCCCGCGTCACCGTCTCCTGCGTCATCCAGAACGCCACCGAGGGCAGTTACTTCGGCGGCCAGATCTGCGGACCCGTCTACAAGCAGGTCATGGAGTTCGCCCTCAAGACCCTCCAGGTGCCGCCGACCGGTGCCGAACCGGCCAACCTCCCGGTCACCTTCAAGCGCTGACCGGTCGCGAACCCTCGCGCCCGGCCGGCACGGAACCACCCAGGAACAGCCCGTGACAACGATCACCCCCGACCCCGGGAACCGGAACACCCCCCGCTCCGTACCGGACCCCGCCGCCCCGCACAGCTCCCCGCCGGACGGCACCGCGCGCGGCCCCCTCTTTCGCTCCGCGGCGGGTGCGCCCGGTACGCTCACCGCCGTGCCACACGCTGATCAGTCCCAAACCACTCAGAAGGGTCAACCCGTGACATTCCCCGGGCCGCCCCGGCCGGCGCGGGTCACCGCCACACCCCTCGCGGAACTAGCCGGTCAACTGGGTACCACCGTGCCGCAGCGGACCGCCGACGTCACGGGCATCACCCATGACTCGCGCGCGGTGCGCCCCGGCGACCTGTACGCCGCCCTCCCCGGCGCCCGCGTGCACGGCGCCGACTTCGTCAACCAGGCCGCGGGCCTCGGCGCGGTCGCCGTGCTCACCGATCCGAGCGGCGCCGAACGCGTCGCCGCGGCCGGACTGCCCGCCCTGGTGGTCGACGACCCCCGCGCGGGCATGGGCGAACTGGCGGCCACGATCTACGGCCACCCGGGCCGTGACCTGCTCCAGATCGGCATCACCGGCACCTCCGGCAAGACCACCACCGCCTATCTCGTCGAGGGCGGCCTGAAGACCGTCCGCAGCACGGACGAGGAGGGCCGGCGAGAAGCGCCGTCGGTCGAGGGCGGTGGCGGGCGACGGGTAGGACTGATCGGCACCGTCGAGACGCGCATCGGCGACGAGCGCATCAAGTCCGAACGCACCACGCCGGAGGCCACCGACCTCCAGGCCCTGTTCGCCGTCATGCGCGAGCGCGGTGTCGACGCGGTCGCCATGGAGGTCTCCAGCCACGCCCTGGTGCTGGGCCGGGTGGACGCCTGCGTCTTCGACATCGCGGTGTTCACCAACCTGAGCCCGGAGCACATGGAGTTCCACTCCGGCATGGAGGACTACTTCGGGGCCAAGGCGCAGCTGTTCACCCCGCTGCGCAGCCGCCTCGCCGTGGTCAACGCCGACGACGAGTACGGCCGCCGCCTCACCAAGGAGGCCGGCGTCCCCGTCATCACCTACTCCGCAGAGGGTCACCCCGACGCCGACTGGCGCGCCGAGGACGTCGTGGTCGGCCCCACCGACTCCACGTTCACCGTCATCGGCCCCAAGAACGAGCGGATCACCGCCCGCTCGCCGCTGCCGGGCCCCTTCAACGTGGCCAACACCCTCGCCGCGATCGTCGCCCTCGCCGCCGCCGGACTGGACCCGCAGGCCGCCGCCGACGGCGTCGCCGCCGTCCCCGGCGTGCCCGGCCGGCTGGAGCGCGTGGACGCGGGCCAGCCGTACCTCGCGGTGGTCGACTACGCGCACAAGACCGACGCCGTCGAATCGGTGCTGCGCGCCCTGCGCAAGGTCACCGAGGGCAAGGTCCACGTGGTGCTCGGCTGCGGCGGGGACCGGGACATCACCAAGCGCCGGCCGATGGGCGCCGCGGCGGCCCGGCTCGCCGACACCGCCGTACTGACCTCCGACAACCCCCGCTCCGAGGACCCCCTCGCGATCCTCGCCACCATGCTCGAGGGCGCGGCCTCCGTGCCCGCCCACGAGCGCGGCGAGGTGCAGGTCTTCGAGGACCGGGCCGCGGCGATCGCCGCCGTCGTCGCCCGCGCACAGCCCGGCGACGCCGTGCTGGTCGCCGGCAAGGGCCACGAGCAGGGACAGGACATCGCCGGGGTGGTGCGTCCCTTCGACGACCGCCAGGTGCTTCGCGAAGCTATCCAGCAGACCCAGGGATGAACTTGTGATCGCCCTCTCCCTCGCCGAGATCGCAGAAGTCGTCGGCGGGCAGACCTACGACATACCGGATCCGTCCGTCCCGGTCACCGGGCCGGTGGTCCGGGACTCCCGGGAGGTGGTGCCGGGCAGCCTGTTCGTCGCCTTCGCCGGTGAGCGCGTGGACGGCCACGACTTCGCCGCCGCGGTTATTGAGGCAGGCGCGGCCGCCGTGCTCGCCTCCCGGCCCGTGGGGGTGCCCGCGATCGTCGTCGAGGACGTCCAGAGCGCGCTGGGCGCCCTCGCCCGGCATGTCGTGCGGCGTCTCGGCACCACCCTCGTCGCACTGACCGGTTCGGCCGGCAAGACCAGCACCAAGGACCTCATCGCGCAGGTGCTGCGGCGCAAGGCACCGACCGTCTTCACCCCCGGCTCCCTCAACAACGAGATCGGGCTGCCGCTGACCGCGCTCACCGCCACCGAGGAAACCCGTTTCCTCGTACTGGAGATGGGCGCCCGCGGAATCGGCCACATCCGCTACCTCACCGGTCTCACCCCGCCGAGGATCGGCCTCGTGCTCAACGTGGGCACCGCGCACATCGGCGAGTTCGGCGGCCGGGAGCAGATCGCCCAGGCCAAGGGCGAACTCGTCGAGGCCCTCCCCGAGGACGGCACCGCGGTCCTCAACGCGGACGACCCGCTCGTACGCGCCATGGCGTCCCGCACGAAGGCGAAGGTGCTCCTCTTCGGAGAGAGCGACGAAGCGGACGTTCGGGCCGAGAACGTGCGACTCATGGACAGTGGACAGCCGTCGTTCAGGCTTCACACACCCTCCGGTGCAAGCGATGTGACCATGCGCCTGTACGGTGAGCATCACGTGTCGAACGCGCTCGCCGCGGCCGCCGTCGCCCACGAGTTGGGCATGTCCGCAGACGAGATCGCACTCGCGCTCTCCGAAGCGGGCTCCCTCTCCCGCTGGCGGATGGAGGTCACCGAGCGCCCGGACGGCGTGACGGTCGTCAACGACGCCTACAACGCGAACCCCGAGTCCATGCGAGCCGCCCTGCGCGCGCTCGCGTCCATGGGCAAAGCCTCACAGGCGAAGGGGGGCCGTACGTGGGCGGTGCTCGGCAAGATGGCCGAGCTCGGGGACGAGGCGCTCGCCGAGCACGACGCGGTCGGACGGCTCGCCGTCCGGCTCAACGTCAGCAAGCTCGTCGCGGTCGGGGGCAGGGAAGCCGCCTGGCTGCAACTGGGCGCATATAACGAGGGTTCGTGGGGTGAGGAGTCGGTGCACGTGTCCGACGCACAGGCGGCTGTCGACCTGTTGCGCAGTGAATTGCGCCAGGGAGACGTCGTTCTCGTGAAGGCGTCCCGTTCGGTCGGTCTCGAGAGCGTGGCGCAGGCGCTGCTCGCGACCGGTACCGAGGGCGAGGTCGTCGCTCGATGATGAAGCAGATCCTGTTCGCAGGAGTTATTGGCCTCTTCCTGACGCTGATCGGCACCCCGCTGCTGATCAAGCTGCTCGCACGCAAGGGGTACGGGCAGTACATCCGCGACGACGGCCCGCGCGAGCACGCCAGCAAGCGCGGTACGCCGACGATGGGCGGTATCGCCTTCATCCTGGCGACGGTCGCCGCGTACTTCCTGGCGAAACTGGTCACGGGCTACGTGGACCCGAAGGTCGACGCGGCGCCGACCTTCTCGGGTCTGCTGGTGCTCGGCCTGATGGTGGGCATGGGCCTGGTCGGCTTCCTGGACGACTACATCAAGATCGTCAAACGGCGTTCGCTGGGCCTGCGGGCCAAGGCGAAGATGTCCGGCCAGCTGATCGTCGGTATCACCTTCGCCGTGCTCGCCCTGCAGTTCGCGGACAGCCGCGGCAACACCCCGGCGTCCACGAAGCTGTCGTTCATCACCGACTTCGGCTGGACCATCGGCCCGGTGCTGTTCGTCCTCTGGGCGCTGTTCATGATCCTCGCGATGTCGAACGGCGTGAACCTGACGGACGGTCTGGACGGCCTGGCCACCGGCGCCTCCGTCCTGGTCTTCGGCGCCTACACCTTCATCGGCGTCTGGCAGTTCCAGGAGTCCTGCGCCAACGCGACGACCCTGACCAACCCGGGTGCCTGTTACGAGGTGAGAGACCCCCTCGACCTCGCGGTGGTCGCCTCCGCGCTGATGGGCTCCTGCCTGGGCTTCCTGTGGTGGAACACCTCGCCGGCCAAGATCTTCATGGGCGACACCGGTTCGCTCGCCCTCGGCGGCGTCCTCGCGGGCCTGGCGATCTGCTCCCGCACCGAGCTGCTGGTCGCCATCCTGGGCGGCCTGTTCGTCCTCATCACCATGTCGGTGGTCATCCAGGTCGGCTCCTTCAAGCTCACCGGCAAACGCGTCTTCCGGATGGCACCGCTCCAGCACCACTTCGAACTCAAGGGGTGGTCCGAAGTCCTTGTCGTGGTCCGCTTCTGGATCATCCAGGGCATCTGCGTGATCGTCGGACTCGGCATCTTCTACGCGGGATGGGCAGCGGACAAGTGACCGCACCAGTGGCATCGCAGCCCCCGGAGCCCTACCGGTTCCGGGGCAGGCACATCACCGTCGCCGGGCTCGGTGTCTCCGGCGTCCCGGCGGCCAGGGCGCTGCACGGCCTCGGCGCGCACGTCACGGTCGTCAACGACGGCGACGACGACCGCGCCCGGACCCAGGCGGCCGAACTGGAACGGCTCGGCATCACCGTCCGCCTCGGCGAGCAGGCCGCGAGCACCCTCCCCGAGGGCACCGAACTCGTCGTCACCGCCCCCGGCTGGAAGCCCGGCAAGCCGCTGTTCGCCGCCGCCGCACAGGCCGGCGTCCCGGTCTGGGGCGACGTCGAACTGGCCTGGCGGCTGCGCGGCCCCGACGCCCCGCCCTGGCTCGCGGTCACCGGCACCAACGGCAAGACCACCACCGTCCGGATGCTCGCCTCGATCCTCGAGGCGGCGGGTCTGCGCACCGCGGCCGTCGGCAACATCGGCGTCTCGCTCCTCGACGCCGTGCTCGGCGACGAGCAGTACGACGTGCTCGCCGTGGAACTGTCCAGCTACCAGCTCCACTGGTCCTCCTCCCTGCGCGCGCACTCGGCGGCGGTGCTGAACCTCGCCCCCGACCACCTCGACTGGCACGGCTCCATGGAGGCGTACGCCGCCGACAAGGGCCGCGTCTACGAGGGCAACCGGATCGCCTGCGTCTACAACGCCGACGCCACCGACAAGCCGTCCACCGAGGACCTGGTCCGCGAGGCCGACGTCGAGGAGGGCTGCCGCGCCGTCGGCTTCACCCTCGGCACCCCCGGCCCCTCCCAACTCGGCCTCGTCGACGGCATCCTGGTCGACCGCGCCTTCGTCGAGGACCGGCAGAGCAGCGCCCAGGAGCTCGCCGAGGTCACCGACGTCGACCCGCCCGCCCCGCACAACATCGCCAACGCCCTCGCCGCCGCCGCCCTCGCGCGCGCCTACGGGGTGCCGGCGGCGGCCGTACGGGACGGACTGCGCGCCTTCACCCCGGACGCCCACCGCATCGCGCATGTCGCCGACGTGGACGAGGTCGCCTATGTCGACGACTCCAAGGCGACCAACACCCATGCCGCACAGGCATCGTTGGCCGCCTACGAGTCGATCGTGTGGATCGCCGGCGGACTCGCCAAGGGTGCCACCTTCGACGAACTGGTCGCGAGCTCGGCGAAGCGCCTGCGCGGCGTCGTCCTGATCGGCGCGGACCGCGCGCTGATCCGCGAAGCCCTGGCGCGACACGCACCGGAAGTACCCGTGGTCGACCTCGACCGGACCGACACTGGGGCGATGCTCCAGGCTGTCCAGGAGGCGAAGCGCCTCGCCCGGCCCGGCGACACGGTGCTGCTGGCCCCGGCCTGCGCCTCGATGGACATGTTCGCCAACTACAACAGGCGCGGTGAGGCGTTCGCACAGGCGGTGCGCGAACTCGGTGCCTGACCCGGCCGCCTGCGCCGGGCGACCTTGGGAGGGACGCGTGGGACCGTCGAGGCACCATGGGGCGCACAGCGGAGGCCGGCATGCCCGGTAGCCGCACCGGACGGCCTCCCGTGCGGCGGGCGCCCCGCCGCCCGGCCGCACCCCGGCCGGCCCGCGAGAACCCCCTGAGGGCCCTGCACGCGCGGGCGTACAAGGCCTGGGACCGGCCGCTGACCGCCTACTACCTGATCCTCGGCGGCAGCGCGCTGATCACCGTGCTCGGCCTGGTGATGGTCTACTCGGCCTCCCAGATCACCGCGCTGCAGATGTCGCTGCCGGGCTCGTACTTCTTCCGCAAGCAGTTGCTGGCCGCCGGCATCGGGGCCGTGCTGCTGCTCGCGGCCTCCCGGATGCCGGTGAAGCTGCACCGGGCGCTGGCCTACCCCATCCTCGCGGGCGCCGTCTTCCTGATGGTCCTGGTGCAGGTGCCGGGGATAGGGATGGAGGTCAACGGCAACCAGAACTGGATCGGCGTCGGCGGCTCCTTCCAGCTCCAGCCCAGCGAGTTCGGCAAGCTCGCCCTGGTGCTGTGGGGCGCCGACCTGCTCGCCCGCAAGCAGGAGAGGCGGCTGCTGTCCCAGTGGAAGCACATGCTGGTGCCGCTCGTTCCGGCCGCCTTCATGCTGCTGGGACTGATCATGCTCGGCGGCGACATGGGCACGGCGATCATCCTGACGGCGATCCTCTTCGGCCTGCTCTGGCTGGCCGGGGCGCCCACCCGGCTGTTCGCCGGCGTGCTGGCCATCGCCGCGCTGATCGGCGCGCTCCTCATCAGGACCAGCCCGAACCGCATGGCCCGGCTGACCTGTCTCGGCGCCACCGAACCCCGGACGGGCCCCGTCGACTGCTGGCAGGCCGTGCACGGGATCTACGCGCTCGCGTCCGGCGGGATCTTCGGTTCCGGGCTCGGCGCGAGTGTGGAGAAATGGGGCCAACTACCAGAAGCCCACACCGACTTCATCTTCGCCATCACCGGTGAGGAACTGGGCCTGGCGGGGACGCTGTCGGTACTCGCCCTGTTCGCGGCTCTAGGCTATGCGGGTATCCGCGTGGCCGGACGCACGGAGGACCCCTTCGTGAGGTATGCCGCGGGAGGTGTGACCACCTGGATCATGGCGCAAGCCGTGATCAACATCGGTGCGGTCCTCGGGCTGCTGCCGATCGCAGGCGTTCCCCTCCCGCTGTTCTCCTACGGGGGCTCCGCCCTGTTGCCGACCATGTTCGCCATCGGGCTGCTGATCGCCTTCGCGCGTGACGAGCCCGCTGCGCGGGCGGCGCTTGCGATGCGGCAACCTCGCTTTGGTAGAAAGCGGGACCGGGGTTCTCAGCGACCCCGCAGATGGAACACGATGCGACGGCGCGCCACGGCGGCACGCTCGTCCGGAGAGCGGTGAATTTCGGTGCATGTCGTACTCGCCGGCGGAGGAACCGCGGGCCACATCGAGCCCGCGCTCGCCCTCGCGGATGCCCTGCGCAGGCAGGATCCGTCCGTGGGCATCACGGCCCTGGGCACGGAACGCGGTCTCGAGACACGTCTGGTACCCGAGCGCGGGTACGAACTGGCGCTGATCCCCGCCGTGCCGCTGCCCCGCAAGCCCACTCCCGAGCTGATCACCGTCCCGGGCCGGCTGCGCGGCACCATCAAGGCGGCCGAGCAGATCCTGGAACGCACCAAGGCGGACGCCGTGGTCGGCTTCGGCGGCTATGTCGCCCTGCCCGGCTACCTCGCCGCCAAGCGGCTCGGTGTGCCGATCATCGTCCACGAGGCCAACGCCCGCCCCGGCCTGGCCAACAAGATCGGCTCCCGGTACGCGGCCAGGGTCGCCGTCTCCACCCCGGACAGCAAGCTGCGCGACGCCCGCTACATCGGGATTCCGCTGCGCCGCTCCGTCGCCACCCTGGACCGGGCCGCCGTGCGGCCCGAGGCCCGCGCCGCGTTCGGGCTCGACCCCAACCTGCCCACGCTGCTGGTCTCCGGCGGCTCGCAGGGCGCCCGCCGGCTGAACGAGGTCGTCCAGCAGGTCGCGCCGTGGCTCCAGCAGGCCGGCATCCAGATCCTGCACGTGGTCGGCCCGAAGAACGAACTGCCCCAGGTGCAGCAGATGCCGGGAATGCCCCCCTATGTCCCGGTGGGTTACGTGGACCGGATGGACCTCGCGTACGCCGCGGCCGACATGATGCTCTGCCGCGCGGGCGCGATGACCGTCGCCGAACTCTCCGCCGTCGGGCTCCCGGCCGCCTACGTCCCGCTGCCCATCGGCAACGGCGAACAGCGGCTGAACGCCCAGCCGCTGGTCAAGGCCGGGGGCGGACTTCTGGTCGACGACGCGGAGCTGACGCCGGAGTGGGTGCAGCAGAACGTGCTGCCCGTCCTGGCCGACCCGCACCGGCTGTACGAGATGTCCCGCGCCGCCGCCGAGTTCGGCCGCCGGGACGCCGACGACCTGCTCGTCGCCATGGTGTACGAGGCGATCGCCGCACGTCACCGCTAGGACACCGGCGAGTGAGCCGAAGGGGCGCCGGCCGCGGCGCCCCGGAGGCGAACCGCGCCGCGGGAAAGGGAGTGCTGTGGCCGGATCGACCACCGCCGAGCGCGGTGAACGCCGGCGGGAGTCGTCCGGACCGCCGGCTGTGCGGCCGCGGTTGGGGCGGCGGCATCTTCGTCTGATCATCATCCTGGCGGTCGCCCTGGTCTTCCTCGGCAGCGGCACGTTCTGGCTGCTGTACGGGTCCGATCTGGCCCGGGTGGAACGGGTGTCCGTGTCCGGCACCCGGGTCCTGACCCCCGGGGAAGTGCGCGCGGCCGCCGATGTCCCCGTCGGGGACCCGCTGGCCGCGGTGGACACGGACGCGGCCGCCTCGCGGCTCCGCGAGAAATTGCCCCGAATCGGAACAGTTGATGTGGTCCGTTCCTGGCCGCACGAAATCGGGCTGAATATCACCGAGCGCACTCCGGTTCTTCTGATCGAAAAGGGTGGGGAGTTCACCGAGGTCGACGACGAAGGTGTCCGATACGCCACGGTTTCCCAAGCGCCCAAAGGTGTTCCCCGGCTGGAATTGAACGTGCGCCGGGGCGGCACCACGGCCGCGAGCCTGCGTCGCTTCGGTGAGGGCCGGCTGGTGCGCGAGGCGGCACGGGTCGCCCGCGAGGTGCCGGACGCCGTCGCCCGTATCACGCGGAGCGTCAAGGTCCGTTCCTACGACGACATCTCGCTGGAACTGGCGGACGGCAGGACGGTCGCCTGGGGAAGCGGCGAGAAGGGTGCCGCGAAGGGCCGTGCCCTCACCGCTCTGCTGAAAGCGGCTCCGGACGCACGGCACTTCGACGTGAGTGTTCCCACCGCCCCCGCGTCATCAGGGAGTTGACACATGTCAGTGCAGGCCAGCCCCCTGGTTGGGTGGTGCCACGGCTGATCACATAGGGTGAAAAGAAAAACGGGAGGTTCGGCGTGTTCGTTGAACGTGCGCCACTTGTCGACTTAGTGTCCTGTTCAGAAGACTCCAGGGAACAGGCACACTGATAACCCTAAACTTCAACGTTAGGGTTCGGGTCGGCGATACGGACCGTCCCACATCGGCATCAGTCGTCGAACCGCGGCACGGCCGTGAGGCGGCGACACGTAACTCGAGGCGAGAGGCCTTCGACGTGGCAGCACCGCAGAACTACCTCGCAGTCATCAAAGTCATCGGTGTCGGCGGCGGTGGTGTCAATGCCATCAACCGGATGATCGAGGTCGGTCTCAAGGGCGTCGAGTTCATCGCCATCAACACCGACGCGCAAGCCCTGTTGATGAGCGACGCCGACGTCAAGCTCGACGTCGGCCGTGAACTCACCCGCGGACTCGGCGCCGGAGCCAACCCGGCCGTCGGCCGAAAGGCGGCCGAGGATCACCGCGAGGAGATCGAGGAGGTCCTCAAGGGGGCCGACATGGTCTTCGTGACGGCCGGTGAGGGCGGCGGCACCGGCACCGGCGGCGCCCCCGTGGTGGCCAACATCGCCCGCTCGCTCGGCGCTCTCACCATCGGCGTGGTCACCCGCCCGTTCACCTTCGAGGGCCGGCGCCGCGCCAACCAGGCGGAGGACGGCATCGCCGAGCTCCGCGAAGAGGTCGACACCCTCATCGTCATCCCCAACGACCGGCTGCTGTCCATCTCGGACCGCCAGGTCTCGGTCCTGGACGCCTTCAAGTCGGCGGACCAGGTCCTGCTCTCCGGTGTCCAGGGCATCACCGACCTCATCACCACCCCCGGCCTGATCAACCTCGACTTCGCCGACGTCAAGTCGGTCATGTCCGAGGCCGGTTCGGCCCTCATGGGCATCGGCTCGGCCCGCGGCGACGACCGCGCGGTGGCCGCCGCCGAGATGGCGATCTCCTCACCGCTGCTGGAAGCCTCCATCGACGGCGCCAGGGGCGTCCTGCTGTCCATCTCCGGCGGCAGCGACCTCGGCCTGTTCGAGATCAACGAGGCCGCCCAGCTGGTGAGTGAGGCGGCCCACCCCGAAGCCAACATCATCTTCGGCGCGGTGATCGACGACGCCCTCGGCGACGAGGTCCGGGTCACGGTGATCGCGGCCGGCTTCGACGGCGGCCAGCCGCCCTCGAAGCGGGACAACGTCCTCGGCTCGTCCTCGGCCAAGCGCGAGGAGCCCGCCCCCGCGCGGCAGCCCGAGAGCCGCCCGTCCTTCGGCTCCCTGGGCAGCGTCACGCCCAAGGAGGAGCCGGAGCAGGCCCCCGAGCCGGTCAGTGACATCCCGGTCGCCCAGCCGCCCGTCCCGCCGTCCCGCACCTACGCGGACAGCGCGGCCGAGGAGCTGGACGTACCGGACTTCCTCAAGTGATAGGACAGCGCGAAAGCGTGCGCGGCGCGCACTTCGCCCTCACCGACCGGTGGGGTGGGGTGAGCGCCGCTCCGTATGCGGAACTCAATCTCGGCGGGGCGGTCGGCGACGACTCCGGCGCAGTGCGCGCCAACCGCGAACTGGCCGCGAAGTCCCTCGCTCTCGACCCGGCGCGGGTGGTCTGGATGAACCAGGTGCACGGAGCCGACGCGGTCGTGGTGGACGAGCCGTGGGGCGCCCGTCCCGTTCCCGAGGTCGACGCGGTGGTCACCGCGCGGCGGGGCCTCGCCCTCGCCGTGCTCACCGCTGACTGCGTCCCGGTCCTGCTCGCCGACCCCGTCGCCGGTGTCGCCGCGGCGGCCCACGCGGGCCGGCCCGGACTGGTCGCGGGGGTGGTCCCCGCCGCCGTGCGAGCCATGACGGAACTCGGTGCCGACCCGGCCCGCATCGTCGCCCGCACCGGCCCCGCCGTCTGCGGCCGTTGCTACGAGGTGCCGTCGCAGATGCGCGCCGAGGTGGCCGCCGTCGAGCCGGCGGCGTATGCCGAGACGAGTTGGGGCACGCCGGCGGTCGATGTGGCCGGGGGTGTGCACGCCCAGCTCGAACGGCTCGGGGTGGGTGACCGGGAGCGGTCGCCGGTGTGCACACTGGAGTCGGACGATCACTTCTCGTACCGGCGGGACCGCACCACCGGGCGGCTCGCGGGCTATGTATGGCTGGACTGATGGGCATGACGGACCGTAAGGACGAACTCGCCGCGAATCTCGCGGATGTGGAGCAGCGGATCGCCGCCGCGTGCGCGGCCGCCGGGCGCGGGCGGGAGGAAGTGACCCTGATCGTGGTCACCAAGACCTTCCCCGCGAGCGATGTGCGGATCCTGTCGGAGCTCGGTGTGCGTCATGTCGCCGAGAACCGCGATCAGGACGCCGCCCCGAAAGCCGCCGAATGTGCCGACTTGCCCCTTGAGTGGCACTTTGTCGGGCAGCTTCAGACCAACAAGGTGCGGTCTGTGGCCGGTTATGCTGATTTCGTACAGTCCATCGATCGTTCCCGACTGGTCACGGCGCTCTCGAAGGAGGCCGTGCGCAACGGGCGCGAACTGGGCTGCCTCATCCAGGTCGCGCTCGATGCCGATGAGCCTGCGGCGGGAGGGGGTCGGGGGGAGCGCGGCGGCGTGGCGCCGGGCGGCGTCGCGGAGTTGGCTCGTCTCGTCGCCGGGGCCGAAGGCCTGCGGCTGGACGGGCTGATGACCGTCGCTCCGCTCACCGGGGAGTACGCCGGGCGCCAACAGGCGGCGTTCGAGCGCTTGATGGATCTGTCGACCGACCTGCGCGCGGCCCATCCTGCTGCGAACATGGTCTCCGCGGGGATGAGTGCGGATCTCGAACAGGCGGTTGCGGCCGGAGCGACACATGTGCGCGTAGGCAGTGCGGTACTCGGAGTCCGCCCCAGGCTCGGGTAACGTCGCCAGGAAGTCGGACCACAGCAGAAAATATGGTCATTGCCGCTGATCGGGCGGACTTGAGGACCTTGTGGATCGCGGGCACTTGGCGGTCGTCAGCGGATCCACCACAGAGCGGAGGGCACGGAGAATGGCCGGCGCGATGCGCAAGATGGCGGTCTACCTCGGCCTCGTGGAGGACGATGGGTACGACGGCCGCGGATTTGACCCAGACGACGACTTCGAACCCGAACTCGACCCGGAGCCCGAGCGGGACCACCGGCGGCACGAGCCGTCGCACCAGTCGCACGGCGTGCACGGGGCACATCAACTCCAAAGGGACGAAGAGGTACGAGTCGCCCCATCGCCCCCACTTCGCGAGCCGGCCGCCCGGTCCGCTTCGCTTCTCGCTGAATCGGCACGCCCGGCGCGCATCGCGCCCGTGGCATCCATCACACAAGAACGCGCCAGCCTGGAGAAGAACGCACCGGTGATCATGCCCAAGGTCGTGTCGGAACGAGAGCCTTACCGGATCACCACACTTCACCCGCGGACCTACAACGAGGCCCGTACCATCGGGGAACACTTCCGTGAAGGCACGCCTGTGATCATGAATCTGACTGAGATGGATGACACGGACGCCAAGCGACTTGTCGACTTTGCGGCGGGTTTGGTGTTTGGTCTTCACGGCAGTATCGAGCGGGTGACGCAGAAGGTGTTCCTGCTGTCTCCTGCTAACGTCGATGTCACGGCGGAGGACAAGGCCCGTATCGCAGAGGGCGGGTTCTTCAACCAGAGCTGAGACGCAGGACCGGACAGAAGCAGGGCACAGGGGAGAGGGACAAGCAGACCATGAGCGTGTTCGCGCAGGTGATCTACATCGCGCTGATGGTGTTCCTCATCGTGCTCATCTTCCGTCTGGTCATGGACTACGTCTTCCAGTTCGCCCGCTCGTGGCAACCCGGCAAGGCGATGGTGGTCGTCCTGGAGGCCACCTACACTGTCACCGATCCACCGCTGAAGCTTCTGCGGCGGGTCATCCCGCCGCTGCGTCTCGGGGGCGTGGCGCTCGACCTGTCCTTCTTCGTACTGATGATCATCGTCTACATCCTGATCTCCCTCGTGGGCAGTGCGCTGAGGTGACTGTGGACGACATGGGCCTGCCGACTGCCGATGACTACGTTGAGGTGAAGAGATGCCGTTGACCCCCGAGGACGTGCGGAACAAGCAGTTCACGACCGTCCGCCTCCGAGAAGGCTATGACGAGGACGAGGTCGATGCCTTCCTCGATGAGGTCGAAGCCGAACTGACGCGCCTGCTCCGAGAGAACGAGGACCTGCGCGCCAAACTGGCCGCGGCCACGCGCGCTGCTGCCCAGAACCAGCAGAACATGCGCAAGCCTCCGGAACCGCAGGACCAGCAGCAGCAACAACAGCAGGGGCCGCCCCAGGGGATGCCCCAGGGCATGCCCCAGCAGGGCATGCGAGGTCCCGGCGGTCCGGTGCCCGCCGGCATATCGGGCCCGCCGCAGCAGCAGATGGGTGGCCCCATGGGTGGTCCGCCCCAGCTGCCGAGCGGTGCGCCGCAGCTGCCCGCCGGCCCCGGCGGCCAGGGCGGCCCGCAGGGTCCCGGCCCCATGGGTCAGGGCGGCCCGATGCAGGGGCAGATGGGTCAGGGCGGCCCGATGCAGGGGCAGATGGGTCAGGGTGGCCCGATGCAGGGGCAGATGGGTCAGGGTGGCCCGATGCAGGGGCAGATGGGTCAGGGCGGCCCGATGCAGGGGCAGATGGGCCAGGGCGGCCCCATGCAGGGCCAGATGGGCCACGGTGGCCCCATGGGCGGCCCCGGTGGCCCCATGGGCGGTCCTCCCGGCCTCCCCGGACAGCAGGGCGGCCCCGGCGGCGACAGCGCGGCTCGCGTGCTCTCGCTGGCCCAGCAGACTGCCGACCAGGCGATCGCCGAGGCCCGTTCCGAGGCCAACAAGATCGTCGGCGAGGCGCGTTCGCGTGCCGAGGGTCTCGAGCGGGACGCCCGCTCCAAGGCGGACGCCCTGGAGCGGGACGCGCAGGAGAAGCACCGCGTCGCGATGGGCTCCCTGGAGTCCGCCCGCGCCACGCTGGAGCGCAAGGTCGAGGACCTGCGCGGCTTCGAGCGCGAATACCGCACGAGGCTGAAGTCCTACCTGGAGTCACAGCTGCGTCAGCTGGAGACCCAGGCGGACGACTCGCTCGCCCCGCCGCGTCAGTCTGCCGCCCCGTCGCTGCCGCCGTCCCCGGCGCCCTCGATGGCTCCGGCCGGTGCCGGTGCGCCGTCCTACGGCGGTAACCAGCAGATGGGCGGAGGCCCCGGTCAGCCCGGCCCGTCCTACGGTGGTGGCCAGCAGCAGATGCAGCCGGCGATGACCCAGCCCATGGCGCCGGTGCGTCCGCAGGGGCCGTCGCCGATGGGCCAGGCGCCCTCGCCGATGCGCGGGTTCCTGATCGACGAGGACGACAACTGACGGCCTGATGGCCATGAGTACGGCGTAACGGCCGGCAGTGTTCAGGGCGGGGCCCCGGGTTCGAGAACCCGGGGCCCCGCCCTTGTGCTACGCGCGTTGGGGCCCCTTCGCGGTAGTTGCGGTGGTTGTTCGAAGTGCGGGGCAGTTGTCCGTAGGACGCAACGCCGAAGGGCCCGGGTCCGCCGAATTCTTCTCTGCGGACCCGGGCCCTGGGCATTTCGGGGGGAGTGGGACGCGGTGGTGTGATTTACCCCTTGGACCTCACACCTTGCGGAGGCGGAAGGTCAGGGACAGGCCCTCGTCGGTGAACGGCTGCCCGTAGGTGTCGTCCGCCTCGTCCCGGGCGCTGTGCTCCTTCACGAAGGCCGTGGCCAGGACCTCGTCGGCGATGAGACCGGCGTGTTCGGTCAGGGCCGCGACGGTGGCGTCCTCCGTCGCCGTCCAGCGCAGGGCGATCCGGTCGGCCACGTCGAGGCCGCTGTTCTTGCGGGCCTCCTGGATCAGCCGGATCGCGTCCCGGGCCAGGCCGGCGCGGCGCAGCTCCTCGGTGATCTCCAGATCCAGGGCGACCGTGGCACCGGCGTCGGACGCCACCGACCAGCCCTCGCGCGGGGTCTCCGTGATGATCACCTCGTCCGGGGCGAGAGTGATCGTCTCACCGTCGACCTCCACCGAGGCGATGCCCTCGCGCAGCGCCAGGGACAGCGCGGCGGCGTCCGCGTTGGCGACGGCCTTGGCGACGTCCTGGACGCGCTTGCCGAACCGCTTGCCCAGCGCACGGAAGTTGGCCTTGGCCGTCGTGTCCACCAGCGAGCCGCCCACCTCGGACAGGGACGCCAAGGACTCGACGTTCAGCTCCTCGGTGATCTGCTGGTGCAGCTCGGGGTGGAGGGCGCCGAAGCCGCTCGCCGCGATCAGGGCGCGCTTGAGCGGCTGGCGGGTCTTGACGCCCGACTCCGCGCGGGTGGCCCGTCCCAGCTCCACCAGGCGGCGCACCAGCACCATCTGCCGCGACAGCTCCGGGTGGATCGCCGTCAGGTCGGCCTCGGGCCAGGAGGACAGGTGGACGGACTCCGGGGCGTGGGGGGTGACCGGCACGACCAGGTCCTGCCAGACCCGCTCGGTGATGAACGGGGTCAGCGGGGCCATCAACTGGGTGACCGTCTCGACGACCTCGTGCAGCGTGCGCAGCGCGGCCTTGTCGCCCTGCCAGAAGCGGCGCCGGGAGCGGCGGACGTACCAGTTGGACAGGTCGTCGACGAACGCGGACAGCAGCTTGCCGGCGCGCTGGGTGTCGTAGCTGTCCAGCGCCCGGGTCACCTGGTCGGTGAGCGCGTGCAGTTCGGAGAGCAGCCAGCGGTCCAGCAGCGGGCGGTCGGCGGGCGCCGGGTCGGCCTCGGACGGGGCCCAGCCGGACGTACGCGCGTACAGCGCTTGGAAAGCGACGGTGTTCCAGTAGGTCAGGAGCGTCTTGCGGACGACCTCCTGGATGGCGCCGTGGCCCACCCGGCGGGCCGCCCACGGGGAACCGCCGGCCGCCATGAACCAGCGGACCGCGTCCGCGCCGTGCTGGTCCATCAGCGGGATCGGCTCCAGGGTGTTGCCCAGGTGCTTGGACATCTTGCGGCCGTCCTCGGCGAGGATGTGGCCGAGGCAGACGACGTTCTCGTACGAGGACTTGTCGAAGACCAGGGTGCCGACCGCCATCAGCGTGTAGAACCAGCCGCGGGTCTGGTCGATGGCCTCGCAGATGAACTGCGCCGGGTACCGGCTCTCGAACAGCTCCTTGTTCTTGTGCGGGTAGCCCCACTGCGCGAACGGCATCGAACCCGAGTCGTACCAGGCGTCGATGACCTCGGGCACGCGCGTGGCCGTCTGCCCGCAGCCGCCCTGTGGGCAGGCGAAGGTGACCTCGTCGATGAACGGGCGGTGCGGGTCGAGGCCCGACTGGTCGGTGCCGGTCAGCCCGGTCAGCTCGGCGAGCGAGCCGACGCAGGTGAGGTGGTCGTCCTCGCAGCGCCAGATCGGCAGCGGGGTGCCCCAGTAGCGGTTGCGGGACAGCGCCCAGTCGATGTTGTTGTTCAGCCAGTCGCCGTACCTGCCGTGCTTGACGGAGTCCGGGAACCAGTTGGTGCCCTCGTTCTCCTCGAGCAGGCGGTCCTTGACGGCCGTGGTGCGGATGTACCAGGAGGGCTGCGCGTAGTAGAGCAGCGCGGTGTGGCAGCGCCAGCAGTGCGGGTAACTGTGCTCGTACGGGATGTGCTTGAACAACAGGCCCCGGTTGCCCAGGTCCTCGGTCAACTTCTCGTCGGCCTTCTTGAAGAAGACGCCGCCGACCATCGGGACGTCCTCCTCGAAGGTGCCGTCCGGGCGGACCGGGTTCACCACCGGCAGGCCGTAGGAGCGGCAGACCCTGAGGTCGTCCTCGCCGAAGGCGGGGGACTGGTGGACCAGGCCCGTACCGTCCTCGGTGGTGACGTAGTCGGCGTTGACCACGTAGTGCGCCTCGGCCGGGAACTCCACCAGCTCGAAGGGGCGCTGGTACGTCCAGCGCTCCATCTCGGCGCCGGTGAAGGTCTCGCCGGTGGTCTCCCAGCCCTCGCCGAGGGCCTTGGCGACCAGCGGCTCGGCGACGACGAGCTTCTCCGCGCCCTCGGGGCCCTTCGTCGCGACGACGTAGGTGACCTCGGGGTGCGCGGCGACCGCGGTGTTGGACACCAGCGTCCACGGTGTGGTCGTCCACACCAGGAGCGCGGCCTCGCCGGCCAGCGGGCCGGAGGTGAGGGGGAAGCGGACGTAGACGGACGGGTCGACGACCGTCTCGTAGCCCTGCGCCAGCTCGTGGTCGGACAGGCCGGTGCCGCAGCGGGGGCACCAGGGGGCCACGCGGTGGTCCTGGACCAGCAGGTCCTTGGTGAAGATCTCCTTCAGCGACCACCAGACGGACTCGATGTACTCCGGGTCCATCGTGCGGTACGGGTCCTGGAGGTCGGCCCAGTAACCCATGCGGGTCGTGAGCTCTTCGAAGGCGTCGGTGTGGCGGGTCACCGAATCGCGGCACTTGGCGTTGAACTCGGCGATGCCGTACGCCTCGATGTCCTGCTTGCCGGAGAAGCCGAGCTCCTTCTCCACCGCCAGTTCCACCGGGAGGCCGTGGCAGTCCCAGCCGGCCTTGCGGCCCACGTGGTAACCGCGCATGGTGCGGAAGCGGGGGAAGACGTCCTTGAAGACGCGCGCCTCGATGTGGTGGGCGCCCGGCATGCCGTTGGCGGTGGGCGGGCCTTCGTAGAACACCCACTCGGGGCGGCCCTCGGACTGCTCCAGGCTCTTGGCGAAGATCTTCTGTTCCTGCCAGAAGTCGAGCACCGCGTGCTCGAGAGCGGGCAGGTCGATCTGGGCGGGAACCTGTCGGTACGTCGGCGTTGTCATCAGCGGGCTTCCTCCGGCGGACTTGCTGCCTTCCGTCCGGAGGGACGAGAGCTGTGTCGATCCCTGCGCCGCCGTCGGCGCGCTCCCGCGGTACCACCCTCCTTGGCTCCCCGGTGCGTCGTGTGCGCCGGTGAACCCCCTCATTGGGGTCGCGATGCCGGTTCTACTCGCCGCTGCTGTCGGGCTGCGGCTTTCTTCCGACGGGCTCCGGGGTGATCTTCGCGTCGCGCTCGCCCCCGGGCTCACACCGTCCCCGGGTCGCTCTGGGCTGCGTACGCCGCTACTCGTCCCCATCCACGCTTTTCGCTCCGCCCAGTGTACGGCGCGGAGCGGACAGCGGCCGACCGGTTATTCCGCGGACGGTGAGCGGGGGTCCGGGTGGGGCCAGGGCGGGGTCCTGGTCCGGGGGAGTCCGTCCCCATGCCGTACGAGTCGCCGACAGGGAGACGTACCACCGAATGGAGTGGTACGGGCGTTCGGATTTCACGGCGTCCGACTTGGTGGCATACCCGGCGGGGAGCTGGGCACAACGCATGAAGGTCCGCCGCGCGGCGTCCGCGGGGCGGGCGAATCGGGCGGTGCGCCCCGTTGCCGCGGGACCCGAGTCGATTTATCGTCCCAGCACGATGCGCGCGCAAGATCACAGCATGTGAAAAGGGGCCGCGGCCATGGTGGCGAAGAAGACCGCCGTACAGCAGTCGGCGTCGGGCAGGGCCGTGCCCGCTGAGGAGTTCCGGGAGGGCACGAAGGCGACAGCGAAGGCGCAGGCGGGGAAGGCAGCCACGAAGCAGTCGGCCACGAAACAGTCGGCCGGGAAGGCCGGGGCGGGGAAGAGCACGGCAGGGAAGGCCGGGGCCGGGAAGGGCGCTTCCGCCTCTGCCTCCGTGAAGGCGAAGGCGGAGAAGGGAGCGGCGGCCTCCGGAGCCACGCGATCGAAAGCGACGGCTTCCAAAGCCGCCGCGGGCAGGAGTTCCCGGAAGAGGGCGGCCGCCGAGGGAGCGAAGGCCGGCGCCGGGCGGGGCGCCGCGCGCGCGGGCGGTGCGGGGGGAAGCACCACCAGGACCAGCGGGGGCACACAGGACACGGCCGGGCACGGCACGGCCGCTGACGCGGGTGCGGCCGAGGCCGCGACGCAGACGGGAGCGACGACGGTGGGTGCTGAGAAGACCCCTGGCACGGCGACGGCGGCGAAGACCGCCGTGCCCATGGCGCGGCTCGTGGCAGTGGAGCCGGGCGACCTCGCGGTGCGTCCGGGCGAGGAGCCCTGGACACCAAAGGAGGTCGAGGACGCGCGGGCCGATCTGATGGCCGAGGCGCTGCGGCTGCGCGAGGAGATCACCTCGTCCGAACGGTCGCTGGCCGGTCTGATGCGGGACTCCGGAGACGGGGCGGGTGACGACCAGGCAGACACCGGCACGAAGAACATCACGCGTGAGCACGAACTGGCGCTCGCCGCCAACGCACGCGAGATGCTCACCCAGTACGAGCGCGCCCTGCAGCGGCTGGACGCCGGTACCTACGGCCTGTGCGAGAGCTGCGGCAACCCCATCGGCAAGGCCCGGATGCAGGCCTTCCCCCGGGCCACGCTGTGCGTCGAGTGCAAGCAGAAGCAGGAGCGCCGGTACTGAGCACCGTTGGACACTGCCTGAGCACGAGGGCCGCGCGGGGTGTGCCGTACCCTCGTCCTCAGTCAGGTACCTAGGTTGAGGGACTCACGTGGCAGAGGCGGAGCGCATCATCGGTACGCCGGAAACCCCGGACGCGGACCGGGGCGGGCAGGACCGGACCGGGCTGGACCGGGCCGATGCCCAGGACGCGGAGGCGGCGGCCGAAGCACCCCGCGGCAAGCGGCGCGTGGCCGTGCTGTTCGCCGTCGCCGTCGCCGCCTACGCCCTCGACCTGATCAGCAAGATGATCGTGGTCGCCAAGCTGGAGCACCACGAGCCCATCGAGATCATCGGGGACTGGCTGAGGTTCGAGGCGATCCGCAACGCGGGCGCGGCCTTCGGCTTCGGCGAGGCATTCACCGTGATCTTCACACTGATCGCGGCGGCGGTGATCGTGGTGATCGTCCGGCTGGCCCGCAAGCTGTACAGCCTGCCCTGGGCGATCGCGCTGGGCCTGCTGCTCGGCGGTGCCCTCGGCAACCTCACGGACAGGATCTTCCGCTCCCCGGGTGTCTTCCAGGGCGCGGTCGTCGACTTCATCGCGCCCAAGCACTTCGCCGTCTTCAACCTGGCGGATTCGGCGATCGTCTGCGGCGGCATCCTGATCGTCCTGCTGTCCTTCCGGGGCCTCGACCCGGACGGGACCGTCCACAAGGACTGAGCAGGACCGAGAGCGCGCGTGCGGAGTTGCCGGGCCGGTCCGGCATACTCGACGGGTGAGCACCATTCCCGAGATCCGAACCCTGCCCGTGCCCGACGGACTGGAGGGCGAGCGCGTCGACGCCGCCATCTCCCGTATGTTCGGCTTCTCCCGGACCAAGGCGGCCGAAATCGCCACCGCGGGGAAGGTCACGGTCGACGGATCGGTGGTCGGCAAGTCGGAGCGGGTGAGCGGGGGCGCCTGGCTCGAGGTGGAGATGCCGCAGGCGCCCGCCCCGGTGCAGGTGGTCGCCGAGCCCGTCGAGGGCATGGAGATCGTGCACGACGACGACGACGTGGTCGTGATCGCCAAGCCGGTCGGAGTCGCCGCCCACCCCTCGCCGGGCTGGAGCGGACCGACCGTGATCGGTGGCCTCGCCGCCGCCGGGTACCGCATCTCGACCTCCGGCGCCGCCGAGCGCCAGGGCATCGTGCACCGCCTCGACGTCGGCACCTCCGGTCTCATGGTGGTCGCCAAATCGGAGTACGCGTACACGTCGCTGAAGCGCCAGTTCAAGGAGCGCACGGTCGACAAGCGCTACCACGCCCTGGTCCAGGGCCACCCCGACCCGACCAGCGGCACCATCGACGCGCCCATCGGCCGGCATCCACACCACGACTACAAGTGGGCGGTCACCGCCGAGGGCAAGCCCTCCGTCACGCACTACGACCTCGTCGAGGCCTTCCGGGCCGCCTCCCTCCTCGACGTCAAGCTGGAGACCGGCCGCACCCACCAGATCCGCGTCCACATGGCCGCCCACCGGCACCCCTGCGTCGGCGACCTGACCTACGGTGCCGACCCCACGCTCGCCAAGCGGCTCCGCCTGACCCGTCAGTGGCTGCACGCCGTGCGGCTCGGCTTCGAGCACCCCGGGGACGGCTTGTGGGCGGAGTTCACCAGCGACTACCCCGAGGACCTGCGCCAGGCGCTCGACCTGGTCCGGGAGGAGACCTACGCGTGAGCACCCCGTACGTGGTCCGCGAGGCGGTGGAACCCGGAGACCGTCAGGCGTGCTTCGCGGTGCGCAAGGAGGTCTTCGTCGCCGAGCAGGGCGTGCCCGAGGACCTGGAGTACGACGCGTACGACGCCGGTGCCGTGCATGTGCTCGCGGTCGGTGAGGACGGCGAGGCGCTCGGCACCGGGCGGCTGCTGCACGGCGGGGCCGCCGCGGCGAAGACCGGCGGTGACGCGTCGGTCGGGTCCCTGGGGCGCCTCGCGGTGACGCGGGAGGCGCGGGGGCTCGGCGTCGGGGGCGCCCTGGTGCGGGGCGTCGAGGAGGCGGCCCGGGCCCGCGGTCTCACCGCCGTCGACCTGCACGCGCAGACCCATGCCCTGGGGTTCTACGAGCGGCTGGGGTACGTGGCGTACGGACCGGAGTTCCCGGACGCGGGGATGCCGCACCGGGCCATGCGGCGCGCTCTGTGACCGGCCGCGTTCTGTAGCCGGGCCTGCCCGGGGACCGGCCGGGCCCTGTCGTCGTACGACGCGTGACCGGACCCGTTCCGTGGCCGGGCGCGCGTGGCGACCCGTGACGCCGGACGCGGGGTGCGGGGTGTCGGCGTGGCAGGGTGGAAGCCTGCCGTCCGACCGCCGAACCGCTCGGAGCATCGACCGTGGATCAGTTGGCCCTGCTGTTCGCTCTGCTGCTCGGGGCCGTGGTGTGCGTCCCCCTGGGGGACCGGCTGGGGCTGCCGGCGCCGGTGCTGATGACGGTCTTCGGCATCGTCCTCGCACTGCTGGAGTTCGTCCCGAACGTGGACGTCCCGCCGGACCTGATCCTGCCGCTGCTGCTGCCGCCCCTGCTCTACGCCGCCGTCCGCCGGACGTCCTGGCGGCAGTTCGCGGCGAACGCGAGACCGATCCTCCTGCTGGCCGTGGCGCTGGTGTTCGTCACCACGCTGTGCGTGGCCGTCGTCGCCCACGCGATCGTGCCGGGCCTGCCGTTGGCCGCCGCGATCGCCCTCGGCGCGCTGGTCGCACCGCCCGACCCGGTCGCGGCGACCGCCGTCGCCGGGAGGCTGGGGCTGCCGCGCCGGCTGGTGTCGATCCTCGAGGGCGAGGGCCTGTTCAACGACGTCACCGCCATCGTCCTGTACCACGTGGCGATCGCCGCCGCCGTGAGCGGCACCTTCTCGCCCTGGAAGGCGGGCCTGGACCTGGTCCTGTCGGCCGTGGTGGCGGTCGCGGTCGGGCTCGCGCTCGGCTGGGGCGCCAACCGGCTGATGGACCTGCTCGGGGACGCGACCCTGCAGATCGCGCTGAGCCTGCTGGTGCCGTACTTCTCCTACGTCCTGGCCGAGGAACTGCACGGCTCGGGGGTGCTCGCCGTGCTCACCACCGCGCTGTTCCTCGTCGAGTACGCCACCGACGCCGACGAGGTCATGACCCGGCTGGCCGGGCACACCTTCTGGGACATCGTCGACACGCTCGTCATCGGCATCGCTTTCGGACTGGTCGGCCTCGAACTGCACAACGCGGTCCGGACCGCGTCCGGCCACTGGGGCGAACTGCTCGGCTGGGCCGGGGTGGTCGTGGGCGTGGTCGTCCTCGTCCGGCTGCTGTGGCTGCTGCCGGCGACCTGGCTGACGCGGCGGCTGCACGCCGCGCGGGACACCGGCGAGGACATCCCGGTGAGCTGGCGCGAGACCATGGTGATGTGGTGGTCGGGGATGCGCGGGGTGGCCTCCGTCGCGCTGGCGCTGGCGATTCCGCTGGAGACCGACGCCGGGGGAGAATTCCCGGCACGGGGCGAGATCATCTTCATCGCGTTCGGCGTGATCATGGCAACGCTGCTGGTCCAGGGGACGACCCTGCCGTGGCTGGTGAAACGGCTGGGGGTGCGGGCCGACACCGGACGTGAGAAGGAACTCGAACGGGACCTCGCGCTGCGGGCGGCCAAGGCCGCCAAACAGAGACTGCGCGAGATCGAGGAGGGCGAGGAACTGTCTGAGGAACTCGCCGAGCAGATGCTGCGCAGCGCCTTCGAGATCGGGGTGCGGATCAGCCCGGACCTCGCCGAGGACGAGCGGCGCGAGGCGCACCGGCAGCGCGCGCGGCGGGTGAAGCGGGCGCGGCGGATCCAGGCCGAGATGCTGAGCGCCGCACGGCACGAGGTACTGGCGGCGCGGAGCGAGGCGGGGGCCGACCCCGAGGTGGTGGACCGGGTGCTGCGCCACCTCGATGTGCGCAGTATGCGGTGAGTTCGCTCCGCGGTACGGCGTTCCGCTCGTAAGGTCGGGGCATGACGCGGAACGTGGTGATCAGCGGGGGCGGTACGGGAATCGGGCTGGCGGCGGCACGGGTCTTCGCCGCCGACGGGGACCGGGTGCTGCTGCTCGGGCGGCGCGGGGACGTCCTGGAGCGGGCCGGGGCCGAGGTGCGGGGGGCCGAGGTGTACGCCGCCGACCTCGCCGATCCGGTCGCCGTGCGGGGCGTCGCCGGCTACGTCGGCCGGGAGTTCGGGGCCGTCGACGTACTGATCCACAGCGCCGGCGGCAACGGCCTCCTCGAACGCCAGGCCGGGGCGGACGATCCGCTCGACGCCGTCGCCCGCCACTGGACGGTCAACTTCCGGCTCAACCTGCTGACCGCCGTCCTGCTCACGGAGGCATTGAAGGACCGGCTCGCCGAGCCCGGCGGACGGGTGCTGTTCCTCAGCTCCATCGCCGCCTACCGGGGCTCCGGGCAGAGCGCGTACGCGGCGGCCAAGGCCGGGCTGCATCCGTACGCCCATGACCTCGCCCGGAAGCTGGGGCCGCACGGCATCACGGTGAACGTGGTCGCGCCCGGCTACATCGAGGACACCGCGTTCTTCGGCGACGGCATCGACGGGGAGCGGCGGGCAGAGCTGGTCGCCGAGACCGCGGACGGGCGGGCCGGGGAGCCCGGGGACGTGGCCGCCACCCTGCACTGGCTGGCCTCCCCGGGCGCCGGACACATCACCTCGCAGATCATCCAGGTCAACGGCGGCGCCGAACGCGGCCACTGAGAGCCTGTCGGGTGACCTTCGATCGGGTGTGCACACCCGATCGAAGGTCACCCGACAGGCTCTGAAGCGCCGTCAGTGCTCCTGCGCCGCGCCCTGCGGGTCGTGGGCGGGCGCCCCGCCTTCCGGGGGACCGGAGGGGCCGGGGATACCGGGGGGACGGGTGATGCCGGCGGCGCCACCGGGGGAGTGATGGCTCCTGTCGAGGACCGGTGCCGGGTCGGCCGGGGCGGTGCTGATGCGAGGCAGGGCGTAGGGATGCTGCTCGGCCAGCCAGCGGATCATCTGCTCGCGGACCTCGACCCGTACCGTCCATATGTCGCCGGCGTCCTTGGCCGTCACCAGGGCCCGCACGTGCATGGTGCTGGGCGTGGTGTCCACGACGGTCAGGTTGTAGGCGCGGCCGTCCCAGGCCGGGCACTCGCGCAGGATGTCGCGGAGCCGGTCGCGCATCGCGTCCAGCGGGGCCCGGTGGTCGAGATGCCAGATGACCGTCCCGGTCATCTGCGGGGAGTCGCGGGACCAGTTCTCGAACGGCTTGGACGTGAAGTACGACACCGGCATGGTGATCCGGCGCTCGTCCCAGGTGTTCACCGTGAGGAAGGTCAGGGTGATCTCCTCGACCGTGCCCCACTCGCCGTCCACCACGACCGTGTCGCCGATGCGCACCATGTCGCCGAAGGCGATCTGCAGCCCGGCGAACAGGTTACTGAGCGTGGACTGGGCGGCGACACCGGCGACGATGCCGAGGATGCCCGCCGAGGCCAGCAGCGAGGCGCCGGCCGCGCGCATGGCGGGGAAGGCCAGCAGCATCGCGGCCACCGCCACCACGGCGACGATCGCCGAGACGACCCGCTGGATCAGCGTCACCTGGGTGCGCACCCGGCGGACCCTGGCAGGGTCGCGCTCGCGGTGCACGTTGGCGTACCGGGTGTACGAGGTCTCGACGACGGCCGCCGCGATCCGGATCACCAGCCAGGCGGCCGACCCGATCAGCACCAGCGTCAGCACCCGGCCGATGCTCTCCCGGTGGTCCTCGAACAGCTGCGCCTCGCTGAACGAACCTCTCAGCAGGGCCGCGCAGAGGAGCAGCTGGTAGGGGATGCGGCCGCGCCGGAGCAGTTCCCACAGGGGAGTCTCGGGGTGCCGGGCGTCGGCCTTGCGCAGCAGTCGGTCGGTGGCCCAGCCGAGCGTCAGGGTGAGCACGACCGAGCCGCCGAACACGATCAGGGGGCGGAGCACGTCTTCCATGTCCTCGAACCTAACCGGCCTCGCGCGCAGTGAACATGTGACATCCGCGGCGCCGTGGGTAGGGCCGGTGCCGTGGCACGAGACCGGTGTACCGGGTCGGTGCGCCGGCCGGCGCCCCGGATCGCGACAGCGGCAGGCACCGGCTGTCGGACCCGGCTGGCACCATGGGCCTCATGAACATCATGCTGTTTCACTCGACCTACGGCCCGCGGCCCGCGGTGTCCGCGGCCGCGGACCGGCTGCGCGGCGCCGGACACGAGGTGTGGACGCCCGACCTCTTCGAGGGCCGTACGTTCGACACGGTCGAGGAAGGCATGGCCCACCAGGAAACCATCGGCAGGGACGAGTTGCTCAGGCGTGCCGTGCTCGCCGCCGCGCCCTACTCGGAGCGGGGGCTGGTGTACGCCGGGTTCTCCTTCGGCGCCTCCGTCGCCCAGACGCTGGCCCTCGGCGACGGCCGGGCGCGCGGGCTGCTGCTCCTGCACGGCACGTCGGACATCGCGGCGAACGCGGCGGTGGACGGTCTGCCGGTACAGCTCCATGTCGCCGAGCCGGACCCGTTCGAGACCGACGACTGGCTGAGCGCCTGGTATCTGCAGATGGGCCGCGCCGGAGCCGACGTCGAGGTGTACCGGTACGCCGGGGCCGGTCACGTCTACACCGACCCCGACCTGCCGGACCACGACGAGGAGGCCGCCGAGGCCACCTGGCGGGTGGCGCTCGGCTTCCTCGCTTCGCTGGAGGACGACTGACGAGGAGAAGCGAAGGACGCGCGGCTCGAGCCGGCGGGTCAGACCGGGCGGGTCAGACCGGACGGGCGGCGCGCTCGATCCGCTGGGTGCCGCTGAGCGTCCGGTAGGAGCGCGCCCACGTGGACGTGGCGCCCGGGTCGGTGCGGCTGGACACCACGTAGTAGTCCATCTGCGCCCGCTCGGACGTGATGTCCAGCACGCCGTAGCCGTGGCGGTCGGTGTCGACCCACTGGACGTGCCGGTTGGTGGCCTTGATCAGCGGGGAGGCGACCGCGGAGACGGTGCCCTCGGGGACCTTGACGATGTCGTCGAGGTTGTCCGAGGTGACCGAGGTCACGACGAACTCGGTGGCCGCCGACCCGGAGGCCGGGTAAGTGCCCGCGTTCACCGGCACGTCGTTGGCCCACGCCATGTGGATGTCGCCGGTGAGGAAGACCGTGTTGCGGATCGCGTTCGTCCGCAGATGGGTGAGGAGTTCCCGGCGGTCGTCGGTGTAGCCGTCCCACTGGTCGGTGTTGAGGGCGAGACCCTCCTGCGGCAGGTCCAGCAGCTTGGCGAGCGGCTTCAGCAGACTGGCCGGCAGCGCGCCGAGGGCGAGCGGCGAGATCATCACCGAGGTGCCGACCAGCCGCCAGGTGGTGTCGGACGCCGACAGCCCCGACTTCAGCCAGTCGAGCTGGGCGCGGCCGGTGAGCGTACGGTCCGGGTCGTCGACCTCGCCGCTGCCGAACGAGACCTGCTGGGAGCGGAAGGAGCGCAGGTCCAGCAGCGAGAGGTCGGCGAGCCTGCCGAAACGCAGCCGGCGGTAGGTGGTGCCGGCCAGCGCGGGGCGCACCGGCATCCACTCGAAGTAGGCCTGCTTGGCCGCGGCCTGACGTGCGGCCCAGGTGCCCTCCGCGCCCTCGGTGTGGTTCTCCGCGCCGCCCGACCAGGCGTCGTTGGCGAACTCGTGGTCGTCCCAGATCGCCACGACCGGCGTCTTGGCGTGCAGCGCCTGGAGGTCGGGGTCGGTCTTGTACTTCGCGTGCCGTATGCGGTAGTCGGCGAGGGTGACGATCTCGTGGGCGGGCGCGTGCGGGCGGACGGTCCTGCCACGGGTGCCGTACTCGCCGGTGCCGTACTCGTAGATGTAGTCGCCGAGATGCAGCCAGGCGTCCAGGTCGCCGCGGGCCGCGAGATGGCGGTACGACGAGAAGTGACCGGCCTCCCAGTTGGAGCAGGAGACCACGCCGAAGCGCAGACCGGTCACCGCGGCGTCGGCGGCCGGGGCGGTGCGGGTACGGGCGACAGGGGAGTCGGTGCCGCCGGCGGAGAAACGGAACCAGTAGTCGGTGGCGGGCCGGAGGCCGCGGATGTCGGCCTTGACGGTGTGGTCGGAGGCGGCGGTGGCGCGGGTCGAGCCCTTCGCGACGACGGTGCCGAACGCCTTGTCCAGGGCGACGGTCCAGCCGACCTCGGTGTCCGGGCCGAGGCCGGAGCCGGGTGTCGCCTCCGGCGTCGGCGTCACGCGCGTCCACAGCAGGACACCGTCCGGCAGCGGATCGCCGGAGGCCACCCCGTGCAGGAAGACGGGGGCCGCGGTGGTGGCGGCACGGGCGGGCGGCGCGGAGGTGAGCGATACGGCGAGCACCGCGGTCGCGGCGGCCGCCTTGACGACCGAACGGCGGCGCGGAGCCAGGACGTTGGCGTCCGCGGTGGCGGAGACGGTGCTCTCGGGTGATCTGTGTCGAGTGGTCACAGTCGATCAGGATAGTGATCAGTACATGCCAGAGCGGGCGAACTCACCGAAGTCCGCCCGCCCTTCGCCCGACGTTCCCCGCCCCGGCGGGCGGGGTGGTCGTGTCAGGCCTTGCCGCGCTTGGTGGCGCAGTACTTCGGGGTGCCGTTCGCCCCGTCCTTGAGGCAGATCTCGACCGTCACGGTGATGCCCTCGCCGATGGACAGGTTCTTGCGTCCGCAGGCGTTGCCGGCGCCGTCGGCGTCCTCCAGCGGCACCCAGTGGGAGGCCTTCGAGTCGAGCCAGCCGATGTGGCCACTCGCCCGCATGCCGTCGGCCCGGTTGTCGCACACGGTGAATATCTCGCCCTCCGCCACGAACCCGGCGGCGCCGCCGTTGAACGGGTCCGTGGTGTCGACGTAGACGTCGGTGCCTGCCGCGGCCGGGCCGGCGGCGAACAGGACGGCGGTCGCGCCGGCGAGCAGCGCGCCCATGACGGGCTTCACGCGAAGAGTCATGCTACTTCCCCCTCTTTGCTGAAATGGTCATGGCATGCATATGCCAGGAGGGGGAGTGTGTCAAAGATCTTTTCCGGCCTCGGTCCACGGCCGGAACGGCGGTGGACCGAAGCCGACGGGATCCGGTCAGGCCTTGAGGGCCGCGTCGACCGCCGTCCTGAAGTCGGCCACCGACATGGGCGGGTTGCCGCTGGGAGTGGTCAGCATCTTGCCGTCCATGACGAGGCTCGGGGTGCCGTTGACGTCGTCCTTGTTGGTGTCGAAGGTCTTCGACATCGCCAGCGCCCACGCGTCGTACGTGCCGTTCCTGACGGCGTCCTCGAACGTCTTGTTGCCCTTGAGGTCGGGAACCGAGGTCGCGATCTCGATCAGGTAGTCGTCGTCCTTGAACTTGTCGGTGGACTCCTGCGGGTGCCACTTTGCCGAGTAGAGCGCGCTCTTGTAGTCGAGGAAGGCCTCGGGGCTGACGTTCAACGCGGCGCCCATGGCGCTCATCGCGCTCTTGGAGCCCTCACCATTGGAGCCGATCTTGCCGTCCTCCATGGAGTCGCCGTCGAGGAAGGTGCCACCGACGAACTGGATTTTGTACTTGCCGTCCTCCACGTCCTTCTCGAGGGTTTCACCGACGGTCTGCTCAAAACTGGCGCACACCGGGCAACGAGGGTCCTCGTAGAGCTTCAGGGTCTTCTTGGCGCTGTCCTCGCCGATGACGACCGTGGTGCCGTTCGTGCCCGTGGTGTTGGCGGGGGCGACGACCTTGTCGTCCTTCAGCGCCTCCCAGTGACTGGGCTTGTTGGCCTGGACGATCCCGTAGCCGATGCCGCCGGCTATCGCCAGGACGCCGACGATCGTCGTGGCGACGAGCAGCTGACGCTTGATCTTGGCCTTTTTGGCGTCGCGCTCGCGCTCGACGCGCAGACGCTCACGGGCCGCCGTCTTCGCCGCCTGGGTGTTCCGCTTGCTCATGGTGATGCTCTCCACTGGGGACGCGCACAGCACTGTGTGCGGGATGTTTAGGGGGGACTACGGATGCTCGGACATGCCGCCGACGCCGGGGCCGAGTCGTCTCAGGCGAGGGCGGTGGCGGTGGAGCACGGCGGTCCACGCCGTCCCAGGGAGTGCACGAGGAACCGGTCCACGGCCGTGATGGCCCGGTGGGCAGGGCGGACCGGCCGACGGATCTTCGGGGCCCGGTGCACGGTCACCGCCGAAACGGCCAGCATCAGCGGCCGGACCGCTGTCGAAGCCGTCGCCGTCACCGCGCCCAGCAGCTGGGCCAGCGCCCGCTCGCCGCGGTGCAGCCAGGCGGCGGCGAACAGGCCGACGCCGATGTGCGCGCCGAGCAGCAGCCAGGCGGTGGCCGGGTCGGCCTGGGCGAGCAGCCCGGCAAACCGGTCACCGCCGTCGGCCGCGGTGCCGGCCACCCGCGTCAGCGGGGCGCCCACGCCGGCGCCGTCGCCGCACAGTACGTCGAAGCCGACCGAGCGCAGCGGGCCCGCGACCGGGCCGCCCATCCGGCCGTAACAGACGTGCTGGCCGGTGGTGAAGACGGTGTCGGCGGCCAGCTCCAGCGGGATCAGCAGGGCGGCGATCCGCCCGAAGGAACGCGGCCGGCCCGCGAGGGCGTACGCCAGGACGAACACGGCGACGGCGATCACCGTCACCGTGCTCAACGGCAGGGGAGCCCCGGACAGCAGCACGTGCGACGCGGTGCTGAGGGTCACGACCACGGTCGTGAACAGCGCCGCGCGCACGGCTCTGAACGGGGTTCCGGATATGTCCATGGTGGGACCGAGTCTGTCATGCGCTCCGGTAAGGGATCCCTAAAGGGTTCCGGTTGACGGGATTCCGTCGCTCCGGGGCCTCCCGGAGCGACGGGAAAGTCACAGTCCCGGGATCCTGCCGTTGCGGAACAGGTCCAGGAAGATCTGGTGGTCACCGCGCGCACGGGCGCCGTAGCTGTGCGCGAAGTCGACCAGCAGGGGCTCGAGCCCCTCCTCGTCGGCCGCGATCGCCGCGTCGATGGCGCGCTCGGTGGAGAACGGCACCAGGGACTCGCCGGAGGTGTCGTCCGCCGCCGCGTGCATCGTGGCCGTGGCCCGGCCGAGGTCGGCGACGACCTGGGCGATCTCCTCCGGCTCGTCGATGTCGCCCCAGTCCAGGTCCACCGCGTACGGCGAGACCTCCGCGACCAGCTGCCCCGCGCCGTCCAGCTCGGTCCAGCCCAGCCACGGGTCGGCGTGCGCCTGCAGGGCGCGCTGCGAGATCACCGTGCGGTGGCCCTCGTGCTGGAAGTAGTCCCGGATCGACGGGTCGGTGATGTGCCGGGAGACGGCCGGCGTCTGCGCCTGCTTGATGTAGATCACCACATCGTTCTCCAGGGCGTCGCTGTGCCCCTCCAGCAGGATGTTGTACGACGGCAGCCCGGCCGAGCCGATGCCCACGCCCCGGCGGCCCACGACGTCCTTCACCCGGTAGGAGTCCGGACGGGCCAGCGACGCTTCCGGCAGTGTCTCCAGATAGCCGTCGAAGGCGGCGAGGACCTTGTAGCGGGTGGCGGCGTCGAGCTCGACCGCGCCGCCGCCGGAGGCGAAGCGGCGTTCGAAGTCATGGATGACGGTCATCGAGTCCAGCAGCCCGAACCGGGTCAGCGAGCGGGCGTCGCGCAGCGCGTCGAGCAGCGGGCCCTGTGCGGTGTCCAGTGTGAACGGCGGCACCTCGTCGCTCTTCGCGCCGGTCGCCAGGGCGTGGATCCGCTCCCGGTACGCGGCCGTGTAGATCCGCACCAGCTCGGTGATCTGTTCGTCGCTGAGCGCCTTCGCATAGCCGATCAGCGCCATGGAGGCGGCGAAGCGCTTGAGGTCCCAGGTGAAGGGGCCGACGTAGGCCTCGTCGAAGTCGTTGACATTGAAGACCAGACGGCCGTTGGAGTCCATGTACGTGCCGAAGTTCTCCGCGTGCAGATCGCCGTGGATCCACACCCGGGACGTCCGGTCGTCCAGGTACGGTCCGCCGCGCTTCTCGGCATCCAGATCATGGTAAAAGAGACACGCCGTGCCCCGGTAGAACGCGAAGGCCGAGGCCGCCATCTTCCGGAACTTCACGCGGAAGGCGGCAGGATCGGCGGCCAGGAGCTCGCCGAAGGCGGTGTCGAGAACAGCGAGAATCTCCTCGCCGCGGTGCTCGTCGTTGAGCTGCGGGACCGACATCGCTGAGTGCCTCCTGGTACGGGACGTTTCGGGGACGGCTGATCCGTCCCCCGGGGCAACGTGCGGCACGTCACCTGAGTGCCCACGCCGCTCGCCCGAAGGTACGTCGCGGGGAGCCTCGAGTGTCAGTGCCGGGGCATAGACTTCGACGCTGACCACCAGACTGTCCGCCTGCCCGTCGCCGAGTGTCCACCCGCCGCCCGACCATCCCTCTGGACGGGGCGCTCCGCGCCGCAGCATTCATCCTCGGAGGCCGAACCGTGTCGAAGACGCCGTTCACGCACCTGCACGTCCACACCCAGTACTCACTGCTGGACGGTGCCGCGCGGCTGAAGGACATGTTCAACGCCTGCAACGAGATGGGCATGAGCCACATCGCCATGTCCGACCACGGCAACCTGCACGGCGCGTACGACTTCTTCCACACCGCGCAGAAGGCCGGAGTCACCCCGATCATCGGGATCGAGGCCTATGTCGCGCCCGAGTCGCGGCGCACCAAGCGCAAGATCCAGTGGGGCCAGCCGCACCAGAAGCGGGACGACGTCTCCGGCTCGGGTGGCTACACCCACAAGACCATCTGGGCGGTCGACAGCACGGGCCTGCACAACCTCTTCCGGCTCTCCTCCGACGCGTACGCCGAGGGCTGGCTGCAGAAGTGGCCCCGGATGGACAAGGAGACCATCGCCAAGTGGTCCACCGGGCTGGTCGCCTCCACCGGCTGCCCCTCCGGCGAGGTCCAGACCAGGCTGCGCCTCGGCCACTTCGACGAGGCGCTCAAGGCCGCCGCCGACTACCAGGACATCTTCGGCAAGGACCGGTACTTCCTGGAGTTGATGGACCACGGCATCGACATCGAGCACCGGGTCCGTGACGGCCTGCTGGAGATCGGGAAGAAACTGGGTATCCCGCCCCTGGTCACCAACGACTCGCACTACACCTACGCGCACGAGGCGACCGCCCACGACGCGCTGCTGTGCATCCAGACCGGCAAGAACCTCTCCGACCCCGACCGTTTCCGGTTCGACGGCACCGGCTACTACCTCAAGTCCACCGACGAGATGTACGCCATCGACTCCTCCGACGCCTGGCAGCAGGGCTGCGCCAACACCAGGCTGATCGCCGAGATGGTCGACACCACGGGCATGTTCGAGAAGCGCGACCTCATGCCCAAGTTCGACATCCCCGAGGGGTACACCGAGGTCAGCTGGTTCCGCGAGGAGACCCTGCGCGGCATGCAGCGCCGCTTCCCGGGCGGCATCCCGGACGACCGCATGAAGCAGGTCGAGTACGAGATGGACACCATCATCTCGATGGGCTTCCCCGGGTACTTCCTCGTCGTCGCCGACTTCATCATGTGGGCCAAGAAGCAGGGCATCGCGGTCGGCCCCGGCCGCGGCTCCGCGGCCGGCTCGATCGTCGCCTACGCCATGGGGATCACCGACCTCGACCCGATCCCGCACGGCCTGATCTTCGAGCGGTTCCTCAACCCCGAGCGCGTCTCCATGCCCGACGTCGACATCGACTTCGACGAGCGCAGGCGCGTCGAGGTGATCCGCTACGTCACCGAGAAGTATGGCGCCGACAAGGTCGCCATGATCGGCACCTACGGCAAGATCAAGGCGAAGAACGCCATCAAGGACTCCGCGCGCGTGCTGGGCTACCCGTACGCCATGGGCGACCGGCTCACCAAGGCCATGCCCGCCGACGTCCTCGGCAAGGGCATCGACCTCGACGGCATCACCAACCCCTCGCACCCGCGCTACAACGAGGCCGGCGAGATCCGCGCGATGTACGAGAACGAGCCGGACGTGAAGAAGGTCATCGACACCGCCAAGGGCGTCGAGGGCCTCGTGAGGCAGATGGGTGTGCACGCGGCCGGCGTGATCATGTCCAGCGAACCCATCGTCGACCACGCCCCGATCTGGGTGCGGCACACCGACGGCGTGACCATCACCCAGTGGGACTACCCCCAGTGCGAGTCGCTCGGCCTCCTGAAGATGGACTTCCTGGGCCTGCGCAACCTCACGATCATGGACGACGCCATCAAGATGGTGAAGGCCAACAAGGGCATCGACCTGGAGATGCTCGACCTCCCGCTGGACGACCCCAAGACCTTCGAACTGCTCTGCCGCGGTGACACCCTCGGTGTCTTCCAGTTCGACGGCGGCCCGATGCGCTCGCTGCTCCGCCAGATGCAGCCCGACAACTTCGAGGACATCTCCGCCGTCTCGGCCCTCTACCGGCCGGGCCCGATGGGCATGAACTCGCACATCAACTACGCGGAGCGCAAGAACGGCCGCCAGGAGATCACGCCGATCCACAAGGAGCTGGAGGAGCCGCTCCGGGAGGTGCTGTCGGTCACCTACGGCCTGATCGTCTACCAGGAGCAGGTGCAGAAGGCCGCCCAGATCATCGCGGGCTACTCGCTCGGCGAGGCCGACATCCTCCGCCGCGTGATGGGCAAGAAGAAGCCGGAGGAGCTGGCGAAGAACTTCGTCCTCTTCCAGGAGGGCGCCCGGAGGAACGGCTACAGCGACGAGGCGATCCAGGCCCTGTGGGACGTGCTGGTCCCCTTCGCCGGCTACGCGTTCAACAAGGCCCACTCCGCCGCGTACGGACTGGTGTCGTACTGGACCGGGTATCTCAAGGCGAACTACCCGGCCGAGTACATGGCCGCGCTGCTCACCTCGGTCAAGGACGACAAGGACAAGTCGGCGGTCTACCTCAACGAGTGCCGCCGCATGGGCATCAAGGTGCTCCCGCCGAACGTCAACGAGTCCGAGTCGAACTTCGCCGCGCAGGGCGACGACGTGATCCTCTTCGGCCTCTCGGCGGTCCGCAACGTCGGCACCAACGTCGTCGAGTCGATCATCAAGAGCCGCAAGGCCAAGGGGAAGTACGACTCCTTCCCGGACTACCTCGACAAGGTCGAGGCGGTCGTCTGCAACAAGCGGACCACCGAGTCGCTGATCAAGGCGGGCTCCTTCGACTCCATGGGGCACACCCGCAAGGGCCTCACCGCCCAGTACGAGCCGATGATCGACAACGTGGTCGCGGTCAAGCGCAAGGAGGCCGAGGGACAGTTCGACCTCTTCGGCGGCATGGGCGAGGAGGAGACCAGCGAGCCCGGCTTCGGCCTCGACGTCGCCTTCACCGACGACGAGTGGGACAAGACCTACCTGCTCGCGCAGGAGCGGGAGATGCTCGGACTGTACGTCTCCGACCATCCGCTGTTCGGACTGGAGCACGTCCTGTCCGACAAGGCCGACGCGGGCATCTCCCAGCTCACCGGCGGCGACTTCGGCGACGGCGCGGTGGTCACCATCGGCGGCATCATCTCCGGCCTCCAGCGCAAGATGACCAAGCAGGGCAACGCCTGGGCGATCGCCACCGTGGAGGACCTCGCCGGGGCCATCGAGTGCATGTTCTTCCCCGCGACCTACCAGCTCGTCTCGACCCAACTCGTCGAGGACGCCGTCGTGTTCGTCAAGGGCCGGCTCGACAAGCGCGAGGACGTGCCGCGCCTGGTCGCCATGGAACTCCAGGTGCCCGACCTGTCCAACGCGGGCACCAACGCGCCCGTCGTGCTCACCATCCCGGCGACCAGGGTCACCCCGCCGATGGTCAGCCGCCTCGGTGAGATCCTCGGCCACCACAAGGGCGACAGCGAGGTGCGCATCAAGCTCCAGGGGCCGACGAAGACGACGGTGCTGCGCCTGGACCGGCACCGGGTGAAGCCGGACCCCGCCCTGTTCGGCGACCTCAAGGTCCTCCTCGGCCCGTCCTGCCTGGCGGGCTGACCGGCCCGGCGGACGGGGCCGGGCGACCGACGAGACCGACGGCCAAGAGGGGTGCACCCGGTGACGGGCGCACCCCTCTGCATATGCCGTGTGCGGGGCTCAAGAGCCCACCGCGCGGGCGTCAGTTGTGGCCGAAGCGCTTCTCCCTGCCCTTGCGGGCGACCTCTCCGGGAGTGATCTGCGGGCCGTGCTGCTCGGTCTGCGGCTCCGCGGAGGGATGCTGCGCCGCCTGCTGGGCGCGTCCGGTCTGCGGCTGCTTCCGTTCACGGTTCTTGTTCTTGGCCATGGTGGTGCCTCCTGTGGGGAATGTAAGGCCTCTCGTCCGGATCCTGCCGGGCTCCGCGGGGCCCGATCCGGACGAGAGGCCCTGGGGCCAGGACCGGAACCAGACTCACATGGCGGAAGAGTCGCCGCATGTCGGACAATTACCGTGTGTGACAGGGCGGGTCGGCTAAGGAAGTATGGAAACGCCACGCCGAAGATCGAGTTCGGGCCGTTAACCCCGGCGTGGTCGGGCAGACTCGAAGCAAGCCCGAAGCAAACCTCCCGGAAAGAGGGTGGATCGCGTGGACCGCTGCATCGTCCTGGTGGACGCCGGGTATCTGCTGGGGGCCGCCGCCAGTCTCCTCGCCGGGGAGCCCTCGCGGTCCCGGATCACCGTCGATCACGCCGCCCTCATCCAAGGGCTGCGCGACCGGGCCGAGTCCGACACGAGCCGGCCCCTGCTGCGCATCTACTGGTTCGACGGCGCCCCCGACCGGGTGCCGCAGCCCGAGCACCGCCGGCTGCGGGTCATGCCCAGGGTCACCGTCCGGCTGGGCGCGCTCACCCGCAGCGACGGCCGTTGGGCGCAGAAGGGCGTCGACGCCGCCATGCACGCCGAGTTGACCGAGCTGGCCCGCAACCGCGCCTGTTCCGACATCGTCCTGGTCACCGGCGACGGCGACCTGCTGCCCGGCATGATGGCGGCCAAGGAGCACGGTGTCGCCGTCCACCTGTGGGCCGTCCAGGCCGCCGACGGCGACTACAACCAGTCCGAGGACCTGGTTGCCGAGGCCGACGAACGCCGGGTGCTGGACCGTGCCTGGATCACCAAGGCGGTGCGCGCCAAGGAGGACTACTCCGGCGTGTGCGCGCCGGCCCCCACCGCCCGTCCCGAGATCGCCGCGATCCTCTCCGCCCCGCTGCCGGAGTCCGCGCCCGCCCCGGGGGAGGAGTCGGCCGCCCAGGAGTCGCCGCACCCGGCCGCCGCCGGACACAACGGCACCGGCGAGCGGGCGCCCGCCGTCAAGGGCGTACCCACTCCCAAGGACCTGGCGGCCCTGCGCGGCCCCGGCGCCCCGCACCCCCACCAGCCGCAGTCCGCCACCCTGCGCTGGTCCTCCGACAAGGGCTGGGTCGACCGGCCCGTCGCCGAACCCCTCGAGGCCGCCTCGATGCCGACGCTCGCCCAGCTGACCACGGCGGAGCAGCGGTGGGCCGACCGTGAGGAGGACATCACCACGGTCGGCGGGGACCCCTTCGAGGTGGGGCAGGTCTTCGCCCGCCGCTGGGTGGAGCGGCTGGGGGACCAGAGCGGCATCCAGAAGCTGTCCGGCATGTACCCCCGCATCCCGCACCGCGTCGACGGCGAACTGCTGCGCTACGCCGCCCGCTTCGGCCTGCTCGCCCACAAGGACGACCAGATCGACGAACGCGACCGGTACGCCATCCGTGCGGGCTTCTGGCGCGAGCTGGACGTACGCACGGGGACGGACCGCGCCCCGGTCGGGGACTGACCTCGGCACCCGGGCCGGGCACGCACAGCGCGGTGCCGCGCCCGTGCGGCCCCGCGCCGGGACGGGCCGGTGCCTTGCGGCGGGCTAGGGCCTGACGTGTGGATCAGGCCGGGCTCGCGGGCCCCGGCACCGCACCTCGGCGCGCCGATCGCGGCGCAGCGCAACCCGTGCGGGACGTCACGCCATGGCCAGGTGGATTCGCGGTGGTCGGTGGCCCCGGGAGTGGAAGAAGGCCGCGGACCCCGTAGTCTCGTTCTTTGTGAGTACGCGCGCGGTACAGGCATTCCGGCACGACAGTGACATCGTGTGCGTGGTGCGCGGGCTGACCAAGACCTATCCGGCGGCCCGCGGGCGCCGCGGAGTGCCGGCGACCCCCGAGGTCCGGGCCACCGACGACGTCGCGCTCGACGTCCGGCGCGGTGAGATCTTCGGACTGCTCGGGCCGAACGGCGCCGGCAAGTCCACCCTCGTACGCCAGCTCACCGGACTGATGCGACCCGACCGCGGCAGCGTCCGGATCCTCGGTCACGACATCGTGCGCCACCCCGAGCGGGCCGCGCGGATCCTCGCCTACCTCGGGCAGGAGTCCACCGCCCTCGACGAGCTGACCGTGTCGCTCGCCGTCGAGACCACCGCGCGACTGCGCGGCCTCGACGCGAAGCGGGCGTGCGCGGAGCGGGACGACGTCCTCGACGAACTCGGGCTCACCCCGATCGCCGCGCGCCCCCTGAAGAAGCTGTCCGGCGGCCAGCGCCGGCTCGCCTGCTTCGCCGCCTCACTGGTCGGTGAGCGGCCCCTGCTGGTGCTCGACGAACCCACCGCCGGCATGGACCCGATCGCGCGGCGCGCCGTGTGGTCCGCCGTCGACCGGCGCCGGGCCGAGCAGGGCACCACCGTGCTGCTGGTCACCCACAACGTCATCGAGGCCGAGACCGTGCTCGACCGGGTCGCCGTGCTCGACCGGGGCCGGGTGATCGCCTGCGACAGCCCGTCCGGGCTGAAGGAGCAGGTCGCGGGCGAGGTCCGGGTCGACCTGGTGTGGCGCGAGACGGCCCCGCTGCACGTACCGGAGGTCGCCGCGCTCCAGGACCGCGCCGTCGAGTCCGGCCGCCGCTGGACGCTGCGGCTCGGGCCGGAGGAGGCCCGTGCTGTCGTCGCCACCGTCACCGGCGGCGCCGCCTTCGCCGCCCTGGACGACTTCACGCTCACCACGCCCAGTCTGGAGGACGTGTACCTGGCGCTGGGCGGTGCCGTGCGGCAGGGGCTGGTGAAGGCATGAGCGGGCCCCTGAGTGCACCGGGCGCCGTACCCGTACGGAACAGGACGACTGCCGGAGTGGATCCGGGCGAACCTCCGAGCGAAGGGGAGCAGCGCGACGTGAGTGTCGTACCCGCCGATGTCCTGCCGGGCGCCGTCCTGGCCGCGGAGGAGACCGTGCCGCAGCCGGCCGTGCTCGGTCCCCGGGCGCGGTTGTGGCCGTCGCTGGCGGCCGTGTACCGGGCGCAGCTCTCCCGGGCGCGGGTGGCGCGGATCCCGCTGCTGTTCGTGGCGACCTTCCAGTCCGTCGGGATCATGATCCTGATGCGCGGGGTCGTGGACGGCGGCTCGGAGGCGCGGGCGGTGGTGGCCGGATCGGCCGTCCTGGTCGTCGCCTTCGTCGCGCTCAACCTGCTCGCGCAGTACTTCGGACAGCTACGGGCCAGCGGCGGACTCGACCACTACGCGACGCTGCCGGTCCCGCCGGCCGCGGTGGTGCTGGGCGCGGCCGGCGCCTACGCCTCGTTCACCGTGCCGGGGACCGTGGTGACCGCGGCCTTCGGATGCGTACTGTTCGGACTGCCGCTGGCGCATCTGTGGGTGCTGGCCGCCGTGATCCCGCTGTCGGGTGCCGCGCTCGCCGGGCTGGGGGCCGCCCTGGGGCTGCTCGCGCCGCGGCCCGAGTTCGCCACACTGCTCGGCCAGCTCGGCATGTCGGCGGCGCTGCTGCTGGGCGTGCTGCCGGCGGAGCGGCTGCCGGAGGCGGTACGCGTCGTCCGGGGCCTGCTGCCGTCGACGTACGGGGTCGAGGCCTTCGCACGGACCTTCGCGCCGCATCCCGACTGGGCGCTGGTCCTCGGCGACCTCGCCGTGTGCGGGGTGGTCGGCGTGCTCTCACTGGCCGTGGCGACCTGGGCGTACCGCAGGGCCGCCGTCCGCTGATCCGTCGGTGACCCGTCGGTGACCTGTCCGTGTCACGCCGCACAGCCGGGCCTGGCACGATGTCAGGGTGAGCGCACCTCTGACACCACCACCGCCTCCGCACGAACACTCCCCGCACGGCGGGTGGCAGTCACCGTCCGCCGGGCAGGTGGCCGCAGCCTCCGCCGACGGGCCCGCCTCGGACACCGCGGACACCGGGTCCGCCGGGCATGGTGACCGGGCAGGGTACGGCTGGTACGAACAGGACGGCCCCGGGATGAAGACGGAACTACGTGAGGCCACCGTGACCGCGGTGGCGGTGACGCTCGGCGGGGTGCTGTTCGGGGTGCTGTGGTGGTGGCTGGCGCCGCGCGTTCCGCTGGTGGGCGACGTCGTCGGCGACAACTGGGTCGTCTACCTCAAGGACACCGAGGGCGAGCAGGCCATCGGCGTGGACGGGACGTTCACGCTGCTCGCGCTGGCGTTCGGCGCGGTGAGCGCGCTCGCCGTGTTCCTCGTGCGGCGGCGCGGGGGTGTGCCGCTGGTGGTGGCGCTCGGGGTCGGCGGACTGCTCGGCTCGCTGCTGGCGTGGCGGCTCGGGGTGTGGCTCGGGCCCGCACAGGACGTCATCGCCCAGGCGAGGGACGTCGGCAAGGGCGTGACGTTCGACGCGCCGCTGAAGCTGAGTGCCAAGGGGGCGCTGCTGGCCTGGCCGTTCGCCGGGCTGGTCGTCCACCTGGGCCTGACCGCGCTGTTCGGCCCCCGCGACCCCGACCCCCACCCCGGCCCCTACTTCTACCCGCAGGCCGACCCGTACGTCCCGCAGCCGCCGCACGACGGATTCCCGAAGCCGTAGGGTCTGCCCGCCGGGCAGACCCTACGGCTCCGGCCCGGTCGCGGTGTCAGGCCGGGCGCCTGCCATGGTTCGCGCGGCCCTTCCTGGTGCGCCACTTGCGTTTGCGTGTTCTCTTCGACATGCCTCTTCTGCTTAACCGAAGAAGCGGGGCCCGTCTACCGTCCAGGGGGCGTCAGCTGCTTGCCGGAGTGTGCGCGAGGGTGGTTCGACTCGGTCGTGCGATGGTCGGCTTGCGGGCTTGCGGGCTTGCGGGCTTGCGGGCTTGCGGTGTCGTGGGACGTCCGGGGTGACGTGATCGTGTGATCCGGGACGCCGGGTACGGCGTCGGCGAGCGGGGCCCCTGCTCCACCGGAGTGACGGCCCAGTGCCTCCCCGTCGCCTCCGGCCGTACTCATGCGGCCGGGTCGTGCGGCCGGGTCGTGCGGGGAACCGGCTGCCCGGGCCCGGACCACGTACAGGATGCGTGTCGCCGCCCCGGGGTCGAGTGAGCAGGGGGTGGGGGCCCCTGGGGTCGAGTACGCCGGGGGGCGGGGCCTGGAGATGCCTCCCACGCCCTTGAGGCAGTGGGGGAGCGTCCAAGACCGTCCGGGGCGTGCGGCTGAGCGGACCCACTCCTGCCCGGTCCGGAGAAACGGTCAGGCGCGCCCGATCGGGGCGAGTACCGCCGAGGTCAGCTCGGCCAGGTCGACGGGGGAGAGCTCGACCTCCAGACCGCGGCGGCCGGCCGAGACGCAGATCGTCTCGTGCAGGCCGGCCGAGTCGTCCAGCACCGTACGCAGCCGCTTGCGCTGGCCGAGGGGTGAGATGCCGCCCCGGACGTAGCCCGTGGTGCGTTCCGCCAGGGCGGGGTCGGCCATAGCGGCCCGTTTGCCGCCGACCGCCGCCGCCAGGCCCTTCAGATCCAGCTGTCCCGCCACCGGGACCACCGCCACCGTCAGCGCGCCGTCGATGTCCGCCACCAGCGTCTTGAAGACCCGGTCGGGGGAGACACCCATCGCCTCGGCCGCCTCCTCGCCGTAGGACGGGTGGGAGGGATCGTGGTCGTAGGAGTGGACCGTGAACGGCACCCCGGCCGCGGTGAGTGCCACCGTCGCGGGCGTACCGCCCGACTGCTGCTGCTTCTTCTTCGGCTTCTTCGCCATCCCGGCCCTGTTCCTGTCCCTGCGCTCGGTCCCGTTCCTGTGTCGCTCCGGGAAACCGTACGGGCGTACGTCAGTTGAGGTGCGTCGGCCCGCGGGTCAGCTCCGACGCCGGCAGCGACGGCAGGTTACGGATGATGGCCGTCTCCGTGCGAAGGAGTTTCAGCTCGTCGCGGAGCCGGGACGCTGTGTCCGGCGCCTGGAGCAGACGCTGCTTCGTCGGCGTGTCGAGCATCATCGCGGCGGCGACCAGATAGGACACGACCCCTGGCTCGTCCGGCAGTTCCGCGCCGGTCGCCAGCGACCGCTCCCGCGCCCCCGCCAGCCGCTTCTGGTACTGGCGGAACGCCCGCAGCACCCCCTCGGCGAGCGCCCCCGCCTCCTCGCCGGGCGCCTCGAGCACCGGCTCCAGCTCGGCCGTCAGGAACGGACCCGAGGCGTCGACCGACAGCAGCCGCGCCCGCGTCGTCCCCGTCGCCAGCACCTCGAAGGTGCCGTCGGCCCGCTCCCGGATCGTCGCCGCGTCGGCCACACAGCCCACCTTGTGGAAGGACCGGAGCGGGTCGGCGCCGAAGCCCGCCGCGGGACCCAGCTCGGGTACGGCCGTCGGGTCCGGTATGCCGGGGGCGCTCGGGGCGACCTCGTGGCCGTCGCGGATCGTCACGACGGCGAACCGGCGCGGCTTGTCCTCCGGTGTCTTCAGAAGCTCACGCATCATGGCGCGATAGCGCTCCTCGAAGATGTTCAGCGGAAGTACGAGCCCGGGGAACAGCACCGAGTTCAGGGGAAAGAGCGGGAGCCGGGCGGTGGTCACGACGTAAAAGCCTAATGGTCGCCGGACCGGACCCGGCGGCCCCGTTCACTTTGTGGATGCCGGGAGCCCGCGGGGGAGTCCGCGGCGGGACCGGCGGTCACCGTCTCGTACAGGCCCCGGCGCACCTCCAGGAACCGGCCGAGGGGATCCTCCGCTTCCCGGTCCCAGGGTGTGGAGGTGGCGTACGGGCCGGTGAGTCGTAGCTGCTCCAGGGCGTCCGGCCGACGCTCCAGGCGCAGCAGGACGTACGCCAGAAGGTTGCGCAGGCCGGCCGGCCGGGGGTGGGCCGCCGGGAGCCGGGCGGACAGGGCCAGAGCGCGGTCGGCCGCCGCGTCGAGCCGCTCGCGCGGCACCTCGGGGCCGCCTCCGTCGCTGAGATACCCGAAGGCCGCCCGCAGCGGCAGGGCCTGCGTGAGCGAGCCGTCCGGCGCGTCCTGCGCGGCCTGGTCGGCGAAGTCGAAGCACGCGAGGTGCGCGCCGTGCCAGGAGGACGACAGGTAGCGCAGGGCCGCCACATGGCAGCCGTAGTGGTGCGGGGCGCGGCGGACCGCGGCCTCCCACAGCTCCTGGAAGTACCGGTGCCCGGCTCGGGCGCCGCGGGCGTGGTCCAGGGCGAGCCGCCACGGCACCGGGTCGCGGTGGTCGGCCCGCGCGGCGGCCGTGATCAAGGGGCTCACCTCACGCAGCAGTTCGGCACGGGCCGGTGAGTCCCAGGCGCGGTGCACCGCCCGCTGGGCGTCCACGAGCAGTCCGTCGGGGTTGTGCGGGTCATGGGCGCGCCAGGTGTCCAGCCACTCGGGGCGCGAGCGGGCGAAGACGGCCAACTGCCGCACGTACCGGTCGCGGTGCTCCCATGCCCCGCGGTGCCGGGTGGCGGCGAGCAGGCCGACGGCGGGCGCGGGGTCGCCGGCCGCGGCCCCGACCAGGACCGGACCCAGCATTTCGTCGGGGGCATCGAGCAGGACCTCGGCGTCCGCGGGCAGCACGAGGACGACGGGCCGGGCGGTGCCCGACTTTCCTTGCACCCGGGACGCACGGGTGAACGCGTGCAGCAGAGCCATGGTGTCGACCATTGAAAGACCGCAGGTCACAGCGGCGCCAGACCCTTCACTGAAGTGGCGGAAGGTTGTATGCCATTCGGTCAAGGCCGGGCAAAAAGGAGGCGAGCCCTCCGGGGCCGGGAAGGTACCGGTCACCGCTGGTCAGGGGGGCGGGGCGGGGAGGGGAGGGGGGTCAGCCGCGGCGCAGGGTCCGGGTCGCCCCCGCCGCCACCGTCGTGGCGAGGATCCAGCCGAGCAGGATGAAAGCGGCCGCGAGCCACTGCCAGCAGCCACGCAGCTGCCAGAACCCCACCTGGCCCAGGTCGATCACCGGCAGCAGCAGGTCCAGGGCGAAGAGGGGCGCGTTCCATGCCGGATGCTCGCCACTCTTGAGCGGCGGATGGTGCGCGTGTGCGAACGCCAGCGAACCGCCCGCCCACAGCACCGCCATCCACACCGCGGCCCGCCCCGGCCGGTAGCCGTAGGCGACCGTCCAGTCCTGCGCGTAGCCCCACAGCTTGGCCGCCAGGGGCAGGCCCTCGCGGCGCCGGCGCTGCTTGGCGAGCAGCACCTCGCGGGCGTCCTCCTCCTCGCCGCCCGCCCGCAGCACGGCGGCCAGCCGCTCGTACGGCTCCGGGGCGTACTCGGCGCTCGCCGCGGCCACCCACTCCAGCCGCTCCGCCAGTGGGAACGGCCCGCGCGGCACGAGGTTCTCGTAGGCGAAGCCGCCCATCTGCAGCCGGCCCGGCCCCGGCCAGCTGTCCGCCCGGTCCACCAGGTTGACCACCCGCGCTCCCGACAGTGCCACCCTGCCGCGGGCCGGCCGCTCCCCGAGGAACCGCAGCTCCGGCGTCTGCACCCGGCGCAGCGACAGCTCCTGATCGTCGGCCAGAGTGAACCGGGCCCGCTCGAAGTCGACCGCGTCCCCGAACCGCCCGTCGTCCAGCCGCACCCCGCCCTGGCACTCGAACCGCTGGATCCGCGTCCCGCGCGCCGGTGTCATCCCGCTCCGCGCCTGGGCGCCGACCCCCGCGGGAGTCATGTACAGCGACCGCTCGACCGTCAGCTGCGGCGCGTTCAACGCGAGCCGGGCGGACGGGTTGACCAGCCGGGCCCCGCGCAGATTCACCGAGACTCCTATCGTCGCGCTGCGCAGGCTCAGCTCGCCGTGCGACTCCAGCAGCTCGGCCTGGAGGTCCTGGCCGACCATCATGCCGTCCGCGGCTATCGACCAGCCCCTGCGGTCGCGGTGCACGACCGCCTGGTTGAGCAGCAGATCCGTACCGATCCGGGCGTCGGTCAGCCGTATGCCCCCCAGGAACCGGCAGCGCGGCAGATGCAGATCGCCCTCGGTCTGCACCCGGGCCGCCTCCAGCCGCGGCACCGAGCAGTCCACCAGCCGCACCGTCGTGAAGCGGGCCTCCGGCAGCAGCACGTCCCCCCCGAAGCGGCAGCCGCGCATTTCCACGTACGGCGCCACCGTGCCGCCCGCGAGGTCCAGCGCACCGCTGATCAGCACCCCGACCAGCTTCAGCGAGGAGACCCGGCCCGCCAGGGCCGGCGGGCCGTCCAGCAGGAGCCGGCACACGATGCGGGCCCGGACCGTCCGCTCGGGTCCCCACGGATGCCCTCCGTGCGGATCGTCGACGACGGTGTCCCCGCTGCTCAGGTCGTACACGCTGCCGTTGCGGAAGGCCTGCCACATGCCGGCCTCCGTCGCCGTCAGGTCGTCCGGCAGTTCCCCGGCGCGTCGTCCCTCCCCCTCGGTCACGGTCCTCCCCTTCCTCCCCAGGTACTCGTGCCTTCCCCGGCTACGCGTGGGTTCATCACTTCGTACAACTCGTACGCGTACAACGGTTCATGCCCACCGGGTGACACGTCGAACACAGAAAGTAAGAAGGATCTTTCCGGTGTGCACAATGGGTTACCGAAAGGGCCGCGTATCAGCCATTGGAACGCCCGCACGGCGCTCGACGCGGGTCTGAGAGAATTGGGTACGTGATCTCCCGAATCGATCTGCGCGGCGACGCCCTCCCCGAGGGCCCCGCCCTGCGCGACCTGCTGCCCCGAGCCGACTTCGACGTCGCGGCCGCCCTGGAGAAGGTGCGGCCCATCTGCGAGGACGTGCACCATCGGGGCGACGCGGCGCTGATCGACTTCGCCGAGCGGTTCGACGGCGTGCGTCTGGAATCCGTCCGCGTCCCGGCGCAGGCGCTCACCGACGCGCTGGAGCAGTTGGACCCGGCCGTGCGCGCGGCCCTGGAGGAGTCCATCCGCCGCGCCCGGCTCGTGCACCGCGCCCAGCGCCGCGAGACCCACGTCACCCAGGTCGTCCCCGGTGGCACCGTCACCGAGAAGTGGGTGCCCGTCGACCGCGTGGGCCTGTACGCGCCCGGCGGTCGGTCCGTGTACCCGTCCTCCGTGATCATGAACGCGGTCCCGGCCCAGGAGGCCGACGTCGAGTCGATCGCGCTCGCCTCCCCGCCGCAGAAGGAGTTCGGCGGACTGCCGCACCCGACGATCCTCGCCGCGTGCGCCCTGCTCGGTGTCGACGAGGTGTACGCCGCGGGCGGCGCCACCGCCGTCGCCATGTTCGCGTACGGCACCGAGTCCTGCCCGCCCGCCACCATGGTCACCGGCCCCGGCAACATCTGGGTCGCCGCCGCCAAGCGCTACTTCACCGGCCGCATCGGCATCGACGCCGAGGCGGGGCCGACCGAGATCGCGATCCTCGCCGACGACACGGCCGACCCGGTGCACGTCGCCTCCGACCTGATCAGCCAGGCCGAGCACGACCCGCTGGCCGCCGCCGTCCTGGTCACCGACTCCGCCACTCTCGCGGACGCCGTGGAGAAGGAGCTGGCCCCCCAGGTCGCCGCCTCCCGGCACGTCGAGGACCGGATCGCCCCCGCGCTCGCCGGCCGGCAGTCCGCGATCGTCCTGGTCGACGGCCTCGACGAGGGCCTGCGCGTGGTCGACGCCTACGGCGCCGAGCACCTGGAGATCCAGACCGCCGACGCCGCAGCGCTCGCCGACCGGGTACGCAACGCCGGCGCGATCTTCGTCGGACCCTGGTCCCCGGTCTCCCTGGGCGACTACGCGGCCGGCTCCAACCACGTCCTGCCCACCGGCGGCTGCGCCTGCCACTCCTCGGGCCTGTCCGTCCAGTCCTTCCTGCGCGGCATCCACATCGTGGACTACACCAAGGACGCGCTCGCCGACGTCGCCCACCACGTGGTCACGCTCGCCGAGGCGGAGGACCTGCCCGCGCACGGCGCGGCGATCAAGGCGAGGTTCGGCTGGAAGGTGCCCGAGAGCAAGTGAACGACACGAACGTCACCATCGACGATCTCCCCGTACGGGACGAGCTGCGCGGCAAGTCCCCCTATGGCGCGCCCCAACTCGACGTCCCCGTACGGCTGAACACCAACGAGAACCCCTACCCGCTGCCCGAACCGCTGGTCGAGCGGATCGCCGAGCGGGTCCGGGAGGCCGCCCGCCACCTCAACCGCTACCCCGACCGGGACGCTGTCGAGCTGCGCGCCGGGCTGGCCGCATACCTGACGAAGACCGGCGGACACCCCGTCGGAGTCGAGAACGTCTGGGCCGCCAACGGCTCCAACGAGGTCATTCAGCAACTGCTGCAGACCTTCGGCGGCCCCGGCCGCACGGCCATCGGCTTCGAGCCGTCGTACTCGATGCACGGACTCATCGCGCGCGGCACCGGCACCGGCTGGTTCTCCGGCCCCCGGGGCGAGGACTTCACCATCGACCTGCCCGCCGCCGAGAAGGCGATCGCCGAGCACCGCCCGGACGTCGTCTTCGTCACCACCCCCAACAATCCCACCGGCACCGCGGTCCCCGCCGAGACCGTTCTCGCCCTGTACGAGGCCGCGCAGGCGGCCAGGCCGTCGATGGTGGTCGTGGACGAGGCGTACATAGAGTTCAGCCACGGCGACTCCCTGCTGCCGCTGATCGAGGGCCGCCCGAACCTCGTCGTCTCCCGCACCATGTCGAAGGCGTTCGGCGCGGCGGGACTGCGCCTCGGCTACCTCGCCGCGCACCCGGCCGTCGTGGACGCCGTGCAGCTCGTCCGCCTGCCCTACCACCTGTCCGCCGTCACCCAGGCGACCGCGCTGGCCGCTCTGGAACACACGGACACGCTGCTGAAGTACGTCGAGCAGCTGAAGCGGGAGCGGGACCGGCTGGTCGCCGAACTGCGCGCCCTCGGCTACGACGTGACCGAGTCCGACGCGAACTTCGTCCAGTTCGGCACGTTCGCGGACTCCCACGTGGTCTGGCAGAAGATCCTCGACCGGGGCGTCCTGGTGCGGGACAACGGCGTACCGGGACGGCTGCGGGTCACCGCGGGCACCCCGGCCGAGAACGACGCGTTCCTCGACGCGGTCGGTGAACTGGTCAGCTATGTGGGGGCCACCCCCACACCCCCGAAGGAGCAGAGCACATGAGCCGCGTAGGACGCGTCCAGCGGACGACGAAGGAGACGTCGGTCCTCGTCGAGATCGACCTCGACGGCACCGGAAAGACGGAGATCTCCACCGGGGTCGGCTTCTACGACCACATGCTCGACCAGATCGGCCGGCACGGTCTGTTCGACCTGACGGTGAAGACCGAGGGAGACCTGCACATCGACTCCCACCACACCATTGAGGACACCGCCCTCGCCCTCGGCGCCGCCTTCAAGCAGGCCCTCGGCGACAAGGTGGGCATCTACCGCTTCGGCAACTGCACGGTCCCGCTGGACGAGTCCCTCGCCCAGGTCACCGTCGACCTGTCCGGCCGCCCCTACCTCGTGCACACCGAGCCCGAGAAGATGGCGCCGATGATCGGCGAGTACGACACCACGATGACCCGGCACATCCTGGAGTCCTTCGTCGCCCAGGCCCAGGTCGCGCTGCACGTGCACGTGCCGTACGGGCGCAACGCGCACCACATCGTGGAGTGCCAGTTCAAGGCGCTGGCCCGGGCTCTGCGGTACGCGTCCGAGCGCGACCCCCGCGCGGCGGGCATCCTGCCCTCCACGAAGGGCGCCCTGTAAACATGAACGGGCTGTCCACCGCACTGATCGTCGTCGGCCTGTTCTTCGTCGGCGGGGTCGTCTCGTTCACGAAGCAGAAGCTGCCCAAGGGTGTCGTCGTGGTGCTCGCCGTCGGTGCCGCGATGTGTCTCACCGCGGGCATTCTCCGGCTGGAGGTGTGACCGTGAGCGCCACCAAGCGCGTCGTGGTCTTCGACTACGGCTTCGGCAACGTCCGCTCCGCCGAGCGCGCCCTCGCGCGCGCGGGCGCCGACGTGGAGATAACCCGCGACTTCGACACCGCCATGAACGCCGACGGGCTGCTGGTCCCCGGCGTCGGCGCCTTCGCGGCCTGCATGAAGGGCCTCAAGGAGGCGCGCGGCGACTGGATCATCGATCGCAGGCTGTCCGGCGGCCGGCCCGTCATGGGCATCTGCGTCGGCATGCAGATCCTGTTCGCCCGTGGCATCGAGCACGGCATCGAGACCGAGGGCATGGACGAATGGCCCGGCTCGGTCGAGCCGCTCCAGGCCGACATCGTGCCCCACATGGGCTGGAACACCGTGGCCGCGGCGGCCGGCTCCGAACTCTTCGCCGGCCTGGACGCGGACGCCCGCTTCTACTTCGTGCACTCCTACGCCGTCCACGACTGGTCCCTCCAGGTGGACAACCCGGTGATGCGGGCCCCCAAGGTCACCTGGTCCACCCACGGCAAACCGTTCGTCGCCGCCGTGGAGAACGGCGCCCTGTGGGCGACGCAGTTCCACCCCGAGAAGTCCGGCGACGCCGGAGCCCAGCTCCTCACCAACTGGATCGGAACCCTGTAGCGACATGGCCAAGCTCGAACTCCTCCCCGCCGTCGACGTCCGCGACGGCCAGGCCGTCCGCCTCGTGCACGGCGAGTCCGGCACCGAGACCTCCTACGGCTCCCCCCTGGAGGCCGCGCTCGCCTGGCAGCGCTCGGGCGCCGAGTGGCTGCACCTGGTCGACCTGGACGCCGCGTTCGGCACCGGTGACAACCGCGCGCTGATCGCCGAGGTCGCAGGGGCGATGGACATCAAGGTGGAGCTGTCCGGCGGCATCCGTGACGACGCCTCCCTGGCCGCCGCCCTGGCCACCGGCTGCACGCGCGTGAACCTCGGCACGGCCGCCCTGGAGACCCCCGAGTGGGTCGCCGGGATCATCGCCGAGCACGGTGACAAGATCGCCGTCGGACTCGACGTACGCGGCACCACCCTCCGCGGCCGCGGCTGGACCCGCGACGGCGGCGACCTCTACGAGACGCTCGCGCGCCTGGACCAGGAGGGCTGCGCGCGGTACGTCGTCACCGACATCGCCAAGGACGGCACCCTCCAGGGCCCCAACCTGGAACTGCTGAAGAACGTCTGCGCCGCCACCGACCGCCCCGTGGTCGCCTCCGGCGGCGTGTCGTCGCTCGACGACCTGCGGGCCATCGCCGAGCTCGTCCCGCTCGGCGTCGAGGGCTCCATCGTCGGGAAGGCCCTGTACGCGAAGGCGTTCACCCTGGAAGAGGCCCTGGAGGCTACATCTTGAAAAAGGACACAGTGCGATGACATCCGAAGCCGTACGGCGCGTGCGGGGCGACAGCCCCTGGGAAGAGTCCTTCGGGTCCGCACGCGCCGTGGCGGCGGGCGACCGCGTCCTGGTGGCCGGCACGACCGCGTTCAAGGGCGACGTCCTGCACGGGGAGGGCGACCCGTACGAACAGGCCAAGGCCGCCTTCGGCAGCGCCCTGGAGGCGATCGCCGAGTTCGGGCTCGGCGTCGACTCCGTGATCCGCACGCGCGTGTACCTCGCGCACTCGCGGGACATCGACGCGGCGGGTCGCGCCCACAAAGAGCTGTTCGAGCCGGTGCGCCCGGTCACGACCCTCCTGGTGGTGGAGGGCTTCATGGACTCGCGCGTACTGGTGGCGGTGGAAGTCGAAGCATTCGGCGCCACCGGGCCGGCCCACCGGCACTGAGACCGCCGGCGGACACCGAGGCCGGTCAGCAGGGACCGAGATCAATCAGCGGACACTGAGCAGACACCAGAGGAGCACGATTCATGACCCTGGCGATCCGAGTCATCCCCTGCCTGGACGTGGACAACGGCCGGGTCGTCAAGGGCGTCAACTTCCAGAACCTGCGTGACGCGGGCGACCCCGTCGAGATGGCCAAGGTGTACGACACCGAGGGCGCCGACGAGCTGACGTTCCTGGACATCACCGCCTCGTCGGGCAACCGCGAGACGACCTACGACGTGGTGCGCCGCACCGCCGAACAGGTGTTCATCCCGCTGACCGTGGGGGGCGGCGTCCGCACCACCGAGGACGTGGACAAGCTGCTGCGGGCGGGCGCCGACAAGGTCGGCGTCAACACCGCCGCGATCGCCCGCCCGGACCTCATCCGGGAGATCGCCGAGCGCTTCGGCCGCCAGGTCCTCGTCCTGTCGGTCGACGCCCGCCGCACCGAGTCCGGCGACTCCTTCGAGGTCACCACGCACGGCGGCCGCCGGGGCACCGGCATCGACGCCGTCGAGTGGGCCCACCGGGCCGCAGAGCTGGGCGCGGGCGAGATCCTGCTCAACTCCATGGACGCGGACGGCACCAAGGACGGCTACGACCTCGGCATGATCACCGCCGTCCGGAGGCATGTCACCGTCCCGGTGATCGCCTCGGGCGGCGCGGGCCGGCTCGCCGACTTCCCGCCCGCGGTCGCCGCGGGCGCCGACGCGGTCCTCGCCGCCTCGGTCTTCCACTTCGGCGACCTGCGCATCGGCCAGGTCAAGCAGACCCTGCGGGAAGCGGGCCACCCGGTGCGGTGAGGCCCGCCGCGCGTCGCCCGGCCGTCGTGCCGGCGCCCGGCCGACGTACGGCGCCCGGCCGGCTCGCTCAGTCCTTCGGCTGGGCGAGCTGGACCAGATTGCCGACCGTGTCGTCCAGGACGGCGGTGAGTATGGGGCCCTGCTCCTGCGGCTCCTGGACGAAGTTCACGCCCTCGCCGCGCAGCCGCTCGTACTCCGCGCGCAGGTCCGTCACCGAGAACACGATGACGGGCAGCCCCGCCTCGCGCACCGCCCTGCGGTACGGCTCCGCGATGGGACCCTGCCCCGGCTCCAGCAGCAGCTCCAGATCCCGCTGCGCCCCCTCGCCCGCCCCGACCGTGACGAACAGGGTGCCGTCGCCCAGGTCCGCCCGGGTGCGGGTCTCGAAGCCGAGGACGCCGGTGTAGAAAGCGTGCGCCTTCGCCACGTCGTCGACGTACACGCTGGTCATGGCGACCTTGATCATGGGGATTCTTCTTCCGATCTTGCAGTCTTTCCGGGGCCGGTCACCGGCACCGGTACCCATGACCGTACTTGGACGGTCCCCGAGATCGTTCGGATTCAAATACCGAGCTGTTTGGACGCGTTCAGCTTCTCGATCGCGTCCGCGTCGCCTTCCAGATCGACCTTGGCCACCTCGCGCCGCCCGTAGAGGAACAGCAGCAGCTCCGACGCCTCGCCGGTCACCGTGACCACCGGCGTGCCGCGGCGGGCCACCACCGTCCGGCCGTCCGGGCGGCGCAGCACCAGGCCCGTGGCGGCACCGCGGCCCATCATCCGGGCGGTGGACTCGAGCCGTGACCACAGGGTGTCCTGGAACACCGGGTCGAGCTCACGCGGCGTCCAGTCGGGCTGCGCGCGGCGCACGTCCTCCGTGTGGACGTAGAACTCGACGACGTTCGACAGCTCGTCGAGCTGCTTGAGGTTGAAGGGCGAGAAGCGCGGCGGGCCGGTACGGATCAGCTGGATCAGCTCCTCGTACGGCTTGGCGGTGAACTCCGCCATCACCCGCTCCAGACGCTGTGCGAGCTGCTTGACCACCATCCCGCCGGCGGCATCCGGGCGGCGCTCGCGCACCACCACATGGGCGGCGAGGTCGCGGGTGCGCCAGCCCTCGCACAGAGTGGGAGCCTCCGGGCCCGCGGTCTCCAGCAGGTCGGTCAGGAGAAGTCGTTCACGCTTGGCATGGGTCGACATGCAGCCAGCCTACGGTGACCCGCCCGGTCCGCCCACCCGTCCCCCGGCCGTCACCCCAACGAGACGCGTACGCGCCGCCCCGGCCCGTCCCCGCACCCTTCCGACCCGTGGACGCGACACGGGAGCCGCCCACCCGCACGGCACAATGGTTTCCATGACCAGCACGCCCCGGCCCAGCCGCCTCGACCCGGAGATCGCCGCGCGGCTCAAGCGCAGCCCCGACGGCCTCCTGCCCGCCATCGCCCAGCAGTACGACACCCATGAGGTGCTGATGCTGGGCTGGATGGACGACGAGGCGCTGCATCGCACCCTGACCACCGGCCGCTGCACCTACTGGTCGCGCAGCCGCCAGGAGTACTGGGTCAAGGGGGACACCTCCGGGCACGTCCAGCACGTGAAGTCCGTCGCCCTGGACTGCGACGCCGACACCCTCCTCGTCAAGGTCGACCAGGTCGGCGCCGCCTGCCACACGGGCGCCCGCACCTGCTTCGACGCCGACGTGCTGCTCACGGACACCCCCGCGGACCGCGCCAAAAGCGGGGCGCACGCCCCCGGTCAGTAAGGTCTGCGGCCATGGACCTCGAGACGTTCCGCAAGCTCGCCACCGACCGCCGGGTCATCCCGGTCACTCGCAAACTGCTCGCCGACGGCGACACCCCGGTCGCGCTCTACCGCAAGCTCGCCGCGGACCGCCCCGGCACCTTTCTGCTCGAGTCCGCCGACGGGGGCACCGCCCACGCGTTCAGCAGTGGGGGAGGGCGTTCCTGGTCCCGCTACTCCTTCGTCGGCGTCCGCAGCGCCGCCACCCTCACCGAGCAGGGCGGGCAGACGCACTGGCAGGGCACCCCGCCCGTCGGTGTACCGGCCGACGGCGATCCGCTCGCCACGCTGCGCGCCACACTCGAAGCACTGCACACCCCGCGCGACCTCGCCCACGACCTCGGCCTGCCGCCCTTCACCGGCGGCATGGTCGGCTACCTCGGCTACGACATCGTGCGCCGGCTCGAGAAGATCGGCCCCGGCGGGCGGGACGATCTGCGCCTGCCCGAGCTGACCATGCTGCTCACCAGCGACCTCGCCGTGATGGACCACTGGGAGGGCTCCGTCTGGCTGATCGCCAACGCGATCAACCACAACGACCTGGAGACCGGCGTCGACGAGGCCCACGCCGACGCCGTGGCCCGCCTCGACGCCATGGAGGCCGACCTCACCCGCGCGGTGGCCCAGCCCCCGGCCGTCCTCCCGCCCTCCGAACTCCCCGACCACACCGCCCTGTGGGGCGGCCCCGACTTCCGGGCCGCCGTCGAGGACATCAAGGAACGCATCCGCGCGGGAGAGGCCTTCCAGGTCGTCCCCTCCCAGCGGTTCGAGACCCCGGTCACGGCGAGCGCCCTGGACGTCTACCGGGTGCTGCGGGCCACCAACCCGTCGCCCTACATGTACCTGTTCCGCTTCGACGACTTCGACGTCGTCGGATCGTCCCCCGAAGCACTCGTGAAGGTCGACGACGGGCAGGCGATGGTCCACCCCATCGCCGGCACCCGGCCGCGCGGCGCCACCCCACAGCAGGACCAGGCCCTCGCCGAGGAACTGCTCGCCGACCCCAAGGAGCGCGCCGAGCACCTCATGCTCGTCGACCTGGGCCGCAACGACCTCGGGCGGGTCTGCGAGCCCGGCTCCGTCGAGGTCGTCGACTTCATGTCCGTCGAGCGGTACTCGCACGTCATGCACATCGTCTCGACGGTCACCGGCCGGGTCGCGCCCGGCCACTCCGCCTTCGACGTGCTCACCGCCTGCTTCCCGGCCGGCACCCTCTCCGGCGCGCCCAAGCCCCGTGCCATGCAGATCATCGACGAACTCGAGCCGTCCCGGCGCGGACTGTACGGCGGCTGCGTCGGCTACCTGGACTTCGCCGGTGACTCCGACACCGCCATCGCCATCCGCACCGCGCTGCTGCGCGACGGCACCGCGTACGTCCAGGCGGGCGCCGGAATCGTGGCCGACTCCGACCCGGTCGCCGAGGACACCGAGTGCCGCAACAAGGCGGCCGCCGTGCTGCGCGCCGTCCACATGGCGAACCGGCTGGGCACGGTGTGACACCCACCCGGGGCCGTGGGGGACGTGCCCGGAGCCGTGTGAGATACGACCGGCACGAGCCCCGGGTGACCGCTCGCGCGTGGTTCACGCGATAGTGGAGTACGTGACTGCCGTACCTCACCCCCGTTCCGAGGCCGCCGGCTCCGCCCGGACCGGCCGCCTCAGCCTCGCCGTCGCCCTGCTGTGCGGTGCCCTGGGCGCGGCCGTGGCCCTGCTCGCCACCCGGCAGCAGTGGTCCCAGGGCACCGCGACCGTGGCCGGCGGCTCCTTCCCCCTGACCGCGAACGGCAGCGACGTCACCGGCGTCCCCGCCGCCCTCGCCGTGGTGGGCCTGGCCGCGCTCGTCGCCGTCTTCGCCGTCCGCCGGGCCGGCCGGTTCGCCGTCGCCGCCCTGCTCGCCCTGTCCGGGGCGGGCACCGTCGCGGCCGCCCTGCTCGGCGCCTCCGACAGCTCCGCGCTCGACGACAAGGCCGCCGAGGTCTCCGGCGACACGTCGGCCGCCGTGGCAGCCCTCAGTCACACGGCCTGGCCCTACGTCGCGGCCGTGGGCGGCCTGCTGCTCCTGCTGGCCGGCGCGCTCGCCCTGCGCTACGGCAGGCTGTGGCCCGCGATGTCCGGCCGCTACGAGCGCGGCGGCGCCCCGCGACCACGCCGTTCGGCCGCCGCCGGCGATCCCGACCGGCCGGAGGAGCTGTGGAAGGCCCTCGACCGCGGCGAGGACCCGACCGGAGCCTGAACCACCGGACCGCCGTCCCCCCTTTGTCGAGCTTTGTCGAGCAGCCGGCGAGGGGCGTTCGCCGCACGGAGGAGTACCCCCGATCACGGCGCACGCGCGGGTGCGGGACAATCGATCCGAGCGTCCTGCTCAGACACGTACACAGCACTGAGGAGCAAGCAATGGCGGGCAGCAGCCACGGTCACACCCCGGCCGCCTGGACCGGTGTCATCATCTCGTTCATCGGTTTCTGCGTCTCGAGCATGTTCATGGTGGCGGACTCGCCGGTGGGTTTCTGGGCCGGCATGGGCGTCGTGCTGCTCGGCGGTGTCGTCGGCGGAATCATGAGCAAGATGGGCATGGGCCAGAAGCCGCACTTCCACCCCCTCAACCCGCCGGCCGCGGACCGCAAGGCAGTCCGCGCCGAGGGCTGATCCCGGGAGCACTCCGGACAGGGGCGGCCGGCACACGGGTGCCGGAACCGCCCCTGACGCGCGAGCGCGGGGCACAATCGCCCTGTGAACGCCGTCAGCCACAGCGTGCCCCGCGGCATTGCCGCCCGACTGGCCCTTCCCGCCGGAGCGCTTGCCGCCGTCGCCGGAGCCTTCGTCTACGTCGGGGCGGTGGACCCCAACGAGCCCGGCCACTACCCCGCCTGCCCGCTGCTGCGCCTCACCGGCCTGTACTGCCCCGGCTGCGGCGGACTGCGCAGCGCGCACGCCGTCGCCCACGGCGACCTCCTGGCCGCCCTCCAGGCCAACGCGCCCGCCGTCCTCGGTTACGCGGCCTTCGCCGTCCTCTGGACCGTATGGGTGGTCCGCGCGGTGCGCGGAAAACCCCTGCGCATCGACCCCCAACCGGTGCTCCTGTGGTCCCTGGGGGCGTTCGTCCTGGTCTTCACGGTTGTCCGGAACCTGCCGTTCGGTGGCTGGCTACATCCTTGATCACATGACGAATGTCCAGGTAGTGGGACCGGCGTCAACCGGATGTGAGACGTACCCCCTACTGCGGATATCATCGGAGTGACCACCGGTTTCGTCCGGCGGCCCGGCCGCAAGGACGGGCAACGCCCCTGGGACGGAATCGAACGCACTGAAGACGGACCGTCTGGAAGGGGGCCCCTCGCGTGAGTGTGCTCGACGAGATCATCGACGGAGTCCGTGCCGACCTCGCGGAGCGCCAGGCACGGGTCAGCCTCGACGAGCTCAAGGAGCGCGTGGCGAAGGCTCCCGCGGCCAAGGACGGCGCGGCCGCCCTGCGCGGCGAAGGTGTCAAGGTGATCTGCGAGGTCAAGCGCTCCAGCCCGTCCAAGGGCGCGCTCGCCGCGATCGCCGACCCGGCCGGACTCGCCGCCGACTACGAGGCGGGCGGCGCGGCCGTCATCTCCGTCCTCACCGAGCAGCGCCGCTTCGGCGGCTCGCTCGCCGACCTGGAGGCGGTTCGCGCGCGGGTGGACATCCCCGTCCTGCGCAAGGACTTCATCGTCACCTCGTACCAGCTCTGGGAGGCCCGGGCGCACGGCGCCGACCTCGCGCTGCTCATCGTCGCCGCCCTCGACCAGCCGGCCCTGGAGTCGCTGATCGAGCGCGCCGAGTCCATCGGGCTCACCCCGCTCGTCGAGGTGCACGACGAGGACGAGGTCGAGCGCGCGGTCGACGCCGGCGCCAAGGTCATCGGGGTCAACGCGCGCAACCTCAAGTCCCTCGAGGTCGACCGCGGCACCTTCGAGCGGGTCGCCCCCGAGATCCCGGACCACCTCGTCAAGGTCGCCGAGTCCGGCGTCCGCGGCCCGCACGACCTCATCGCCTACGCCAACGCCGGCGCCGACGCCGTCCTGGTCGGAGAGTCCCTGGTCACCGGCCGCGACCCGAAGACCGCGGTCGCCGACCTGGTGGCGGCCGGTGAGCACCCTGCCCTGCGCCACGGGCGCGGCTGAGCCCCGCTAGGCTGGCACCGATGACCCTCCCGATCACCCTGACGACCAGGGACCCGTACGCGCGCCTCGCTCGCGGCTGCCGCCCGCGAGGCTGCCGGGCCCCTGCTCGCCGTGTGCTCGGCCGCAGAGTGCGTTACCACATCGGTGACGAGCCCGGCCAGGTCAACGGACTGCGATGGCACCGCCCCTGACAAGGGGCGCGGGGCTGTGCCGACAGGCCGCTCGGCCGCGTCGGCGCGACCAGCCGCACTCGGCCTGAAGCCGGTCGGCGCACCCTGCCCCCACGGCGCAACGTGTCCGCACACTCACCGTGAGGTTTCCGCATGCCCAGCCAGTTCTTCATTCCCGATCCCGAGGGCCGGGTCCCCAGCACCGAGGGCTACTTCGGCGCGTTCGGCGGCAAGTTCATCCCGGAGGCGCTCGTCGCCGCCGTGGACGAGGTCGCCGTCGAGTACGACAAGGCCAAGACAGACCCCGAGTTCGCCCGCGAACTCGACGACCTGATGGTCAACTACACCGGCCGCCCGAGCGCCCTCACCGAGGTGCCCCGGTTCGCCGAACACGCCGGCGGTGCCCGGGTCTTCCTCAAGCGCGAGGACCTCAACCACACCGGCTCCCACAAGATCAACAACGTGCTCGGCCAGGCCCTGCTCACCCGGCGCATGGGCAAGACCCGGGTCATCGCCGAGACCGGCGCCGGCCAGCACGGCGTCGCCACCGCCACCGCCTGCGCCCTGTTCGGCCTCGACTGCACCATCTACATGGGCGAGATCGACACCGAGCGCCAGGCCCTCAACGTGGCCCGGATGCGCATGCTCGGCGCCGAGGTCATCGCCGTGAAGTCCGGCAGCCGCACCCTCAAGGACGCCATCAACGAGGCGTTCCGCGACTGGGTCGCCAACGTCGACCGCACGCACTACCTCTTCGGCACCGTCGCCGGACCCCACCCTTTCCCCGGCATGGTCCGCGACTTCCACCGCGTTATCGGCGTCGAGACCCGCCGCCAGCTGCTGGAGCGGGCCGGACGGCTGCCCGACGCCGCGATCGCCTGCGTCGGCGGCGGCTCCAACGCCATCGGCCTCTTCCACGCCTTCATCCCGGACACCTCGGTCCGGCTCATCGGCTGCGAACCCGCCGGACACGGCATCGAGAGCGGCGAGCACGCGGCCACCCTCACCGCGGGCGAGCCCGGCATCCTGCACGGCTCGCGTTCCTACGTCCTCCAGGACGACGAGGGCCAGATCACCGAGCCGTACTCCATCTCGGCGGGGCTCGACTACCCGGGCATCGGCCCCGAGCACGCCTACCTCAAGGACTCCGGCCGCGGCGAGTACCGCGCGGTCACCGACGACGCCGCCATGCAGGCCCTGCGGCTGCTGTCGCGCACCGAGGGCATCATCCCGGCCATCGAGAGCGCCCACGCGCTGGCCGGCGCCCTGGAGGTCGGCCGGGAACTGGGCAAGGACGGGCTGATCGTCGTCAACCTGTCCGGCCGGGGCGACAAGGACATGGACACCGCCGCCCGCTACTTCGGCCTGTACGACACCGATATCACCGACAGGACCGTCGCGGCCGACGCGGGCACCGACACCGCCGAGATCGAGGGGGACGCCAAGTGAGCGGGAACGTGAAGCTGCTGAACGACACCCTCGCCACGGCGAAGTCCGAGGGCCGCGCCGCGCTGATCGCCTACCTCCCGGCCGGGTTCCCGACCGTCGACGGAGGCATCGACGCCGTGAAGGCCGTCATCGACGGCGGCGCCGACGTCGTGGAGGTGGGCCTGCCGCACAGCGACCCCGTCCTCGACGGGCCCGTCATCCAGACCGCCGACGACATCGCCCTGCGCGGCGGCGTGCGGATCGCCGACGTGCTGCGCACGGTCCGGGAGGCCCACCGGGCCACCGGGAAGCCGATCCTCGTCATGACGTACTGGAACCCCATCGACCGCTACGGCGTCGAGCGGTTCACCGCCGAACTCGCCGAGGCGGGCGGCGCCGGCTGCATCCTGCCCGACCTGCCCGTCCAGGAGTCGGCGCTGTGGCGGGAGCACGCCGACAAGCACGGTCTCGCCACCGTCTTCGTCGTCGCGCCCAGCAGTAAGGACGAGCGGCTCGCCGAGATCACCGCGGCGGGCAGCGGCTTCGTCTACGCGGCCTCCCTCATGGGCGTCACCGGCACCCGTCAGTCGGTCGGCGCGCAGGCCGAGAACCTCGTGGCACGCGCCCGCGCGAGCCGTGGCGACCTGCCGGTGTGCGTCGGGATCGGCGTCTCCGACGCCGCCCAGGCCGCCGAGGTCGCCCGCTTCGCCGACGGCGTGATCGTCGGATCGGCGTTCGTCAAGCGGCTGCTGGACGCCCCCGACCCGGCCGCGGGCCTCCAGGCCGTGCGGGCGCTCGCGGGCGAACTGGCCAAGGGCGTACGCGGCCGGTCCTGACGGCGTGCGGGGCCGGTGACGGCGTGGGTGGCCGAGCCCGGCCGCGCCGGATCCAGGACGGCGGCGCTGGTGCCCCGTCGTCGGCAGACGCTCCGTAGTTAGTCATACGGGTCCCTCGTACGGGTGGACCTGGGGCCGGGGAGGCGCGTTGCGCCTCCCCGGTTCGTTCTGCGGGGTGTGAGCGAGAAGAACCGTGAGGGAAAGCGCACCGCCCGTGAGCGGCTGGCGGACGAGCGTGAGAAGCAGAAAGCGGCGGACAGGCGGCGCCGCACCCTGATCGTGGGTGCGAGCGTGGTCTGTGTCCTGGCGCTCGCGGCGGTGATCGGCATCGTCGCCGCCAATGCGGGCAAGGACGACGGGAGCAAGAAGGCGGGCCCGGTGGTGGCGCCCTCGGGGGCGCTCGGCAAGGACGGCCTCGCCATCCCGGTCGGCAAGGAGAGTGCCAGGTCCACCCTCACCGTGTGGGAGGACTTCCGCTGCCCCGCCTGCAAGTCCTTCGAGCTGGCGTACCGGCCGACCCTCCATGAGCTGACCAAGTCCGGCCAGTTGAAGATCGAGTACCACCTCGTCACGCTGATCGACGGGAACCTGGGCGGCACCGGCTCCCGCAACTCCGCCAACGCGGCGGCCTGTGCCCAGGACGTCGGCAAGTTCGCCGAGTACCACGACGTGCTGTTCGACAACCAGCCCCCGGAGAGGGACGACGCCTTCGCCGACAACGCCAAGCTCATCGAGCTGGCCAGCAAGGTCGGGGGCCTCGACACCCCCGCCTTCCGCGGCTGCGTGGAGGACGGCACGCACAACAGCTGGGTCGCGAAGTCCAACGAGGCCTTCCAGAAGGGCCGCTTCTCCGGCACACCGACCGTCCTGCTCGGCGACAAGAACATCTACCAGGACCGGACGATGACCCCGGCGAAGCTCAAGAAGATGGTGGAGGAGGCCAATCAGCAGTAGGGATGCGAGCCTTCCCGTTATGGACCCGTAGCCGGGCCGCCCACCGTGGGACCGGTCCGGCGCGGTAGCGTCGACCCTGCCATGGAACTTGCCTACATTCCCAGCCCGTCGAGCGGGGTGCTGTACCTCGGCCCCGTTCCGCTCCGCGGCTATGCCTTCAGTATCCTCGCCGGCCTCTTCGTCGCCCTCTGGATCGTCGACCGCCGGTGGGTGGCGCGCGGCGGCCAGAAGGGAACCGCCTGGGACATCGCGTTCTGGGCCGTCCCGTTCGGCCTGATCGGTGGCCGCCTCTACCACGTGATCACCGATTACCAGCTCTACTTCGGTGAGGGCCGCAACTGGGTCGACGCCTTCAAGATCTGGGAGGGTGGCCTCGGTATCTGGGGCGCCGTCGCGCTGGGCGCGGTGGGTGCCTGGATCGGCTGCCGGCGCCGGGGCATCGCCCTTCCGCCGTATGCCGATGCCCTGGCCCCCGCTCTGGCGCTGGCGCAGGCGATCGGACGCTGGGGCAACTGGTTCAACCAGGAACTGTACGGGCGGGAGACGGACCTTCCGTGGGCCCTGCACATCACGTCCACGGCGGGCGGCCGGGTACCGGGGTACTACCACCCGACGTTCCTGTACGAGTCGCTGTGGTGCGTGGGCGTCGCCCTGCTGGTCATCTGGGCGGACCGCCGCTTCAAGCTCGGGCACGGGCGGGCGTTCGCGCTGTACGTCGCCGCGTACTGCGCGGGCCGGTTCTGGATCGAGTACATGCGCGTCGACGAGGCCCGCGAGATCCTGGGCCTGCGGCTGAACAACTGGACCGCGATGATCGTGTTCGTGCTCGCGATCGTGTACTTCGTGGCGTCGGCGAAGCTGCGTCCGGGACGCGAGACCGTGGTGGAACCGGGCGCGGCTGCCGCCAGCGGTGCGGCAGGTGGAGCGACAGACGGTTCCGCCGGGGGCGACGACGCCCCGGGCGAGGCCGGGAGCGGTTCCGGGTCCGAGGCGGCCGAGCCGGAGACCGCCGGCAAGGACGACAAGGCGGACCCGCCGGAGGCGAAGGAAGAAGCCGGGCCGAAGAAGCCGGACGCCGGGTCGAAGGCTGACGCGAGCCCGAAGGAGAACGACGGCACGGCGGACAAGGACGCCACCGAGCCGGGTGACGCGAAGGCCGAGGACGTCAAGACGGAGACGGCCCGGGCGGATTCCGAGGACGCGGACTCCGGGACGGCGGACTCCGGGGACGTGCGATCCAAGGACGAGGCCGGGTCGGCGAAGAAGAGCTGACGGTCCGCCGGTCCGCCGCTGACCGGCGGCCCGTTGTACGGGAACGACGCCGTGGGGCGCCCGGGATCTCCGGGCGCCCCACGGGCGTGTGCGTGGGGCCTGGGGTCTTTCGTGTGGATCGGACCGGAGTGGGGTCCGGTGCCGTGCCCCGCAAGGCGGAGGAGGGAGCCGTTGAGGTCTCCCCTGCTCATGGGGTCTCCCCCGCTCGAGCGAAGCCGAGCGGGGGAGAGAAGTCGAGAGCTTGGGGAAAGAGCCCCGGGGACCGACGGCAACGCGGCGGGGTGCGGTGCCGGACCCCGCGAGCCCGGCCCGATCCACACGAGAGGCCCTAGGTGCGGCGGGCCAGGGACAGGACCCGCTGGGCGGCCGTCACCACCGCCGCGTCGATGAAGCGGCCGTCGGGAAGTGCCTGGGCGCCCTGCTCGCCGGCCGCCGCCTTGACGACCGTCTCCGCCTGCTCGATCTCCTTCTCCGTGGGCAGATAGGCGCGCTCGATGACCGGCAGCTGACGCGGGTGGATGGCGGCGCGGCCCAGGAAACCCAGGGTGCGGCCACGGACGCAGGAGACGAGGAGACCGTCCAGGTCGCGGATGTCCGGATGGACGGACTGGGTGGGCGGGGCCAGCCCCGCCGCCCGCGCGGCGACGACCACGCGGGAGCGGGACCAGTCGAGGCCCGCGTCGTCGCGTACGCCCAGATCGGTCCGTAGGTCCTCCTCGCCGATCGAGATACCGCGCAGGGACGGGTGGGCGGTGGCCACGTCGTGCGCCCGCTCGATGCCGACGGCCGTCTCCAGCAGCGCGTACAGACCGAGCGCGCCGCCGTGGGCGGACACGGCCCGCCGGGCGACCCGGACGACGTCGGCGGGCGAGGACACCTTGGGCAGCCGCAGGCCGGACAGGCCCGCCAGGCCCCCGGCGGGGGCGACGGCGGCGAGGTCGGCCTCGCCCCAGGGGCCGGTCAGGGCATTGACGCGGACGTGGACCGGGACCGGCTGCGGGTCGCACAGCAGCTCGGCGGAGGCGGCACGGGCGTACGCCTTGCGGTCGGGAGCGACGGCGTCCTCCAGGTCGATCACCACCACGTCGGCCCCGGAGATGAGCGCCTTCGCCACCACACGCGGCCGGTCGCCCGGCGCGTACAGCCAGGTCAGCGGGGATGCCCCCGTCACAGTGCGCCTTCCGCGCGCAGGGCCGTCAGCTCGGCCGGGGTGAGGCCCAGTTCGGTCAGGACCTCGTTGGTGTCGGCGCCGTGCGGGCGGCCCGCCCAGCGGATCGCGCCGGGAGTGTGGGAGAGCCGGAAGAGAACGTTCTGCATGCGCAGCGGGCCCAGCTCGGGGTCGTCGACCGTGGTGATGGTGTTCAGGGCCTGGTACTGCGGGTCGGCCATCACGTCCCGTACGTCCTGGACGGGCGCCACCGCGGCCTCGGCCTTCTCGAAGGCGGCGAGCACGTCGGTACGGGTGCGGCAGGCGATCCAGCCGCCCACCGCCTCGTCCAGGACGTCCGCGTGCTGAGCGCGGCCGGCGCCGGTGGCGAACCACGGTTCGTCGATCAGCTCGGGCCGCCCCACCAGCCGCATCACCCGCTCGGCGACCGACTGGGCCGAGGTGGAGACGGCGACCCAGGTGCCGTCGGCGGTGAGGTAGGTGCCGCGCGGGGCGTTGTTCTGGGAGCGGTTGCCGGTGCGCGGCTGGACGTGGCCGAGCTGGTCGTACCAGGTCGGCTGGGGTCCGAGCGCGGTGAGGATCGGTTCGATGAGGGCCATGTCGACGACCTGGCCCTCGCCGGTGCGGTCCCGCCCGGCGAGTGCGGTCAGCACCGCGTACGCCGTGGTCAGGCCCGCGATGGAGTCGGCCAGGCCGAACGGCGGCAGCGTCGGGGGCGAGTCCGGCTCACCGGTGATGGCGGCGAAACCGCTCATCGCCTCGGCGAGCGTGCCGAAGCCGGGGCGATGCGCGTACGGGCCGAACTGGCCGAAGCCGGTGACTCGGACCAGGACGAGACGGGGGTTGGCGGCGGACAGTTCGGACCAGCCCAGGTCCCACTTCTCCAGGGTGCCGGGCCGGAAGTTCTCGATGATCACGTCGGCGGTCCCGGCGAGGCGCAGCAGGGTCGCCCGGCCGCCGCGGGTGGACAGGTCGAGGGTGATGGTCCGCTTGTTGCGGCCGAGCATCTTCCACCACAGCCCCACGCCGTTCTTCGACGGGCCGTGGCCGCGGGAGGGGTCGGGCTTCCTCGGGTGCTCGACCTTGACGACCTCCGCGCCGAAGTCGCCGAGCAGGGTCGCGGCGAGGGGTCCGGCGAAGAGAGTGGCGAGGTCCAGGACACGCAGGCCGGACAGCGGGGGCGGGGGCGGGGGCGGGGGAGCGGAGGGGACGGGGGAGTGGGAGGTGGGTGTGGTGGGCCGGGTCATGGGCGGGAGGCCTCCAGACAGGTCAGACGGGCCAGGGTGTCGAAGCCGACGCCGTTGAAGTCGCCGACGGAGGTGGCCAGCCGGTTCTTCAACGGGGCTGTCCAGCGCTCGGGAAGCGCGGCGGGGGAACCGGCGAGCAGGGCGGTGATACCGCCGACCGTCGCGCCGTTCGAATCCGTGTCCCAGCCGCCGGACACGGCACGGCAGACGGCGCCGGTGAAATCGCCGTCCGCGTGGGTGAGGGCGGCGGCGATCAGGGCGGTGTTGGGGACGGCGTGCACCCAGTGGATCCCGGCGTGCAGGGTATGGAGCCGGTCGACGACGGTGACGAAGTCGTCGTGCTCGTCCGCCAGTTGGACGGCCTCGCGTACGGCGCGGGCGAGCCGGGAGCGGGGCGGTACGACGGTGAGGCCGGCGCGCAGGCAGGCGTGGACGTCCGGGCGGTCGCCACCTGCGCCCGCGCCTGCGGCGGTGGCGATGACGGCCGCACTGAACATCGCGGCGTGGACACCGCCTGCGGTGTGCGTGAGGACCGCGTCGCGGTGGGCCTGTTCGGCGGCGCCCGCCGGATCTCCGGGGTGGGTCCAGCCGTGCACGTCGGCGCGGATCAGGGCGCCGATCCACTCGCGGAACGGATTGCGGTGGCGGGCGGTGCGCGGGGGCTCCAGGCCGTCGAGGAGGTTGCGGTAGGCGACGCGTTCGGCGGTGAAGGCACGGCCCGCCGGGAGTTCGTCCAGCCAGAGCCGGGCCACATCCGCGGTGGTGAAAGCCTTGCCGTACCGCTGGAGCAACAGCAGGTTGAGAAGTGGGTAGTCGAGGTCGTCGTCCTCGGGCATCCCGTCGATGTTCTCGGCGAGCGAGGTGGCCGCCGAGCGACGGTTCCAGGGGTACCGCGCGGCCAGCTCCTCGGGGACTCCGAGGGCGGTGAAGTAGCCGTTCAGAGGCCAGTTTCCGGTGGCCCGGGCGAGTTGGCGGATGCCGTCGAGGGCGAGCTTCTCCACCGGCTTGCCGAGCAGACAGCCGACGGCACGGCCGAGCCAGGCGGCTTCGAGGCGGTCGGCTTCGAGGTGGTCAGGGGCCGGGGGAGCGGCCTCGACGGGTGAAGGCCAGTGGGGGCAGAGGGACTTGATGGCGCCGAGGTCCGTCGGTTCATCGTCCGCCAGGCCGCTGGGCAGGTCGGCGAGTTCGTCCAGGAGGTCCCCGGCCAGCAGCCGGAGGTAGCGGGACACCGGTCGCGGGGAGGCGCCCGCGCGGGGCGGGGCCTCGGGGCCGCCCGCCGCGCGCCACCGGGCCGCGACGGCGGCGACGGCCGTGGCCGCCCGGCCGTCCTGGGCCGCCTGGCGCAGCTCGTGCCCGATCAGGTCCTCCGGCTGGACCCAGGTCAGTCGGAGCATTCCGGGCCCCCCAGCTCGGCGAACGCCCTTTCGTGCGCGCGGCGCCGGGACACGTCGCGCGCGAAGACCTCGCGGGCCACCTCCGTCAGCGCGGCCGCGGGTTCCAGGAGGTCGAGACGACTGGCCTCCGCCACGGTCTTCGCCCAGTCCTCGGGAACCGGCGAACCGAGGGCACCCGTCACAGCGCCGGCCATCGTGGCGATGGAGTCGCAGTCCCGGCCGTAGTTCACCGCGCCCAGCACCGCGTGCCGGAAGTCGCCGCCGGCCACCACCACCATGCCCAGCGCGACCGGGAGTTCCTCGATCGCGTGCAGCCGCGACGGACGGCGGGCACCCAGCGAGGGCGTGCGGTAGTCGGGGCCCACGGTGTCGTACGGGGTCACCGCCTCCCGCAGCGGGCGCAGCGCGGACTCGAAGTCCGTATGGCGGGACGCCACGTCGCAGACCCGCTCGATCGCCGTCCGTGTGCCGTCCTTCGCCAGGGACAGGCAGGCGGTGACGACCGAGTCCGGCGTCGCCCCCGGTGCGCACGCCGACGCCACGGCCGCGGCGAGAATGCCGGCCGCCTCCCGGCCGTACGACGACTGGTGGGCTCCCGCGACGTCCAGCGCCTCGGCGTAGGCGCCCGCCGGGTGGGCCGCGTTGACCAGGCCGACCGGGGCCATGTACATCGCGGCACCGCAGTTGACGATGTTGCCGACGCCCGCCTCGCGCGGGTCGACATGGCCGTAGTGGATCCGGGTCACCAGCCACTTCTCCGCGAGGAAGACCCGCTGCAACGGGAGCGCCTCCGCCTCCAGCTCCGGGATCCAGCGCGGCTGCGTCATCAGGTCCGGGACCAGGTGGTCGGCGACGGCGTGGGCGTCCAGATGGTTCCGGACCCGCGCGTACACCCGGACCAGGGCGTGCGTCATGAGGGTGTCGTCGGTGACGTGGCCGTCGCCCTTGTGGTACGGGGCGATCGGACGGGCGGTGCGCCAGGCATCGCCGTTCCAGGGGCCGACGACGCCGTGGACACGGCCGCCGTGGCGCTCGACGATCTGCTCGGGGGAGTACCCCTCGACGGGGCCGCCGAGCGCGTCGCCGACGGCGGCTCCCACCAGCGCGCCGGTGATCCGCTCGTCAAGGGAGGCACCCTGAACCTGCTTTTCATGCTCTTTGAGCGTCATGCCCGAATCATCCTCCGGGGGGAGGTGGTTGTGCGGCTTCCAGGAGTCCGGCGAGTTCCACCAGGTCGGTGCCGGTGAGCCGGGGGAGCGTGCAGCCGGAGAGGATGCGGCAGCTCTCCCGCCAGGACTCCGGGATCGCCGCGCCGCCGCCGAGCGCGCCGGTCAGCGCGCCGACGAGGGCGGGGGCCGAGTCCGCGACCCGGGACAGACAGGCCGCCGCGGGCACCGCCTCCACGATCCGGCCGTGCGAGGCGGTGGCCAGCGCGAGGGCCACGGGGACGGTCTCGGCGGCGGCGATGCCGTAGCTGTAGACGTGGTCGACGATCTGGTGCTCCAGGGGCGGTACGAGGGCGAAGGCGCCGTCGGCGTCCGCGGCGAGCCGCAGCGCGTGCCGGGCGTTGCGGCCGATCTCCGTCTCCTCGGGCAACTCGGCCACCGCGGCCGCCACGCATGCCTCGACGTCCGCGCCGGCCAGCGCGAGGGCGACGGCGGCGGCCATCGCGCGGGCGCCGTGCACCCCGTCGCCGTCCTGGGTGTAGCGGGCGTCGAACTCGGCGAGCGCGGCGGCGCCTTCGGGGTCGCCGGGGTGGGCCACGGCCAGGACACAGGCCCGTACGCAGGCCGCGTCATCGAAGTAGTGCGGGTTGTCGTGACCGGTGGCGGGCGGGCGCAGACCGGTGGCGAGATTGCCGAGTCCGGCTCGTACGGAGATGCGGGCGCGCAGGGGCAGGACGGCCGACTCGACCTCGGGCGCGCGTTCCGCTGCCGCGGCGACCTCGCCGGCCACGGCGTTCCAGGAGAGGTCGATGGCGGCCCGGGTGCGGCGTTCGCGGCTCAGGTCGCCGAGCGCGCCGTCGTCGCCGGCCCGCAGGACCGCCTCGGCGGCGAACACCGCCCACTCGGCGTCGTCGGAGGGGCCGAGGCGCAGGGGTTCCGGGGGTTGGTTGAGGGCGATGGGTACGGGGAGGGTGGTGATCGCGTTCTGCTCGGCGAAGGTGTCCAGCTCCCGGGTGAGGCGCCGGGTCCACTCGGGCATCCGGGCGGCACGGTGCCGGGCCGCGGGCCAGCCGGCGGCGTCTCCGGCGGCGAGGCCGAGGAGGAGGCCCTCGACGCGGGGTGCCTGCGGCGGCGGGGCGGGGGGTGCTGTCCTGGTCCGGTGGTCTCCGGAGGCCTCGACTTCGCCTTCGGCCTGGTGTTTCCCGTCCGCACCACTCGTGCGGGATGCGGATGCGGGACCGGGTGCGGGTGGCCCCGGTGGGACTGTCGCGCCGTCGGCGGCCTCGGGGTCGTCCTCGGGGTGGCGGGTATCGGAGGTGCGGGTTTCGTGATCGGGCGGGGGCGGCCTCGGCGGGGGGTTTTCGGTGGGGGGTGCGGATGGTGGTTCCGGTGGTGTGGATGTGGGTGTCGTTGCCGGCGGGGAGAGGGTCATGACGGGGTCTCCGTTGTGTCGGCGGCCGGTGTCGGGGTGAGCAGGTCCGCGATGTCCAGGACGTGGTGGCCCGCCATCGCCGGGAGGCAGCTGCCGCGGGCCGGGCCGATCGCGGCCGCCCAGGCCTCCGGGATCGCGGCGGCGCCCCGCGTCGCGCCCGCGAGGGCGCCCGCCACCGCCGCCGTGGTGTCCGCGTCGCGGCCCATGTTGACGGCCGTCAGCACCGTCTGTTCGAAGTCCCCGTCCGCCGCCGCGTACGCGCCGAAGGCGAGGGCGACGGCTTCGGGGGCCAGGTCGGTCCAGGGGTAGCCGCCGATCACGACCGCGGAGCGGACCGCGCGTTCGCCCCGGTGGGCGGCGGTGACGGCGCGGCGCAGGGAACGGGCGGTCCAGGAGTCCTCCGGCACCAGGGCCAGCGCGGTGGCCACGACGGTGACCACCGGTGCCCCGGCCATCGCCGCAGCCACGCCTGCCGCGACCGCCTGGCCTCCGTAGATGCCCTCGCCGTCGTGGCTGACCGAGCCGTCGATCGCTGCCAGCCGGGCCGCCTCGGCGGGACGGCCGGCCGCGAAGACGCCGTGCGGTGCCGCCCGCATCGCCAGCCCGTCGCTCCAGGCGTGGCGGTGCTGGGCGGAGACGGGGGCGGCCAGTCCCCGGCGGAGGTTCTCCAGGGTGCCGCGCTCGCTGAATCCGGCACCGCGCAACCGCCCCTCGGCGCGGTCCGCGATCCATTCGTGCCAGGCCGCCCCGACCTGCGCCGGGGTGAGCGCCGACCCGTGCCGGGCCAGTAGCAGGCCGGACAGGATCGCGTACTCGGTGTCGTCCGTGCCGGCGGGGTGCTCCGCCACGTATCCCGTGATGCGGCCCCACCGCGCGCGGATCTCGGAGGGTTTCAAGTTCTCGGCCGGGGCGCCCAGCGCGTCGCCGACGGCCAGGCCGAGCAGCGCGCCGCGTGCCCGTTCGCGGAGCCCGAGGGAGTCCCCGGGCGCCGGGGCCGAGGGGATGCAGGCGATCGATGCCATACGCGGCTCTCCTCTCAGGGGCGCCCCGAGAGGCGCGAAGCCCTTTGCGGAACTGTCCCCGATGTGAGGTCCGACACAGCCTCACAGGCCACGGTGTCACCCGGTCGACATCTGTGCGGGCCTTCCCGCGGGCGAGCGGCGGAATCGACAAAACCGCAGGTTAGCCCAGCCTTTCCTTGCTGGCGGGAGGGGATGGGGAGGCGTACGTTGGGTGTTGTTCAAAAATAGAACACGTCTAAATCGAGGTCTGCATCAGCCGCCGGCGGCGTCGGCTTCGCAGGCGCTTCCGCGAACTCCCTGGGGGACGGCATGGCGATCATCGAGACCGAGGCGACGCTGCACGAGGCGCACCGCGACAACCACACCCACCGCGACGTGAACGGCGGCTGGCTGCGCCCCGCCGTCTTCGGCGCGATGGACGGCCTGGTTTCCAACCTCGCGCTGATGACCGGCGTCGCCGGCGGCTCGGTCGGACAGCAGACCCTCGTCATCACCGGCCTCGCGGGCCTGGCGGCCGGCGCCTTCTCCATGGCCGCCGGCGAGTACACCTCCGTCGCCTCCCAGCGCGAGCTCGTCGAGGCCGAGCTGGACGTCGAGCGACGCGAACTGCACAAGCACCCCCAGGACGAGGAGGCCGAACTCGCCGCCCTCTACGAGGCCCGCGGCGTCGAGCCGGAGCTCGCCGCCGAGGTGGCCCGGCAGCTGTCGAAGGACCCCGAGCAGGCACTGGAGATCCACGCCCGAGAGGAACTGGGCATCGACCCCGGCGACCTGCCCTCACCCACCGTGGCCGCGGTCTCCAGCTTCGGCGCCTTCGCCCTGGGCGCGCTGCTGCCCGTCCTGCCGTACCTGCTCGGCGCGAGCAGTCTGTGGCCCGCCGTGCTGCTGGCGCTCCTGGGACTCTTCCTGTGCGGCGCCCTGGTGGCCAAGGTGACCGCGCGGACCTGGTGGTACAGCGGTCTGCGGCAGCTCGCCCTCGGCGGCGCGGCGGCCGGTCTCACCTACGCCCTGGGCACATGGTTCGGAACCGCCGTAGGATGACCCGGCTCGGACGGCTCGCCCCGTACGACCCCGTACGGCTGGCCCGGACCCGGGCGACCGGATCGGGGCGACCAGGTCGGTGCCCCGCCCGGACGAGCGGCACCGATGCCCCGGCCGGCTCCCGTGTGAGGGGCCGCGCAAGTAGCTGTTACTTGTTGGTTTCGACCGCGTGACGACGGGGCATGAGCCGAAAGCACTGTGGGCAATGAGGCCCGCGACGCAGTCGCGGGAGTGGGCCAAGGCGTCCGCCCCCGCCCTCGGACCGGCGGACACCGATCTGCCCGCCACGGTCCCCACAGCTTCTCCTGCCAGGTGCGGAACCCCTGCCGTGACCTGCATGGTGTCCACATGGCGGAACGGAATTTCCCGCTCATCGGGATCCGCTTCATCGTGTAATCTGCACGAAATTTTGCAGTCACGCAGAGGGCCAACGTCGTCCCTCGGCACTTCGCACATGCCACATGACGACGACGGGAGAGCCGATGCGTACGCCGCGCCAGCCGTCCCAGCATTCCGCGCATGGCCAGAACTGGTCCTTCATGGATGCTCGCCCTGCCCCGCAGGGCATGTACGACCCCCGCGACGAGCACGACGCCTGCGGCGTCGGCTTTGTCGCCACCCTTACCGGCGAGGCGTCCCACACCCTGGTCGAGCAGGCACTCACCGTCCTGCGCAATGTGGAACACCGCGGTGCCACCGGTTCCGAGCCGGACTCCGGTGACGGCGCGGGCATCCTCTCCCAGGTCCCCGACGCTTTCTTCCGCGAGGTGGCCGGATTCGAACTGCCCGAGGCCGGCGCCTACGCCGTCGGCACCGCCTTCCTCCCCGTGGACGCCACCGACGAGGCCGTCGCCCGCATCGAGGAGATCGCCGCCGCCGAGGGCCTGACCGTCCTCGGCTGGCGCGAGGTGCCCGTCGCGCCCGAACTGCTCGGCGCCACCGCCCGCTCCACGATGCCGGCCTTCCGCCAGATCTTCGTCACGGACCACGCCTCCAAGGGCATCGACCTCGACCGCACGGCCTTCGCGCTGCGTAAGCGCGCCGAGCGCGAGGCGGGCGTCTACTTCCCGTCGCTGTCCGCGCGGACCATCGTCTACAAGGGCATGCTCACCACCGGTCAGCTCGAGCCCTTCTTCCCGGACCTGTCCGACCGCCGCTTCGGCTCCGCGATCGCTCTGGTGCACTCCCGGTTCTCCACGAACACCTTCCCGTCGTGGCCCCTCGCGCACCCCTACCGCTTCGTCGCCCACAACGGTGAGATCAACACCGTCAAGGGCAACCGCAACTGGATGCGCGCCCGCGAGTCCCAGCTGGCCTCGGATCTGTTCGGCTCCGCCGACCGTGGGCACAGTGGCTCCGCCGACCGTGGGCACAGTGGCTCCGCCGCCGGCCTCGAGCGGATCTTCCCCGTCTGCACCCCCGACGCCTCCGACTCGGCGTCCTTCGACGAGGTCCTCGAACTGCTGCACCTCGGCGGCCGCTCCCTGCCGCACTCGGTGCTCATGATGATCCCCGAGGCGTGGGAGAACCACGGCTCGATGGACCCCGACCGCCGCGCCTTCTACCAGTACCACTCCACGATGATGGAGCCCTGGGACGGCCCCGCCTGCGTCACCTTCACCGACGGCACCCAGGTCGGCGCCGTACTCGACCGCAACGGCCTGCGCCCCGGCCGCTACTGGGTCACCGACGACGGCCTCGTCGTCCTCGGTTCCGAGGTCGGCGTCCTCGACATCGACCCCGCGAAGGTCGTCCGCAAGGGCCGCCTGCAGCCCGGCCGCATGTTCCTCGTCGACACCGCCGAGCACCGCATCATCGAGGACGACGAGATCAAGGCCCAGCTCGCCGCCGAGCACCCCTACGCCCAGTGGCTGGAAGCCGGCGAGATCGAGCTGTCCGACCTCCCCGAGCGCGAGCACATCGTGCACACCCACGCCTCGGTCACCCGCCGCCAGCAGACCTTCGGCTACACCGAGGAGGAGCTGCGCGTCCTGCTCGCCCCGATGGCAGGGTCCGCCGCCGAGCCGATCGGCTCCATGGGCACCGACTCGCCGATCGCCGCCCTGTCGGAACGCCCCCGGCTCCTCTTCGACTACTTCACCCAGCTGTTCGCCCAGGTCACCAACCCGCCCCTGGACGCGATCCGCGAAGAGCTCGTCACCTCCCTGCGCAGCACGCTCGGCCCCCAGGGCAACCTGCTCGAACCGAGCGCCGCGTCCTGTCGCACCGTCGTCCTGCCCTTCCCCGTCATCGACAACGACGAGCTGGCCAAGCTCATCCACGTCAACGCCGACGGCGACCTGCCCGGCTTCAAGGCCGCCACCCTCTCCGGTCTCTACCGCGTCTCCGGAGGCGGCTACAGCCTCGCCGCCCGCATCGAGGAGATCTGCGCCGAGGCCGACGCCGCCATCGGCAACGGCGCCCGCCTGATCGTCCTGTCCGACCGGCACTCCGACGCCGAGCACGCGCCGATCCCGTCGCTGCTGCTCACCGCGGCCGTCCACCACCACCTCATCCGCACCAAGCAGCGCACCCGGGTGGGCCTCCTCGTCGAGGCCGGAGACGTCCGCGAGGTCCACCACGTGGCCCTCCTCATCGGTTTCGGCGCCGCCGCCGTCAACCCCTACCTGGCGATGGAGTCCGTCGAGGACCTCGTCCGCGCGGGCACCTTCCTGCCCGGCATCGAGTCCGAGAAGGCCATCAGCAACCTGATTCACGCCCTCGGCAAGGGCGTCCTGAAGGTCATGTCCAAGATGGGCATCTCCACCGTCGCCTCCTACCGCGGCGCCCAGGTCTTCGAAGCCGTCGGCCTCGACGCGGCCTTCGTCGAGAAGTACTTCCACGGCACCGCCACCAAGATCGGCGGCGTCGGCCTCGACGTCATCGCGAAGGAGGTCGCCGCCCGCCACGCCAAGGCGTATCCCGCCACCGGCATCGCCCCCGCGCACCGCGCACTCGACATCGGCGGCGAGTACCAGTGGCGCCGCGAGGGCGAACCGCACCTGTTCGACCCCGAGACGGTCTTCCGCCTCCAGCACTCCACGCGCTCCGGCCGCTACGACGTCTTCAAGCAGTACACCGACCGTGTCAACGAGCAGTCCGAGCGCCTGATGACGCTGCGCGGGCTCTTCGGCTTCACCTCCGACCGGGGACCCATCCCCCTCGACGAGGTCGAGCCGGTCTCCGCGATCGTCAAGCGCTTCTCCACCGGCGCCATGTCGTACGGCTCCATCTCCCAGGAGGCGCACGAGACCCTCGCCATCGCCATGAACCAACTCGGCGGCAAGTCGAACACCGGCGAGGGCGGCGAGGACCCCGAGCGCCTGTACGACCCGGCCCGCCGCTCCTCCATCAAGCAGGTCGCCTCCGGCCGCTTCGGCGTGACCTCCGAGTACCTGGTCAACGCGGACGACATCCAGATCAAGATGGCCCAGGGCGCCAAGCCCGGCGAGGGCGGCCAGCTGCCCGGCCACAAGGTCTACCCGTGGATCGCCAGGACGCGTCACTCGACGCCCGGCGTGGGCCTCATCTCCCCGCCGCCGCACCACGACATCTACTCCATCGAGGACCTCGCCCAGCTCATCCACGACCTGAAGAACGCCAACCCCGAGGCGCGCATTCACGTCAAGCTGGTCTCCGAGGTCGGCGTCGGAACCGTCGCCGCGGGCGTCTCCAAGGCCCACGCCGACGTCGTGCTCATCTCCGGCCACGACGGCGGCACCGGCGCCTCCCCGCTGACCTCGCTCAAGCACGCCGGCGGCCCCTGGGAACTCGGCCTCGCCGAGACCCAGCAGACCCTGCTGCTCAACGGTCTGCGCGACCGGATCGTCGTCCAGACCGACGGCCAGCTCAAGACCGGCCGCGACGTCGTCGTCGCCGCCCTCCTGGGTGCCGAGGAGTTCGGCTTCGCCACCGCCCCGCTGGTCGTCTCCGGCTGCGTCATGATGCGCGTCTGCCACCTGGACACCTGCCCCGTCGGCATCGCCACGCAGAACCCGGTCCTGCGCGACCGGTTCACCGGCAAGGCCGAGCACGTCGTGAACTTCTTCCGGTTCATCGCCGAAGAGGTCCGCGAACTCCTCGCCGAACTCGGCTTCCGCTCCATCGAGGAGGCCGTCGGCCACGCCGAGGTCCTCGACGTCACCCGCGCGGTGAACCACTGGAAGGCACAGGGGCTCGAACTGGCCCCCCTCTTCCACGTGCCCGAACTGTCCGAGGGCGCCGTCCGCCACCAGACCGTCACCCAGGACCACGGCCTGGCGAAGGCCCTCGACAACGAGCTGATCAAGCTCGCCGCCGACGCGCTCGCCGCCGACGGCGCGACCGAGGCCCAGCCCGTACGCGCCCAGGTCGCCATCCGCAACATCAACCGCACGGTCGGCACCATGCTCGGCCACGAGGTGACGAAGAAGTTCGGCGGCGCGGGCCTGCCCGACGACACCATCGACATCACCTTCACCGGCTCCGCCGGCCAGTCCTTCGGCGCCTTCGCCCCGCGCGGCGTCACGCTGCGCCTGGAGGGCGACGCCAACGACTACGTCGGCAAGGGCCTCTCCGGCGGCCGGATCGTCGTCCGCCCCGACCGGGGCGCCGACCACCTCGCCGAGTACAGCGTCATCGCCGGCAACACCCTCGCCTACGGCGCCACCGGCGGCGAGATGTTCCTGCGCGGCAAGGTCGGCGAACGGTTCTGCGTCCGCAACTCCGGCGCACTGGTCGTCTCCGAGGGCGTCGGCGACCACGGCTGCGAATACATGACCGGCGGTCACGCGGTCGTCCTCGGCGAAACCGGCCGCAACTTCGCGGCCGGCATGTCCGGCGGCACCGCCTACGTCATCGACCTCGACCGGGACAACGTCAACCCCGGCCACCTGGACGCCGTCCACGAACTCGACGACACCGACCGCGCCTGGCTGCACGACGTGGTGCGCCGGCACCAGGAGGAGACGGGATCCACCGTCGCCGCCAAGCTGCTGGCCGAGTGGGACAGCCCCGACGGGGGCGCCGCCCGCTTCAGCAAGATCACCCCCAGCACGTACCAGGCAGTGCTCGCCGCCAAGGACGCCGCCGAGCGAGCCGGGCTCTCCGAGTCCGACACCCACCGGAAGATGATGGAGGCGGCGACCAATGGCTGATCCGAAGGGCTTCCTGAACCACGGCCGCGAGGTCGCCACCTCCCGCCCGGTCCCCGAACGCGTCAAGGACTGGAACGAGGTCCACGTCCCCGGCTCGCTGCTGCCGATCATCAGCAAGCAGGCCGGCCGGTGCATGGACTGCGGCATCCCGTTCTGCCACAACGGCTGCCCGCTGGGAAACCTCATCCCCGAGTGGAACGACTACGCCTACCGCGAGAACTGGCCGGCGGCGAGCGAGCGGCTGCACGCCACCAACAACTTCCCGGAGTTCACGGGCCGGCTGTGCCCCGCTCCGTGCGAGTCGGCGTGCGTGCTCGGCATCAACCAGCCGCCCGTCACCATCAAGAACGTCGAGGTCTCCATCATCGACAAGGCGTGGGCGACCGGCGACGTCGCCCCGCGGATCCCCGAGCGCCTGTCCGGCAAGACCGTCGCGGTCGTCGGCTCAGGACCGGCCGGCCTCGCCACCGCCCAGCAGCTCACCCGCGCCGGCCACACCGTCGCCGTCTACGAACGGGCGGACCGTATCGGCGGCCTCCTGCGGTACGGCATCCCCGAGTTCAAGATGGAGAAGCGGCACATCAACCGCCGTATCGAGCAGATGCGCGCGGAAGGCACCAAATTCCGCACCGGCATCGAGATCGGCCGGGACATGCCGGCCACCGCGCTGCGCAAGCGCTACGACGCCGTCGTCCTCGCCGTCGGCGCGACGACCGCACGCGACCTGCCGGTACCGGGCAGCGAACTGGGCGGCATCCACCAGGCCATGGAATACCTGCCGCTGGCCAACAAGGTGCAGGAGGGCGACTACGTCGCCCCGCCGATCTCCGCCGAGGGCAAGCACGTCGTCGTGATCGGCGGCGGCGACACCGGCGCCGACTGCGTCGGCACCGCCCACCGCCAGGGCGCCGCCTCCGTCACCCAGCTCGAGATCATGCCCCGGCCGGGCGAGGAGCGGGACGCGGCCACCCAGCCGTGGCCGACCTTCCCCATGCTCTACAAGGTCACCTCCGCGCACGAGGAGGGCGGCGAGCGGGTCTACTCCGTCTCCACCACCCACTTCGAGGGCGACGAGGACGGCAACGTACAGTGGCTGCACCTGGCCGAGGTCGAGTTCGTCGAAGGCAAGCTCACCCAGAAGCCCGGCACCGAGCGCAGGATCCCGGCCCAGCTGGTCACCCTCGCCATGGGCTTCACCGGCACCGACCGGGACAACGGCCTGGTCGAGCAGTTCGGCCTGGAACTCGACGCACGCGGCAACATCGCCCGCGACGCCGACTTCCACACCAGCGTGCCCGGCGTCTTCGTCGCCGGAGACGCCGGACGCGGCCAGTCGCTCATCGTGTGGGCGATCGCCGAAGGCCGCTCCGCGGCGCGCGGCTGCGACCGCCACCTCACCGGGGCGAGCGACCTGCCCGCACCGATCCGCCCGACCGACCGCTCACTGACGGTGTGACCGACCGCTCGCCGACCGGCCGCCCCGGGAACCACCACGCGGCCCGGACTCCGCCGGCCCGGACCGCATCGCACACCGGGACCTGACGGTCCCCCGCAGAGGTCCCGTACAACGGCGTACGGAACAACAGGTGGCGCCTGCCCTCCAGTCCCCGACCGGACGAACCGGGCAGGCGCTGCCACCTGTGCTCACCCACTCAGGGAACGCGGAAGGTCTCCCCGTGCACCTGCCACGTCAGCGGCGTGGTCAGTTCCAGGTTCCCCTCCCGCAGGAACCGGCGCTGGGCGGTGTCGACCCGGGACGTGTCGGCGCCCGGCTCCTTCGCCAGCATGGCCGCGCGGCGCACATCGAGGAACGCCTCCAGGAACGCCTTCTCGCTGCCGCCCTGGCCCGGCGTCCTCGCCTTGCGCATGGCCTGCTCCCGCATGCCGTAGAAGCCGTCGGGGCCGGTGTCGGGACCACGCCGGACCATCGCGTCGTAGTACACGAACTGGCCGAGCGTGCCGAGGCCGTCGAGCTTGGCCACGCGCACCGCCGGGTCGAAGTAGACCCGGTCGCGCTCGGCCTCCTGTGCCGCACGGAACTCCGGTGTCCTCGCCTCGACCTGCCAGGCGGCCGTGAAGCCCGGGTCCAGGCCCTCGTGCGAGTCCGTGCCGTCGACCTCGCGCAGCGCCGGCAGATACCCCGCCAGGCCGTTGTCCGGGTGCCCGCGCGTATAGCGTTCGACGAGGGTGAGCAGGTCGTGGGTGCCGGTGGTGAAGCCGACGATGCCGGCCGTGTAGCCGTCGCCGTCCCCGGCGTCCTCGATGGAGCCGTAGGTCTCGCGCCAGCGCAGCGTCACGTTCTCGGCGCTCGCCAGGATCTGCTGGGCGAGCTCCTTCTTCGCCGGGTCGGCCAGGCCCGGCGGCCGGCTCGCCACCAGCGCGTCGTCCTCGGCCGACTCCGACTCGGCGCGCTCCTTGGCCTGCTCGCGCGCGTCCGGTGAGGCGGACACGGACGGCCCGTTGCCGGCGGTCGCGCCGTCGGGCCCGGCGGGCATCAGCATGTACACGGCCGTTGCCACCACGGGCACGGCCGCGAGCAGCAGGGCTGAACGTTTCACTGGGGAACTCCTCCACCGGTCAGTTCCGACACCTTGGCCACCGCCAGGACGACGAGCAGCGCGAGCAGCGCCAGGCAGGCCCCCGCCTGCAGCAACGTCCGGCGCTTGCCCCTGGGCACGTACGCGAACGCCACCGCCACCGCACCGCCCGCCAGCAGCCCGCCCAGATGCCCCTCCCAGGACGTCACCACCGCGGAGATCACCAGCCACAGCAGCAGCCCGGTCATGAACCGGTTGACCCCCCGCATGTCGGCACCGATCCGACGGGCCAGCACGTAGTACGCGGCGCCCAGCCCGAAGATCGCCCCGGACGCGCCGACCACGGCGTCCTGCGGCGCCAGCAGCAGCACCAGCACCGAACCGCCCAGCGCCGACAGCAGGTACAGGGCGAGATAGTGGAAGCGGCCCAGCATCGGCTCGACGGCCCGGCCCAGGTTCCACAGCGCCACCATGTTCATCACGATGTGCAGAATCCCGAACGTGCCTTCGGTGGGCGGCAGATGCAGGAAGGCACCGGTCAGCAGCCGGTACCACTCCCCGTTCACCACACCTTCCGGACGGAAGTCCCCGAAGTACGGGCCCTCGACCCACAGATAGTGACCACCGTCCGGCCCGACCAGCCCCGCGCCCAGCATCGCGAACCGGTCCACGATCTCCGGCAGCGCCAGCTCCGCCAGATACGCCAGAACGCTGACGGCGATCAGGACGTACGTCACCACCGGCACCGCCGAGACGCGGCCGCCGACCATGGTGCGGGCCTGCCGCATCGACCGCATGCCCTCTTTCACACAGTCGGGGCACTGGTGGCCCACGGCCGCCTCCCGCATGCAGTCCGGGCAGATGTACCGGTCGCAGCGCACGCAGCGGACATGGCACTCCACTTTGGTATGGCGGTAGCAGGTGGTGACGGTGGACTCGGAATCCACGAGCCGGCTCCTTGTGAGGGACGGGACGGACGAGCCGGTGAGGGCGGCAGCGAACAAAATATCGAACAGTGGGGGACAGTCGCGGAGGCGGGGTGGAGGTGCCGTACCCTCGGGGCCAGTTCCGGTGACCGAGGGGGAGTGCGCATGGCCGCGATCAGCCTGACCAAGATCGAGGAGACCGCGCCCAAGCTGGTCAGCCTGTACAAGACCGCAGGGCACGCGGTGTCCGGGCACGGGCTGGACGGCCTGCGCGCCGCGGTCTACCTCGTGGTCGACTACTCGGGCTCGATGAAGCCGTACTACAAGGACGGCAGCGTGCAGGCGCTCGCCGACCGGGTGCTGGGCCTGTCCGCCCACCTCGACGACGACGGCATCGTGCCGGTGGTGTTCTTCTCCACGGACATCGACGCCGTCACCGACATCGCCCTCGCCGACCACGAAGGACGCGTCGAGCGGATCGCGGCCGGACTCGGGCACATGGGCAGGACCAGCTACCACCTGGCCATGGACGCCGTCATCGACCACTACCTCGACAGCGGATCGACCGAACCGGCCCTCGTCGTCTTCCAGACCGACGGCGGCCCCATCAACCGGCTCGCCGCAGAACGCTACTTGTGCAAGGCGGCGAAGCTGCCGCTGTTCTGGCAGTTCATCGGCTTCGGCGACCCGGGCAGCCGGCAGTTCGACTACCTGCGCAAGCTGGACGACCTGGCCGTTCCGGACAAGCGGATCGTCGACAACGCAGGGTTCTTCCACGCGGGTGCCGATCCCCGCACGGTGCCGGACGCCGAACTGTACGACCGACTGCTGGACGAGTTCCCCACGTGGCTGGTGGACGCGCGGGCACGGGGGATCGTACAGCCTTAGGGCCTGTCCGGCGGATGACTCTGCTGCGCAATTCGCCGGCCCCGTAGGAACAGCCGCTCGGAGCGCCGGGCATGGCCGCGTCGCCGCAGGTCGAGGAGTGCGGTCCTGCTGCGGCCCCGAGGAATTGTGCGGCAGAGTCGCGGATCACGCCAAAGACACGGGGAAAGGGGACCGTGCAGCCTCGGCGATCCCTGGTGCGGCCCCCGGACGCGGTCGCGGTGGATTCCTGGCTCCGGGAGCGTCAGGAAAATCCCAGGACCGCGGCCCGGCCGGCACTCGTGCGGGCTGCCCAGGCGGTGCCCAGGGCGCGCGCCATGGTCCCGAGGGGATCACCCACCACCGATCCCCCGGCCCCACCCCCCTACGTGTCGCACTCCAGCACCGTCCGGCACAACGCACACCGCGCTCGTACCCGCCCCCGCACCGGCATCCTGATCCGCTGATGACACGTAGGACACGGGAACGACACCCGCAGCGGCTCCTCCCGACCATCACCCTGCGTGAAGCTGTACGGCACATCCGGGCGGGCCGACGGGAAAGAGGGAACCCCACGCTGCCCCTGAGCATGCCGACGCTCCCACGCGTACCGCCGGCGCCCCGTCCAACCGGCAGCCGTCAGCGGCGGCTGCCGCCCGTCGAGCCGGGCCAACTCCCTCCCCCTCACATACGCGCTGTAAGCCTGCTCGCTGGTGAACCACACCGACGGATCCTCCCCGAACACCAGCGACCGCTTCGCCAGCACATACCCGAACTCCTCCGGCGTGAGATACCCCAGCTTCTGCGACGACACCCCGTCCTGGCGGAACGCATCCAGCAGCAGCCACCCCGCCCCCAGATACGTCGCCGCCGTGTCCGTCAGGATCTCGTTGTCCCGCGTACCGGGGAACGACAGCCCCAGACGGTGCAGGTACACATGTGCCACCTCGTGCGCCAGGGCCGCCCCGATGTCCTGCCGATGCTTACGGAACCGGTCGTTCAGCTCGACGAAGTACTCCGGGCCGGCCTCGAGCTCGACGTTCGCCGCGTGCTCCATCTCCCGGAACCCGACGATCAGCCGCGCGTCCGGCAGCCGATAATGCCGCACCAGCTCGCGGGCCACCCGCTGCGCCCCCAGATGAAGATCGTCCGTGTCGCAGAACGCCACGTCGGCCGGCGCCACGCTGGTCGAGAACATACGGATCGTGTCGTACGACAAACGCCTGTACACCGCCGTGATGGCCACCCGCACCGTCTCCAGATGTGGGTAGCCGTGCTCAACCGGTCCGTCGTTCGCCACGTCTCACCCCCGGACGCCCTGAACCCGGTTCCACTGTACGGGCACGCCCCGGCCACCGCCCCCTCCGCCCCGTAGGCTGACTTCCCATGACCAGCAGCAGCACCGGTACCGAAGACGTCGACCCCGCAGTCCGCGAGGAACTCGCCAGGTTGCGCGACAGCATCGACAACATCGACGCGGCCGTCGTCCACATGCTCGCCGAACGCTTCAAATGCACCCAGCAGGTCGGCCGCCTCAAAGCCGAACACCGGCTGCCCCCCGCCGACCCGGCCCGCGAAGCCCGCCAGATCACCCGACTGCGCACCCTCGCCGAGAACGCCAAACTCGACCCGGCCTTCGCCGAGAAATTCCTGAACTTCATCATCGCTGAGGTCATCAGGCACCACGAACGCATCGCCGACGACACCACCAAGAGCTCCGGCAACAGCCCCACCGGCACCCCCGCACCCACCACGGACTGACCCCCGCCCCCACTCCAGGGGTCGGCAGCTGCTTGCTGTGGAGTGTGTACGAGGGTGGTTTAACTCGATCGTGTAGTGGTCGGCTTCCGGGCTTGCGGTGTCGTGGGCCGTCCGGGTTAACGTGATCGTGCGATCTGGGACGCCGGGTACGGCGCCGGTGAGCGGGGCCCTGCTCCGCCGGAGTGATGGTTCGGGGCCTCCCCGTCGCCTCTGGCCGTACTCATTGGCCAGGTCGCGCAGGGAACTGGCCTCCCGGGCCCGGACCACGCACAGGATGCGTGTCGCCGCCCCGGGGTTGAGTACGCCGGGGACCTGGGGGTACCTCCCACGCCCTTGAGGCAGTGGGGGAGCCCAGGACCGTTCGGGGCGTGCGGCTGGGCAGACCCACTCCTGCTCAGTCCAGAGGAACGGTGACACGAACACCCACGACCGACCACGACCATGACCTGCCGGGGGCCGGGCCCCGCCGGCGCCGCCGCACCCCTCCACCCCACACGCGCGTACCCCCACACGGCCCGGTCGGCCCCGCCCCGCCGGCCCCGCCCCCCACGCGACGGCACGCACACCCCGGAACCTCCACAAAGGGGCGCACGCCCGGGAGCCCGCACCGGATCGGACATAAGCCATGTACCGATCCGCCCCTGTGCCTCACCAACGGCATCAGGCAGCATGGCCTGCATGTCCGTACTGACGCGCGACGAAGCGCAGAACCGAGCACAGCTCCTCGATGTCCACCGCTACACGATCGAACTCGATCTCACCACCGGTGACGACACCTTCGACTCCCGCACCCTGATCCGCTTCACCATCCTCACGGACCAGGACGACACGGACACCTTCGTCGAAGTCAAGCCCGCCGAGCTGCGCTCCGTCACCCTCGACGGACACCCCCTGGATCCCGAGACCCTCGACGGCAACCGACTGCCACTCAAGGACCTCACCCCCGGCGAACACGAACTCCACATCGACGCCGCCATGCACTACTCCCGCACCGGCGAAGGCATGCACCGCTTCACCGACCCCGCCGACGGCGAGACCTACACCTACACCCAGCTCTTCCTCGACGACGTCCAACGCGTCTTCGCGGCCTTCGACCAACCCGACCTCAAGGCCGTCTTCGACCTCACCGTCACCGCCCCCCGCGACTGGACCGTCCTCGCCAACGGCATCACCGAACCCCTCGGCAACGGCCGCTGGAAAGCAGCAACCACCCCCCTCATCTCCACCTACCTCGTCGCCGTCGCCGCCGGACCCTGGCACTCCGTACGCACCGAACACCGCGGCCTCCCCTTCGGCATCCACTGCCGCCGCTCCCTCGCCCCCCACCTCGACGCCGACGCCGACGAACTCCTCGACATCACCCGCGCCTGCTTCGACCGCTACCACGACACATTCACCCAGCCTTACCCCTTCGACTCCTACGACCAGGCCTTCGTCCCCGAATTCAACGCCGGCGCCATGGAAAACCCCGGCCTCGTCACCTTCCGCGACGAATTCGTCTTCCGGTCCGCCGTCACCGACACCCAACGACAGACCCGCGCCATGGTCATCGCCCACGAAATGGCCCACATGTGGTTCGGTGACCTCGTCACCCTCACATGGTGGGACGACATCTGGCTCAACGAGTCCTTCGCCGAATACATGGGCTACCAGATCACCGCCGAAGCCACCCGCTTCACCGACACCTGGACCGACTTCGGCATCACCCGCAAACCCTGGGGCTACGACGCCGACCAACGCCCCTCCACCCACCCCGTCGCCCCCGAAGACGTCCAGGACACCGCCTCCGCCCTCCTCAACTTCGACGGCATCTCCTACGCCAAGGGCGCCTCCGCCCTGCGCCAGCTCGTCGCCTGGCTCGGCGAAGACGACTTCCTCGCCGGCATCAACACCCACATCGACCGGCATAAATTCGCCAACGCCACCCTCACCGACTTCATCGACTCCCTCGCCTCCGCCACCGACCGGGACGTCCACGCCTGGGCCAACGCCTGGCTCACCACCACCGGAGTCGACACCCTCACCCCCACACTCCACACCGACAACGGCCACTGGCACCTCACCATCCAGAACCCGCCCCCCACAGGCGACACCGGCCGCCCGCACCGCATCACCCTCGGCCTCTACGACCACGACCTCCACACCCCCCACGGCCTCACCCCCCGCACCCACCTCGAAGCCGACCTCTCCACCACCGGCACCACCACCATCAGCGCACCCGGCCCCCGCCCCGCCCTCCTCGTCCTCAACGACGGCGACCTCACCTACGCCAAGATCCGCTTCGACAACGAATCCACCCACACCCTCCGCGCCCGCCTCTCCGGACTCCCCGACCCCCTCACCCGCGCCGTCGTCTGGAACGCCCTGCGCGACGCCGTCCGCGACAGCGAACTCCCCCCCACCACCTACCTGGACATCGCCCGCACCCACCTCCCCCACGAAACCGACCTCGCCCTCGTCGGCGGCGTCCTCGCCTTCGCCACCACCCACATCACCGACCGCTACGTCACCCCCGGCGGGCGGCCCACCGCCCTCGCCACCCTCACCGACCTGTGCCGCGATCTCATCCGCCGCACCGAGGACGGCGACAACCCCGGCCTGCGCCTCATCGCCGTACGCCACCGCATCGACACCGCCGCCCACCCCGACGCCATCGCCGCCTGGCTCACCGACGGCACCGTCCCCGGCGGCCCCGAACTCGACCCCGAACTGCGCTGGCGCATCCTCACCCGCCTCGCCGTCCTCGACGCCACCGACGAAGCCACCATCACCGCAGAACTCGCCAACGACCCCAGCGCCACCGGCCAGGAAGGCGCCGCCCGCTGCCGCGCCGCCCTGCCCCACGAAGACGCCAAGGCCCGCGCCTGGGACGCCATGTTCCACACCGACGACCTGTCCAACTATCTGTTCACCGCCACCGCCCAAGGCTTCTGGCAACCCGAACAAGCCGACCTCGTGCGCCCCTACGTCACCCGCTACTACAAGGACGCCGTCGCCCTCGCCGCCCGCCGCGGCCCCGCCATCGCCGAAGCCGCCGGCCACTGGGCCTTCCCCGTCCACGCCGTCGACCCCGAGACCCTCCGCCTCGGCCAGAAATGCCTCCGCAAGGCCGACCCGACCCCCGCCCTGCGCCGCAAACTCGTCGACCAGCTCGACGACCTGGCCCGCGCACTGCGCATCCAGCAGCAGGCATAAACCGGCAGGCACACCACACCATGGGGGGCGCCGCACCACCACGCGGCACCCCCCGGCACCACTTCAAGGCGACCTCGGCGACCTTGGCGACCTCGGGCGACCTCAAGGAGCGCCGACCCTCACACCATCGGCACGCCCTCCCGCACAGCCCTTCAGAACACCGGCGTGCCCTCCCGCGTCAGCCGCCAGTCCACCGACGCGAACTGCACCGGATCCAGCACACCCTTCGCCGTCACCCACTCCGCGATCCGCGTACGGATCTCCGTCGACTCCGACCACAACTCCTTCGCCGACGCCACATGCGGAAACGCCCCACCCCCGTTCGCCCGGTAATTGTTCACCGCGAACACGAACTCCTGCGCGTCATCCAACGGAGCACCCCCGAAACTCACATTCCGGATCCGCGACCCCGCCGGCTGCGCGATATCAATGTCGTACCGCAACCCCGACACATAGTCGTAGTTGTAGTCCGGACGCCCACCCGCATTCGTCAACACCGCCACATCCACCGGCGCACCCACCGCCGTCCGCACGAAATACTCCGCCGAACACTCCAGATACGCCCGCACCTGCGCACCCGTCATCAACTTCGCCACCAGCGTGTTGTCATACACATACAGACCCGACAGATCCCGGATCGTCACCTCACCCGCCGGAATCTCCGACGTCCGTGAGAACGGCGACCCCTGCGACAACACCGGCAACGACGCATATCCCGACCCGGCCAACGCGGCCCGGACCACGTCCTCCTGCACCTTGGTGATCAGATCGATGATCGGCGCATCCTTGTAACGCGCCTCCACCGTCGTCAACGCCACCGTCGCCGAACCCACCACCTGATTGACGTACGCCACCACCTCCGCATGCTCGTCCGACAACAGACGCGTGATCCGCGGATCGTCCTCCACCGTCGCCGCATCCCGCAGCGACGCCCCCACCGACTCCACCCGCCACCGGCCCCGCTCCAGAACCAACTCGAAGTCGAACAACGTCAGCCGCTCCGCGTAACACAGCGGCTCCGACAGCACGACCTCCCGGCCCGTCTCCTCATTGACGACCCGCAACTCCTCGATCTCCACATGCGCGTGACCGACCAGAATCGCGTCGATCCCCGGCACCAGCCGCGCCACATTCGCCGCCGCGTTCTCCACATACGGCAACTGATCCCCGTACGACGACGTCCCCGACGACCCCGAATGCGCCGACACCACCACCACGTCCGCACCCATCGACCGCAGCTTCGGCACCCACTTCGCCGCCTGCTCCTCGAGTCCCGAGAACGTCAGCTTCCCCTGCACATACGCCTTGTCCCAGATCGCGATCCCCGGATTCGTCAGCCCCAGCACCGCCACCCGCACCGGCGGAGCACCCTTCACCTGGAACTTCTTGATGAAGTACGGCGGGAACGCGGGCTTCAGCGTCTTCGCGTCCAGCGCGTTCGCCCCCAGCAACGGGAAACGGCACTGCTCCTCGAACTTCCGCAGCGTCTCGATCCCGTAGTTGAACTCATGATTGCCGAGCGCCACCGCGTCGTACCCGATCGCGTTCATCGCCTGCGCCATCGGATGAACCGGACCGCCCTTCGCGGTGATCGGATCCACCTTCGCGTAGTAGTACGTCAACGGCGTGCCCTGGATCGTGTCCCCCGCGTCCAGCAGCATTGTGTTGTGCCGGCCCTTTTCCCTGCGGACCTGCTCCACCAGCGTCGACACCCGCGCCAGACCCTGCGCGTTGCCCGCCCCGTCCTCGTACTCCGCGTCCTTGAAGTAGTCCCAGTTGAAGACATGGCCGTGCAGGTCCGTCGTCCCCATCACGGTCAGCGCGTACCGCCGCACCGGCTTCCCCTTCCCCCCTTGCCCCGCACCCGCCGCCGCGGCGGACCCTGTGGCCTGAGCGGACCCGACGGCCTGAGCGGCGGGAGCCGCCGCACCCGCCAGCGCCACCCCCGCCCCCGTCACAGCGGACCTCGTCAGAAACTTCCGGCGGTTCAACGGCATCCGGGGCTCTCCTCATCCAGGCAACGACGCGCGTAGATTCGCGCGCGACGATTCTGACCTGAACACGTCGAGTCTGACCAGCCTCCACGGACCGCGATCCGGCAGTGGCAGCGGCAGCCGTGACCGGCAAGGCGAGCCACAGCGCGGCCGGGGGTCCGGTGTGCTCATCGGAGCATCCGGCCGCACAATTCAACACTCGTCAATAACCATTCATACGCGGTCCGTCGGATGGTCACATGTGACCTAATCCCTACCCGTCGGTAAGCCCTAGGGTCAGACCATGCGCCGAGCAAAAATCGTCTGCACGCTAGGGCCCGCCACCCATACATACGACCAGATCAAAGACCTGGTCGACGCCGGAATGGACGTAGCCCGATTCAACCTCAGCCACGGCACCCACGCCGAACACGAGGAGCGCTACCACCGGGTCCGAAAAGCCGCCGACAAAACCGGCCACAGCGTCGGCCTCCTCGCCGACCTTCAAGGCCCGAAAATCAGACTCGGCCACTTCACCGAAGGCCCCGTACTCCTTGAACGCGGCGACACCTTCACCATCACCGTGGAAGACGGCATCCAAGGCGACCGCCACACTTGCGGCACCACCCACGCAGGCCTCGCCGACGATGTCACCCCCGGCGAACGCATCCTCATCGACGATGGCAAAGTCACCCTCCACGTCACCGCAGTCGACGGCCCCCGCGTCCACACCACCGTCATCGAAGGCGGCATGGTCTCCGATCACAAAGGCCTCAACCTCCCCGGCGTCGCCGTCTCCGTCCCCGCCCTCTCCAAAAAGGACGAGGACGACCTCCGCTGGGCCCTGCGCACCGGCTTCGACACCATCGCCCTCTCCTTCGTACGTAGCGGACACGACATCAAGGACGTCCACCGCATCATGGAGGAAGAAGGCCGCCTCCTCCCCGTCATCGCCAAAATCGAAAAACCCCAAGCCGTCCAGAACATCGGCGACATCGTCGCCGCCTTCGACGGCATCATGGTCGCCCGCGGAGACCTCGGCGTCGAAATGCCACTCGAACAAGTCCCCATCGTTCAAAAGCGCGCCATCAAACTTGCCAAACGCAACGCCAAACCGGTCATCGTCGCCACCCAAATGCTCGACTCGATGATCGACAACGCCCGCCCCACCCGCGCCGAAGCCTCCGACGTCGCCAACGCCATCATCGACGGCACCGACGCCGTCATGCTCTCCGGCGAAACCAGCGTCGGCAAACACGCCATCAACACCGTCCGCACCATGGCACGCATCGTCGAAGCAGCCGAAGAAGACCTCCTCGCCAAAGGCCTCCCACCCCTCACCGACACCAACAAACCCCGCACCCAGGGCGGCGCCGTCGCCCGAGCCGCCGCCGAAATCGGCGACTTCCTCAACGCCACCCACCTCATCGCCTTCACCCAGTCCGGCGACACCGCCCGCCGCCTCTCCCGCTACCGCTCACCCATTCCCCTCCTCGCCTTCACCCCCGACCCCGCCACCCGCTCCCAACTCAGCCTCACCTGGGGCGTCGAAACCTTCCTCGGCCCCCACGCCGACTCCACCGACGCCATGGTCGACCAGGTCGATGAACTCCTCCTCACTTACGGCCGCTGCAAGAAGGGCGACATCGTCGTCATCACCGCCGGCTCCCCGCCCGGCGTCTCCGGCTCGACCAACCTCGTCCGCGTCCACCACATCGGCGAGGACGACAGCCCCAAGTAGTCCTGCTGCCAGGGCCCCGGTTCAGTACTTGGGGCCCACGTGAAGGTCCATCAGGGCGACGGAGGCCTTCTTGGCAACGGAAACGTTGCGGGGGCTGGGCTGCCGCCATTCGACACCCACTTGGTCCAGGGGTGTTGTGAAGAGGCGGATGATGTCGGCTGAGAGATTGGTGAAGAAGTACCGCGGGTACTCATAGCGCTTCCGCTCACCGCGAACCATGCGAGTCGTCCAGTTGGTGATCCGGCATCCATCGGAGTGGATGAGTCCACGGACGAACTCCCAGGGGTACTCGTCGGCCAGAGCCTGTTGCCAGGACCTGATCGCGGCGCGTGAGATTCCTGTCTCGTGACTCACCGAGTTGAGACTGCGGCCCTGGCTCACCATAGCGAGTGCCCGCTTGCGCGTACTGAGGTTGTACATACGCAAACGGTGCGTGAATGATCGTCGCGACACGCAGCAATCGGCGGAGGTTCACGAGAACGTGGACGAGAGTGCGCTGGCTTCTGCCTCGGAATCCAAGGAAAAGTGCCCCAGGTGGGATTCGAACCCACACTGTCCGCTGTTTGAGAGCGGCCTCTCTGACCAGTTGGAGTACTGGGGCCTTGGAAAGCAAGGGGAACGGTATCCCCGTGCGCCCCCACCTTACCGCAGCTGGGTACGCTCTTGTCAGCAGTACCAGCCTGCCCCGCACCAAGGAGCCCACGTGAGTGCCCCCGAGTCGCCCCAGCCAGTAGACGCGTCCGATGACGACAAGTCGCACGTGCCTCCGATGACGACGCGTGTCGTGATCGCCGAGGACGAGGCGCTGATCCGGCTCGATCTCAAGGAGATGCTGGAGGAGGAGGGGTACACCGTCGTCGGGGAGGCCGGTGATGGTGAGCGGGCGGTGGAGCTTGCGCGGGAGCACCGGCCTGACCTGGTGATTCTCGATGTGAAGATGCCGAAGCTGGACGGTATCTCGGCGGCGGAGAAGATCGCTGAGGAGAGTATCGCGCCGGTGTTGATGCTGACGGCGTTCTCGCAGCGTGATCTGGTGGAGCGGGCGCGGGACGCGGGCGCGATGGCGTATCTGGTGAAGCCGTTCTCGAAGAGTGATGTGGTGCCGGCGATCGAGATGGCGGTGTCGCGGTTCACGGAGTTGCGGGAGTTGGAGCGTGAGGTCGCGGATCTGAGTCTGCGGTTGGAGACGCGGAAGCTGGTGGACCGGGCGAAGTCGGTGTTGCAGACGGGGTACGGGTTGTCGGAGCCGGCGGCGTTCCGGTGGATTCAGAAGACGTCGATGGATCGGCGGATGTCGATGCAGCAGGTGGCGCAGGCGGTTATTGACGACGCGGAGGAGAAGAAGGCGTCGAAGGGGTAGTTTTCGGTCGTGCTGTTGAGGCCCGGTTCCCCTGAGGGGAGCCGGGCCTCAGTGCTGTGCTGTGGGCGGGTCAGTCGACGCCGAGGTAGGCGTTGCGGACGGATTCGTCGTGGAGGAGGTTCTGTCCGGTTCCGGAGAGGACGATTTTGCCGATTTCCATGACGTGGGCCTGGTCGGCGAGGGAGAGGGCGGCCTGGGCGTTCTGCTCGACGAGGAGAATGGTGGTGCCTTGGGCCTTGAGTTCGGAGATGGTGGCCATGATTTTCTGCATCATGATCGGTGAGAGGCCCATGGAGGGTTCGTCGAGCATGAGGAGTTTGGGCTGGGACATGAGGGCTCTGCCCATGGCGAGCATTTGCTGTTCTCCGCCGGAGAGGGTTCCGGCTGCCTGCTTGCGGCGTTCTCCGAGGATGGGGAAACGGTCGTAGGCGCGCTGGATGTCCTTTTCGATGCCTGCTTTGTCGTTGCGGAGGAAGGCGCCGAGGCGGAGGTTGTCCTCGATGGTCATGCGGGGGAAGATGTGGCGGCCTTCGGGGGAGTGGGCGAGGCCGTGGGCGACGATTTGGTGGGCGGGGGTTTTCTTGAGGGATTTGCCGTTGAATTTGATGTGGCCGCCGACGGGCTTGAGGAGGCCGGAGAGGGTGCGGAGGGTGGTGGTTTTGCCTGCGCCGTTGGTGCCGATGAGGGTGACGATTTCGCCGGCTTCGACCTTGAAGGAGATGCCTTTGACGGCTTCGATTTTGCCGTAGGCGACTTTGAGGTCTTCGACTTCGAGGAGTGCGGTCATCGGTCGTTCTCCTTGCCGGGTGCTGCGTCCTTGCCGGGGGTTGTGTCCGTGGTGGTCCCGGTGGTTCCGGCAGTGGTGTCGGCTGCTGAGGCTTCGGCGGCTTCCACTTCGGCTACTTCTTCGGCGCCGGGGTCGTTGTCGAGGGGTTCTCCGAGGTAGGCGGCGATGACGCGTTCGTCGTTCTGGACGGTGGCGGCGTCGCCCTCGATGAGTTTTTCTCCCTGGACGAGGACGGCTACGCGGTCGCAGAGGTTCATGATGAACCGCATGTCGTGCTCGATGACGAGGATGGCGATGCCCATGTCCCGGATGGCGAAGATGAGTTCTTCGGTGGCGCGGGTTTCCTGGGGGTTCATGCCGGCGGTGGGTTCGTCGAGGAGCAGGAGGCCGGGTTCGCTGGCGAGGGCGCGGGCGATTTCGAGTTTGCGTTGTTCGCCGTAGGGGAGGTTGCGGGAGAGGTGTTCGGCCTTGTCGGCGAGGCCGATGAACTCAAGCAGTTCCATGGCGCGTTCGCGGGATTTGGCTTCTGCTTTGTGGAAGCCGGGGCCGCGGAGGAGGGCGGACCAGAGTCCTTCTTTGGTGCGGGTGTGGCGGCCGACGAGGACGTTTTCCAGGACGGTCATGTTGCCGAAGAGGCGGATGTTCTGGAAGGTGCGGGCGATGCCGGCGGCGGTGACCTTGAAGGACTTGGGTGGGAGGACGCGGTCCTTGTAGCGGACTTCGCCTTCGGTGGGGATGTAGAGGCCGGTGAGGCAGTTGAAGAAAGTGGTCTTGCCGGCTCCGTTGGGGCCGATGAGGCCGACGATTTCGCCGCTGTTGACGGTGAGGTCGACGTCGCGGACGGCGGTGAGGCCGCCGAAGCGCATGGTGACGCCGCGGGCGTCGAGGACGGTGTCGCCGGGGGCGGGGGTACCTGGGGTGGTGTCCTTGGTGGTGGTGTGGGTGGTCATGTGGTCAGGCCCCTGTCTTGCTCAGGACTGCGGGCGCGTCGTCCTCTGTGTGGAATTCCAGTTTGCGGCGGCGGTTGGGGATGAGTCCTTCGGGGCGGAATCGCATGATGAGTACGAGTGCGAGGCCGAAGGCGAGGAGTTGGTAGTCGCCGAGGAACTGGAGTTTGTTGGGGATGAGGAAGAGGAGTGCGGCGCCGATGAGGGGTCCGGCGATGGTGCCCATGCCGCCGAGGACGACTGCGGCGAGGAGGAAGGCGGAGTTGGGTGGGGTGGTGCCGGCGAAGAGGTATTGCTCGGGTGTGACGGTGTAGGTGACGTGGGCTTGGACGGTGCCGGCGAGGCCGGCGAGGGTGGCGCCGAGGGCGAAGGCGATGAGTTTGACGCGGAAGCCGTTGATGCCCATGGCGAGGGCGGCGGTTTCGTCTTCGCGGATGGCGACCCAGGCGCGGCCGATGCGGGAGTCGCTGCTGCGTCGGAAGACGAGGACGACGACCGCGGTGATGGCGAGCATCAGGAAGAAGTAGTTGGCGAATCGGCCGATGGTGAAGCCGGCGATGTCGTGGGGGGTGCCGAGGTCGAAGCCGAGGATGGTGAGGTCGGGGATGGAGGAGATGCCGTTGGAGCCGTTGGTGAGGTCGGGTCCTGAGGTGCCGTCGAGGTTGTTGACGGCGATGCGGAAGATCTCGCCGAAGCCGAGGGTGACGATGGCGAGGTAGTCGCCGCGGAGGCGGAGGGTGGGGGCGCCGATGAGGACGCCGAAGATGAGGGAGGCGATGGCTCCGACGAGGACAGCTGCCCAGAAGGGGAAGTGGACGCCGAAGGGTGAGCTGGGGGAGCCGGAGACGAGTGAGGCGGCGTAGGCGCCGACGCCGAGGAAGGCGACGTAGCCGAGGTCGAGGAGGCCGGCGAGGCCGACGACGATGTTCAGGCCGAGGGCGACGGTGGCGAAGATGAGGATGTAGACGCCGAGGGTGGCGTACTGGTCGTCGGTCTGGGTGAAGGGGAAGCAGGCTGCGGCGATGAAGGCGCCGCAGACGGTGATGTTCTGGTGCCGGGCGGTGATGTAGGAGGCCTGGGCGATGAGTCCGGACTTGTTGAGTGCGGCGAAGCCGAAGCCGGCGGTGATGAGGAAGCCGACGAAGAGTTCGTCGTATCCGGTGCCGATGCCGTAGGTGAAGACGACGAGGGCGAGGGCGAGGACGCCGACGATGATGAGGATTTCGGCGTAGGAGGGCAGGGGGGGTACGGGACGTGGGGCGCCGGAGGTGAAGGCTGCCTTGATGGTCTGCCAGGTGTGGCCGGCGTTGTGCCTGAAGTGTGCCCAGCCGGTTTCGTCGGGGTCGATGGGGTCGGGTTCGGGGCGTTCGAAGGGGAGGGCGAGCGCGCCGAGGAGGGCGAGGAGGGTGGCTGCGGCTGCGAGGTAGCCGCCGGGTTCGAGGTTGACGACGCCGCCGAGCTCGAGGCTGATGGCGAGGATGGTGTACCAGGTGGTGGTGAAGGCGGCGAGTGCGGCGAGTTTGATGGCGGCGTCGGCGCCGGCGGGGGCGAGCCAGCGCAGGCCTCGGACGCCGTAGGAGGAAAGGGCGAGGAGGGTGGTGAGGGTGCCGGCGATGAGGACGAGGACCTGGAGTCCGCCGGGGTAGCCGTAGTAGGTGAGGTCGCCGGGGAATTCGGAGGTCCAGGTCCAGGCGAGGAAGGTGGAGATGATGGTGAGGGCGCCGCCGGCGGTGGCGAGGGCGCGGCCGGTGTGCGGGGGGATGCCGATGAGGCCGGTGGTGGTGTTCGCCGCGGAGGTGGCGGGGGTGTTCGGTGTGCTGGTCTGTGTGGTCATCGGTGTCACGCCCTGTCCGCAACGCGTTCGCCGAGCAGGCCTTGGGGTCTGAACAGCAGTACGAGGATGAGGAGGATGAAGGCCCAGACGTTGGCCCAGGACTGGCTGCCGAACTGGTCGAGGCCGGGGATGTCGGAGATGTAGGCGGTGGCGAGGGTTTCGGCGAGGCCGAGGACGAGGCCGCCGATCATGGCGCCGTAGATGTTGCCGATGCCGCCGAGGACCGCTGCGGTGAAGGCTTTGAGGCCGAGGATGAAGCCCATCTTGAATTCGATCTGGCCGTACTTGAGTCCATAGGCGACGGATCCGACGGCGGCGAAGACGGCGCCGAGGGCGAAGGCGACCACGATGATGCGGTCGGTGTTGACGCCCATGAGTTTGGCGGTGTCGGGGTCCTGGGCGGTGGCCTGCATGCCGCGTCCGGTGCGGGTGCGCATGACGAAGTAGGCGAGGATGCCCATGCTGACGGGGGCGGCGATGAAGAGGAAGATGTCGCCGGTCTGGAGGGTGACGCTGCCGATGTGGAAGGGTCCGCCGTCGATCTGGGGGAAGGTGCGGGCCGATTTGGCTTCGGGGTACCAGGCCCATACGGCTTGCTGGAGGGCGAGGGAGAGGCCGATGGCGGTGATGAGGGGGGCGAGGCGGGGTGAGCCTCGGAGGGGCCGGTAGGCGAATCGTTCCGCTCCGACGGCGACGGTGGTGGAGATGATGATCGCCCCGAGGAGCATGAGGGGGAGGGCGATGAGCATGGATGTGCCGTCGGGCAGGATGTAGAGGTAGACCGTGAGTGCGCCGAAGGCGCCGGTCATGAAGATCTCGCCGTGGGCGAAGTTGATGAGCTGGATGATGCCGTAGACCATTGTGTAGCCGATGGCGACCAGCCCGTACATGGATCCCAGTAGCAGGCCGTTGACCAGCTGCTGCGGCAGTTCGTTCACCGCATGTCCTCCGAGACGTTCGGAAAAATAGACGAATGGGGCAGGATGCGAGCCGCGCGGGGCGCCTGTGGTGCGGCGCCCCGCGCGGCTCGTGTGGTGCGGGCTGGGTCAGCCGGTGTAGGTGCCGGAGTCGACGGCCTTCCAGTCGCCGTTCTCGACGGCGTAGACGGTGAGCTGCTTGTTGGTGGCGTCGCCGAACTCGTCGAAGGAGACCTTGCCGGTGACTCCGTCGAAGGAGACGTTCTGCATGGCGGCGGTGACCTTGGCGCGGGCGTCGTCGGGGAGCTTGCCGTCGTTGTCCTCGACGACCTTCTTGACGGCTTCGATGATGGACCAGGCGGAGTCGTAGCTGTAGCCGCCGTAGGCCTCGTAGTCGTCCTTGTAGTTCGCGTCCTTGTAGTTGGCGACGAACTCCTTGGCGGAGGGGAGGTCTTCGACGGGGGCGCCGACGGAGGTGGCGAGGTCGCCGGTACCGGTGGCGCCGGCGAGCTTGATGAAGTCGGCGCTGTAGATGCCGTCGCCGCCGACGAGCGGGATCTTGGCTCCGGCGGCCTTGATCTGCTTGCTGAGCGGGCCGGCCTGCGGGTATTCGCCGCCGTAGTAGACGACGTCGGCGCCGGACTTCTTGACCTTGGCGGCGACGGCGTTGAAGTCCTTGGTGTCCGGGTCGATGTGCTCGGTGCCGACGACGTCGCCGCCGAGCTCCTTGAAGGCCGCGGTGAAGGTTCCGGCGAGGCCGGCGCCGTAGGTCTTCTTGTCGTCGATGACGAAGACCTTGCGCTTCTTGGAGTCGTTGTAGAGGTACTCGGCGGCGAACGGGCCCTGGATGGCGTCCGTGGTCGAGGTGCGGAAGTACGACTTGTAGGTGCGGACCTGCTTGTTCTGCCAGTCAAGGCCCTGGGTGAGGGAGGGGTTGGTGTTGGCGGGGGAGACCTCGACGAGCTGGGCGGCGTCGAAGACCTTCTGCATGGATTCGCCGACGGAGGAGTTCAGCGGGCCGACGACGCCGAGGACTTCGTCGTTGGCGACGAGCTTGGTGGCGTTCTGCTGGCCGACGGAGGGCTGACCCTGGTCGTCGAGGGCTTCGACCTTGAAGGTGACGCCTTCGACGGTCTTCTGCTTGTTGGCGATCTTGGCGGCGAGGTCCACGGAGTTCTTGATGCCGAGGCCCAGGGCGGACAGGTCGCCGGTCAGTGGTGCGTCGACGCCGATGACGACGGTGGTGCCGCCGTTGCCGGAATCCGAGCCGCCGCTGCCGCCCTCGTCGCGCGAACCGCAGGCGGTGAGGGTGAGTGCTCCCGCAGCCAAAGCAGCGGTGACGGCGATGAGTGAACGTTGACGCACGATCCAGTCCTTTCCCCTGACGGCTGTTTCCCGGTGGAAACGGCCGAGTCGAGCGCTGGGCCGAAGTAAGAATCGGGAGGCGCGGTGACTGGCCGTGACTCTAAGCGGGTGGGGGGAACGGGGAGGAGGGTCTGGCCAATGCTGTGACTCTCTTGTTATGACACGAGGTAATGCAGAGCGGTACTGAGTGGGGGGAACGGAGGAATTCAAGCCGTTTTGACCTGTCCGCATGGTGAGAAACCGCAGGACCGGGCGGGGTGCGTTCAGGTGTGTCGGCGGTTTTGGTGATTACCGAAAATCGTTGCCGCAGGCGACCTGTAGGGCTGTGGAGAGGTCCTGTGCGTAGCGCGGTCCGAGGTGGAAGGAGCGTGTCTGTATTTCGCGCTTATTACGTAGAGTTACGTCCAGGAAGGAGATTCCGATGCTCCCTGACAATTCTCCGCATTTCGTGGTGCGCAGGGTGATGGCGATCTTGCGGGGGGATCCTGATTTTGTCCGGAAAGGGATGTGCGGGCTGGACGTCATGGAGAGACTCGGGTACGGCCGGGATATGCGGGTGACGGTGACCGGAGGGCCTGATCTCACGGTGAGTTCGACGATGAAGCTGAAATTCCGTTTGTCTGTTTCTGGACCTGTGGCCTGCGGTTTCACGTAGGTGATGGTCGTCACGTGGGCCGGGAACGGCGGTGCGGGCGGAGGGGGTTGCCGGGGGCGGGTGGCGTGCAGGAGGACGCCGGCCGCGAGGACGGTCGCCGCGGTGAGAGTGGCGAGTACGGTCCGGCGGTGACGCCCGTACAACCGCGTGAGGCGCTCGAGGCGAGAGCCGAGGGGGCCGCGCCGGCCGCGGGGTCCGTGGGAGAGCGGCGGGGTGGCCAAGGGGAGGGTTTCGTCGCCGGGTTCCACGGGGCCGATGGCGTTCATCGCCAGGCGCCTTCGTCCGGTCCGCCGGTGCGGTGCCGTTCGGCGCAGGCCCCGCGGACGTGACGGACGATCACGTTGTGGGCGGCCGCGGTGCCTTGGCGCTCACGGACGGGGCGGGCGGCGTGCACGGCGTCGCGCAGGATGTCGTACTGGCCGTTGGACAGGCCCATTGACTGGTAGTCGCCGTAGGCGGTGCCGTCGAGCACCTCGCGGGCCCAGTGGGCGACGATCCGTGCGCACACGTCCTCGGGTGCGGTTGTTGACGGTGAGGGCGACGGGGGCGGCGACGACAGGGATGGTGCCGGGGTGCCGGTGTGTCCGGACGGGCCGCATCCGGCTGCCAGGAGGACGGTCACGAGGGTGGCAGGGAGGGCGGCGGGGAACGCTGTCGTGAAGACCGTCGGGAGGGGTGCCGGGAGTGGCATCGTGGTGCGCAGGGGGCGGCCGGGGCCCCGCGCGGCGGGCCGGATGGCGCCTCCCCGATCCATGCTCGAACGGTAGGGCGCCCACGGTTCCCGGGCAAGGGACGGGCAATGGGGGGTGCGGGGGCAGTCGCGCGCCCCGCACCCTCCCGTGTCGGTCAGCGCGTCACGGCGCCGGAAGCCCGCTCCGCGTCCTTCGGGCCGACGTCCCGCAGCAGGCAGGTCAGACGCGCGGTGCACACCCGCTTGCCGGCCTCGTCGCTGATGACGATCTCGTAGGTGGCCGTGGACCGCCCCCGGTGCACCGGGGTGGCGACCCCGGTGACCAGGCCGGAGCGTGCGCCGCGGTGGTGGGTGCAGTTGAGGTCGACGCCCACGGCGATCTTGGTGGCGCCGCCGTGCAGCATCGACCCCACCGACCCGAGGGTTTCGGCCAGGACGGCGGAGGCGCCGCCGTGCAGCAGCCCGTAGGGCTGGGTGTTGCCTTCCACGGGCATCGTTCCGACGACCCGCTCGGCCGAGGCATCCAGGATCTGCACGCCCATGCGGGTGCCGAGGTGGCCGGCGGAGAACAGTGCCCGCAGGTCCACGCCGAGCGCGGCGTACTCGTCGATGACCTCTTGCGGGAACTTCACGTGCTGCTGCTCTCCCATGGGGCCGGGCTCCGTTCGTCGTGCGTCGTGTTTCGTCCGTCGTGATCACTGCGGCGGTACGGCACTGCCGTGGACGCTTTGCGTCGCGTCCACGGCAGTGCCGCCGACATCACTGAGCAAACGCTCAGTCGGTCGCGGATTGTTCCAGACGGACCACGACGGACTTGCTGGCCGGGGTGTTGCTGGTGTCGGCGGTAGCGTCCAGCGGCACCAGGACGTTGGTCTCCGGGTAGTACGCGGCGGCGCAGCCGCGGGCCGTCGGGTAGTGCACGACGCGGAATCCGGGGGCCTTGCGCTGCACGCCGTCCTTCCACTCGCTGACCAGGTCGACGTACGAGCCGTCCGCGAGCCGCAGTTCGCGCGCGTCCTCGGGGTTGACGAGCACCACGCGGCGGCCGTTCTTGATGCCGCGGTAGCGGTCGTCGAGGCCGTAGATCGTGGTGTTGTACTGGTCGTGCGAGCGCAGTGTCTGCAGCAGGAGCCGCCCCTCCGGCAGTTCGGGGTACTCGACCGGGGCGGCGGTGAAGTTGGCCTTGCCGGTGGCCGTGGGGAAGCGCCGCTCGTCGCGCGGGGCGTGGGGGAGTGCGAAGCCCGAGGGGTTCGCCACGCGCGCGTTGAAGTCCTCGAAGCCGGGGATCACGCGTGCGATGCGGTCTCGGATCGTCGCGTAGTCCTTCTCGAACTCCTCCCACGGCACCTTGCTGTCGGAGCCGAGGACGCGGCGGGCCAGCCGGCAGACGATGGCCGGTTCGGACAGCAGCTGCCCGCTCGCCGGTTCGAGGCGGCCGCGGGAGGCGTGCACCATGCCCATGGAGTCCTCGACCGTCACGAACTGCTCGCCGCTGCCCTGCAGATCGCGTTCGGTGCGCCCCAGGGTCGGCAGGATGAGGGCGCGCGCGCCCGTGACGGCGTGCGAGCGGTTCAGCTTGGTCGACACGTGCACGGTCAGCCGGGCCCGGCGCATCGCGGCCTCGGTGACCTCGGTGTCGGGGGAGGCGGAGACGAAGTTGCCGCCCATGGCGAAGAAGACCTTCGCCTGTCCGTCGCGCAGTGCGCGGATGGCCCGTACGACGTCGTAGCCGTGTTCGCGCGGCGGGGTGAAGCCGAACTCCTTCTCCAGGGCTTCCAGGAACTCCGGTGCGGGCCGCTCGAAGATGCCCATGGTGCGGTCGCCCTGCACGTTGGAGTGGCCGCGCACCGGGCAGACGCCCGCGCCGGGGCGGCCGATGTTGCCGCGCAGCAGCAGGAAGTTGACGATCTCGCGGATCATGGGCACGGAGTGCTTGTGCTGGGTCAGGCCCATCGCCCAGCACACGATGACGCGCTTCGATGCGAGGACCATGCGCAGGCATTCCTCGATGTCCTCGCGCGTGAGGCCGGTCGCGGTGAGGGTGGCGTCCCAGTCGGCGGCGCGGGCGGCCTCGGCGAAGTTCTCGTAGCCGTGGGTGTGTTCACGGACGAAGACCTCGTCGACGGCGCCGGGCGTGTCGAGGATCAGCTTGTTGAGGATGCGGAAGAGGGCCTGGTCGCCGCCGAGGCGGATCTGCAGGAACAGGTCGGTGAGGGCAGTGCCGGTGGTGAGGCCCTTGGGGGTCTGCGGGTTCTTGAAGCGCTCCAGGCCGGCCTCGGGCAGCGGGTTGACGCTGATGATCCGCGCGCCGTTCGCCTTGGCCTTCTCCAGGGCTGACAGCATGCGCGGGTGGTTGGTGCCCGGGTTCTGGCCTGCGACGATGATCAGGTCGGACTTGTAGAGGTCCTCCAGCAGGACGCTGCCCTTGCCGACACCGATCGTCTCGGACAGGGCGGAGCCGGAGGACTCGTGGCACATGTTCGAGCAGTCGGGCAGGTTGTTGGTGCCGAGCTCGCGCGCGAACAGCTGGTAGAGGAACGCGGCCTCGTTGCTGGTGCGTCCGGAGGTGTAGAAGAGGGCCTCGTCGGGGGAGTCGAGGGCGTTGATCTCCTCGGCGACGATGTCGAAGGCGCGCTCCCAGGTGACCGGCTCGTAGCGGTCGCCGCCCTCCGGGAGGTACACGGGGTGGGTCAGGCGGCCCTGCTGGCCCAGCCAGTAGCCGCTGCGGCCGGCCAGGTCGGCGACGGGGTGCTCGGCGAAGAACTCGGGGGTGACCCGTCTCAGGGTGGCCTCCTCGGCCACGGCCTTCGCGCCGTTCTCGCAGAACTCCGCCGTGTGCCGGTGCTCGGGCTCGGGCCAGGCGCAGCCCGGACAGTCGAAACCGTTCTTCTGGTTGACACTGAGCAGGGTCAGCGCCGTGCGTTTCACGCCCATCTGCTGGTGGGCCATGCGCAGACTGTGGCCGATCGCCGTGAGGCCCGCTGCCGAGTGTTTCGGCGCGGCGACCTTCGGCGCGTCCTGGACCGGGTCACCCTTGGGCGGCTTGCTGGCCATCGCGCACTCCTCTTCGCGTACACGTGTGACGTATGCCGCCGATCCTCGCACGTGGCGGTGACAACGAGGGGGGCCGGGCGAGCCTCGGGCGGGGGTGGGGGCGGGGATATTCGAGATGAGCGATTACGAACGGATGTAAGTAGCTTTGAGCTGCTTTGAGCAATTTCGAGTGATGGGGGTCGGGGCCGCGAATCGTCCGGTGCAGGGCGGCGGTCATGGGGTCCGGTGACGCGGGGGCGGGGCCGAGTGTCGGTGGCGCGTGGCAGGATCGGGGACGTGGCAGAGACAGCAGCGAAGAAGACCGACCAGACCTCCGGCGAGGCCCGACCGCGACTGATGCTCATGGACGGGCATTCGCTGGCCTACCGCGCGTTCTTCGCGCTGCCCGTGGAGAACTTCACCACCGCGACGGGCCAGCCGACGAACGCGATCTACGGCTTCGCGTCGATGCTGGCGAACACGCTGCGCGACGAGGCGCCCACGCACTTCGCGGTGGCCTTCGACGTCTCCCGCAAGACCTGGCGCTCGGCGGAGTTCGCCGAGTACAAGGCGAACCGCTCCAAGACCCCGGACGAGTTCAAGGGCCAGGTCGAGCTGATCGGTGAGCTGCTCGACGCGATGCACGCCCCGCGCTTCGCCGTCGACGGGTTCGAGGCGGACGACGTCATCGCCACGCTCGCCACCCGCGCCGAGGCCGAGGGCTTCGACGTGCTGATCGTCACCGGCGACCGGGACTCCTTCCAGTTGGTCTCCGAGCGCACCACGGTGCTGTATCCGACCAAGGGCGTCTCCGAGCTGACCCGGTTCACCCCCGAGAAGGTGCTCGAGAAGTACGGGCTGACGCCCGCGCAGTACCCCGACTTCGCGGCGCTGCGCGGCGACCCGTCCGACAATCTGCCCGGCATTCCCGGTGTCGGTGAGAAGACGGCCGCGAAGTGGATCAATCAGTTCGGCTCCTTCGCGCAGCTCGTCGAGCGGGTCGACGAGGTCAAGGGCAAGGCCGGGCAGAATCTGCGCGACCATCTGGAGTCGGTCAAGCTCAACCGCCGCCTCACCGAGCTGGAGCGGCAGGTCGAGCTGGCCAAGGGCGTCACCGACCTGGAGCGGACCGCCTACGACCGCAAGGCCGTCGCGATGATCCTGGACACCCTGGAGATCAGGAACCCGTCACTGCGCGAGCGGCTCTTCGCCGTCGACCCCGGAGCGCAGGAGGCCGAGGCCGCCCCGGTCGTCGCGGAGGGCGTGGAGCTGGACGGGACCGTCCTGGGCGCGGGCGAGCTGGCCGGCTGGCTCGCCGAGCACGCCATCGGGACCCTCGGCGTCGCCACCGTCGACACCTGGGCGCTGGGGGCCGGCTCGGTCGCCGAGATCGCCCTGGCCGCGACCGCCGGACCGGCCGCCTGGTTCGACCCGGCCGAGCTGGACGAGAGCGACGAGCAGGCGTTCGCCGCCTGGCTCTCGGACGCGGACCGTCCCAAGGTGTTCCACAACGCCAAGGGCGCGATGCGGGTCTTCGCCGAGCATGGTTGGAGCGTCGAGGGCGTCTGGATGGACACGGCCCTCGCCGCCTATCTGGTCAAGCCGGGCCGCCGCTCCTTCGCCCTGGACGCGCTGTCCCTGGAGTACCTGCACCGCGAACTGGCGCCCGCCGCCGCGGCCGACGGCCAGCTGGCCTTCGGTGCGGACGACGCCGCCGAGGCCGAGACGCTGATGGTGCAGGCCCGTGCGGTGCTCGACCTGGGCGAGGCCTTCGAGGGCCGCCTCCAGGAGGTGGGTGCCGCGGATCTGCTGCGGGACATGGAGCTGCCGACGTCCATCCTGCTGGCCCGCATGGAGCGGCACGGCATCGCGGCGGACCGGGCCCATCTGGAGTCCATGGAGCAGATGTTCGCGGGCGCCGTGCAGCAGGCCGTGAAGGAGGCGCACGCGGCGGCGGGACACGAGTTCAACCTGGGCTCGCCCAAGCAGCTCCAGGAGGTCCTCTTCGGCGAACTCGGCCTGCCGAAGACGAAGAAGACCAAGACCGGGTACACGACCGATGCCGACGCCCTGGCCTGGCTGGCCGGCCGGACCGACAACGAGCTGCCGGTGATCATGCTGCGCCACCGTGAGCAGGCGAAGCTGCGCGTCACCGTCGAGGGCCTGATCAAGACGATCGCCGCTGACGGCCGTATCCACACCACGTTCAACCAGACGGTCGCCGCCACCGGCCGCCTGTCGTCGACCGACCCGAACCTGCAGAACATCCCGGTCCGTACCGACGAGGGACGCGCGATCCGCCGGGGCTTCGTCGTCGGCGAGGGCTTCGAATCCCTCCTCACCGCCGACTACAGCCAGATCGAACTGCGGGTGATGGCACACCTCTCCGAGGACGCCGGTCTCATCGAGGCGTTCACCTCCGGTGAGGACCTGCACACCACGGCCGCCGCGCAGGTGTTCGCGGTCGAGCAGTCCGCGGTGGACGCGGAGATGCGCCGTAAGATCAAGGCGATGTCGTACGGCCTCGCGTACGGCCTGTCCGCCTTCGGGCTCTCGCAGCAGCTGAACATCGAGGCGGCCGAGGCCCGCGCCCTGATGGACGCGTACTTCGAGCGGTTCGGCGGGGTACGGGACTATCTGCGCCGAGTGGTCGACGAAGCCCGGGCGACGGGGTACACGGCGACCCTCTTCGGCCGCCGGCGCTACCTGCCCGACCTCAACAGCGACAACCGTCAGCGCCGCGAGGCGGCCGAGCGCATGGCGCTGAACGCGCCGATCCAGGGCACGGCGGCGGACATCGTCAAGATCGCCATGCTGAATGTGGACCGCGCGCTGCGCGAGGCGGACCTCACGTCCCGCATGCTCCTCCAGGTCCACGACGAAATCGTCCTGGAGATCGCCCCCGGCGAGCGTCCGGCGGCGGAGGAACTGATCCGCCGGGAGATGGCCGACGCGGTCCGGCTCCGCGTCCCCCTGGGCGTCTCGGTCGGCGCGGGCCCGGACTGGGAGTCGGCGGCACACTGACGGCGCCGGGCACGGCCGAGACCGACGGGCGACGGACGGGCAGGGGCGGAAGGCGCCTGCCCATCCGCCTTCCGCCCCTGCCCGTCCGCCTTGCAAGCGCCCGCCCCCGGAGGGCGCTTCACTCGCGTGGACCGCGCGGGCAAGCCGCCGGGTGGACGCGGCGCCAGGATGCGGGGCATGGGTATACGCATGCTTCACCGCAGAGCGACATCCCCGAGGGCTGCCGCCGACGGACCCACCCCCGAGGCGCTGTCGCCGGTTCCGGTCTTCGCGGCCGGCGCGAGTACCGCCCGTACCCCCGTCCCCCTCGCCGGCGCGCTGCGCCGTGCCGCCGCGGACCTCGGCCGCCGCATCGCCGACGGTCCCTGGCACCCCGGTCTTTGCGAAGGGCCCGGACTCCCGGGCCCCGGCGTCGGCGAGCCGCCTGCGTGGCGGCTGTGGGCCGAGCTGGCCCGCGGCTGTCTGACGCTCGCCCTCACCCTGCTGCCCCGGCCCCACCCGGTCCGTACCGTCACCGTGTTCGTGGCGGCCGGCGAGACCCTCAGCGTGCGGCCGTACGGCTCGGCCGCCGCGTATCCGCCTCCCCGGGGCCCGCGGTGGCCGGGGCCGGACGCCACGCCCTGACCGCCACGGCGTACACCGGCAGCGCGAGGACGAGCCCGGCGCCCGCCCCGAAACACACCGTGGGGATCAGCTCCCAGGGCTTCGCGGTCGCACCCCAGTAGTCCCACCAGCGTGAGGCCCGCTGCACGGCCCCCGCCAGCGCGCAGCCGCCGAGCAGCGCGGCGGCCGCCCACCGGTCGGCCGTGGACAGCGCCGGGACCCCCGCCGGCCCCGGGCGGGGCGTCGCCCGGCGCAGCGCCCGCGCCAGGAACACGGTGATCACCACCGCGGCCACCGCCGAACCGCCGTACTGCAGGTACCAGTACAGCGGTGAGCCCGCGATCTCCTGTCCCAGGACGGGGAAGACCCGCATCCCCCACCGGTCGAGGTGTGTGAACTCGTCCCAGACCACGTGCGTCAGCGCACCGAGCACGGCCGAGACGTACCAGCGCGCCACCAAGGAGGCGCGCACGCGCGCGCGGGGCGTGCCGCAACGCAGCAGGGCGGCCGTCCGCCCCTGCCGGGACCGAGGCAGCAGCGCGACGAGCGGTTCGCGGACCAGGAGCCAGAGACCCACCAGCGCCCAGGCGATGCCCACATCGATGGTGAGAACGCCCGGGAAGGAGTGCGTGAAGTCCCCGAACTCCATCGCCCCGGACAGGACACCGGCCGCGTAGTAGGTCAGGTCCGGAGCGAGACTGCCTGCCACGAGTACGGCCGGCACCAGCGGCCCCCGGCCGGTCCCGTCGGTGCGTACGGCGGGCAGGACCGCCACCGCATGGCTCAGCGTGAAAGGCAACTCAGATCCTTGGGAGGGTAGTTGACCCGATCGGTCGGCCCGGGTGCTCGGTGGGCCCCAGTATGCGCGACGCGGCCGTCCACGACCGGTGAGGGAAAAGCTGTGGCCAACCGGTGAATACCGGGCATGAACGGGTGTCCGAGCAAAGGATGGTGCCGTAGGGTCGCGAGAGTTGCCATGCCCGGTGCAACAGGCGGGGCGGGCCGCATCGTTACAACAGATCAGTACAACTGATGGTTGCGGCTGATCGTCACAACAGGCGAGCGTGACAGACGTTGACGGACGCTTTGGCGTCCATGGGGAGGGGTTCACTCTATGGCGGCGCATTTCGGCAGGAGGCTGCGCAAGGGAGCGGCAACCACCGCCGTGGCGGCGGCCGCGGTGGCGGCCCTGTCCGCGTCCCAGGCTCCGGGTGTGACGATCGGCGGTCAGGACGGCCGGACCTCCTCGGGCGCAACCTCGGAGTCCGAGGAGAGCACCGACGACCCCGGCGCGACCGGCAACTCGCCGTACTACACGGACCTGCCGCCGCTGAACAGCCCCAACCCCTCGCCGTCCGCGAGCTCCGACCCGGTCACGCGGGGCGCCGCCGAGGCGGGCATACCCGCGACCGTCCTCGACGCCTACAAGAAGGCCGAAGCCGCGCTGCGCGAGGCCAAGCCCGCCTGCAACCTGCCCTGGCAACTGCTCGCCGCCATCGGCAAGGTGGAGTCCGGCCAGGCCCGCGGCGGACGCGTCGACGCCGACGGCACCACGACCTCCCCGATCATCGGCCCGCAGCTCGACGGCAACGGCTTCGCGCTCATCAAGGACACCGACGACGGCGAGTACGACGGCAACAGCGCCTACGACAACGCCGTCGGCCCCATGCAGTTCATCCCGTCCACCTGGGCGTGGGCCGGCCGTGACGGCAACGACGACGGCCGCGAGGACCCCAACAACATCTACGACGCCGCGCTGGCGGCCGGCCACTACCTGTGCCGCTTCGGCTGGGACCTGTCCGACCGGGCGGACCTCGGCAGGGCGATCCTCAGCTACAACAACTCGACGGAGTACCTGAACACCGTCCTGTCGTGGCTGGAGTACTACCGCAAGGGCACGCACGAGATCCCGGACGGCACCGGCACTGTGCCCGACAACCGCAGCGACGACCGCGCCACGAGCCCCACCCCGTCGACGCCGGGCACCAGCCCGTCCGCCCCGGACACGCGGCCGTCGAAGCCCGGCACCGCGCCCGGCAAGCAGGGCAGCGGCAGCACCACGCCGCCGTCCTCGCCCGGCACACCGAGCACCCCGCCGTCCACGACCCCGCCGCCATCGACAACTCCGCCGCCGAGCACCCCGCCGCCCACCACGCCCTCCACGCCCACCGATACGGTGAACCACTTGGAGAACGCCGGCACCGGCAAGCTCACCGCGACGGCGGGTGAGGCGTTCACCGAGCGGATCCGCACCCGCGCGGAGACGGACGAGGGCAAGAGCGTCGCGAAGGTGCGGATCCGCTTCACCGTCGTCGGCGACACCGACACCACCTTCACCGGCGGCGAGAGCGTGGCCACCGTCCTCACCAACAGCTCCGGCGTCGCCGTCGCGCCCGCACTCCAGGCAGGTGAGAAGACCGGCGACGTCACCGTCCGCGCCACCGTCGTCGGCCGCGTGGTGCCGGGCCTCGACTACCGGGCCACCGTCACCGAGCGCGTCGCCGACACCGTCGTCCGTACCGACGACGAGGCGCTGACCTGCACGCCGGGCGGCGAGTTCGCCCATCGCGTCGAGGTGCGGGCCACTCACGACGGCTCCGCCGCCGGCAAGGTCGCCGCCACCGCCACGCTGATCACATCGGCCGACGATCCCACCGTCAACGACAAGGGCCCCTACTTCAAGGACGCCGACGACAAGGCCGTACGCACTCTGAGCGACCTCCGGACGGACGCGGACGGCCGGCTGAAGCTGCCCCGGCTGTACGCGGACGACACCACCGGCACCTTCCTGCTCCGCATCACCACCGCGGGCGGCGCCACTCTCACGGTCGAACTCACCGTGGCCGAGGCCGAGGCCGAGGCCGGGACCGCGTCCCCCGGCCCCACCGCCGGCGCGTAGCCGCACGCGCGCCCGCACCCCGCGCGGACAACAGGGCGCCCCCTCCATCGCTGACGGAGGGGGCGCCCTCCCGTGTGCGCGACGTGTTCTCATCTCGCCCGCCCGTTCCTACGGCACCGACTCCCCCACGATCCGACGCCTCATCGGTTCGAGTGGGGTCACGGAACCGAACCCGCCACCGTCCCGCGCCGCTGTGCCGTCCGCCGGAGGTCCGTATGCGCGCCCTCGTCGCCGCCGTCGCGGGGCTCGCCGCCCGTGTACGCCGTCGTCCTGCTGGGCCTGGCGCTGCACCTGGAGGCCCGTGGCCGCCGCTCCGCGAGGTCCGGCCCCGTCCCGGCGGCGGAGCGGGAGCAGGTCACCGCCCGAGCCGCGCGTTGGTGTGCCGGGTCGGCTCGGCCGCAGCGGGGTCCTCGGGCCACGGATGCTTGGGATACCGGCCGCGCAGCTCGGCCCGTACGCCCTTGTAGCCGTCCTTCCAGAAGGAGGCGAGGTCGGCGGTGACGGCGGCGGGCCGGCCGGCCGGGGACAGCAGATGCACCAGCAGGGGCACCCCGGCCACCCGTGGCGACTCCTGGAGCCCGAACATCTCCTGGAGTTTCACCGCGAGCACCGGCTGTCCGGGGTCGGAGTAGTCGATCCGGATCGCGGACCCGCTGGGCACGGTGATCCGCTCGGGGGCGAGTTCGTCCAGGCGGGCAGCCTCCCCGGACGCCCACGGCAGCAACCGGCCCAGGGCCTGCCCGGCGTCGATCCGGGCCAGGTCGGCCCGGCGCCGGGCGCGGCTCAGCTCAGGCTCCAGCCACTCCTGCACGCGCGCGTGCAGCGCGTCGTCGGACACGTCGGGCCAGGGTTCGCCGGCCTGTCGGTGCACGAACGCGAGTCGCTGCCGCAGCACGGCCGCCCCGGCCGGCCACCGCAGCAGCCCGAACCCCTCCCGCCGCAGCCCGTCCAGCAGCGCGGCCCGTACGAGCGCGGGCTCCGCGTCGGTACGGGGCCGTACGGCCAGTTCGACGGCCCCCAGCCGCTCGACCCGCCGGGCGATGACTTCCCCGTCGGCCCAGTGGACCTCCTCGCGTGTCTCCAGCAGGGCGCCGGCCGCCCACCGCGCGGTGCCCTCGTCGACGACCGCGCCGAGCTGCACACGCGCGTGCCCCCGTCCCACGGGCCGGTCGGCCGCGGCGACCGCGATCCAGGGCGCGCCGCGCAGCCCGGTGCCCGCCCCGGCCTCGGCCCGCGTCCCGGACACCATCAGATACGAACCGCCGTCCGCGCGGGCGATCCGCTCGGGGAACGCGAGCGCGGCCACCAGCCCCACCCGCGCGTCCACCTCGTCCACGCGCGGCAGGCCGCCGCCCGTCTGTGAGGAGCCCCGCGAGGAGCCCCGTGCGGAGACGTCCTGGGCGAGCGCGCGCAGCCGGCGCACCTCGGTGCGCCACCGCTGTGCGTAGGCGTCGTCCCCGCGCCGCGCGGTGCGCAACGCGCCGGCGAGATCGTCCCCGTAGCTCCGCGGCGCCTCCTCGCCGATCAGCGCGACCACCTCGGCGGCGAGCGCGGGGCCCACGGCCGCCGCCGCGTCCAGCAGGGCACGCCCGAGCCGGGGATGCAGGCCCAGCCGGGCGAGCCGTGTGCCCCGCTCCGTGGCCCGCCCGTCGGCGCCGACGGCCCCGATCGCGGTCAGGACGGCCCTGGCCGCCGCCATCGCCCCGGCCGGGGGCGGATCGAGCAGGGCGAGCCCGGAGGCGTCCGGATCGCCCCAGCAGGCCGCCTGGAGCGCGAACGCCGTCAGGTCGGCCACCTTGATCTCGGGGGAGGGGAACCGCGGCAGCCGGGCGTCCTCCGCCTCCGCCCAGCACCGGTACACCGCACCCGGCGCCTCACGCCCGGCCCGACCCGCCCGCTGCCGGCCCGCCGCCTGCGAGGCCCGTACCGTCGTCAGAGCGCTCAGCCCGCGCGCGTGGTCGACGCGGGGCTCACGCGCGAGGCCCGCGTCCACGACCACCCGCACCCCCGGCACCGTCAGCGACGACTCCGCCACCGAGGTCGCCAGCACCACGCGGCGCCGCCGGCCGGGCGCCAGCACCGCGTCCTGCACCGCGGCCGGCGCCCGCCCGTGCACCTGGAGCACCTCGACGTCCGGGAGCGTCCCCAGCTGCGCGGCGACCCGGGCGATCTCGCCCACGCCCGGCAGGAACACCAGGACGTCCCCGTCCCGCTCGGCCAGCGCCCGCCGCACCACCGACGCCACATGCGTCAGCAGCGCCGGGTCGACCCGCATACCGTGCGGCGGCCGCACCGGACGCGGGGGCGGCGTCCACACCACCTCCACCGGGTGCGCCGTGCCGCGCGCCTCGACGACGGGCGCGTCGCCCAGCAGCCGTGCCCAGCCCGCCGCGTCGGTCGTCGCCGACGCGGCCACCAGACGCAGCTCCGGCCGCAACGTCTCGCGCACGTCCCACAGGAACGCCGCAGCCGTGTCCGCGTCCAGATGCCGCTCGTGGCACTCGTCGAGCACCACGACGTCCACACCGGTCAGCTCCTGGTCGCGTTGCAGCCGCTGAAGGAGCACGCCGGTCGTGACGACCTCCACGCGCGTGTGCCGGCCGGTCACCCGCTCCCCGCGCACCGTGAAGCCGACCGACTCGCCGGGCTTCTCGCCCAGCAGCCAGGCCATCCGCCGGGCCGCCGCGCGCGCCGCGATCCGCCGCGGCTCGGCGACCACGACCCGCCGCGCGGGGCCGTCGCCGGTCAGCCCCGCCAGCACCAGCGGCACCAGGGTCGTCTTTCCGGTGCCGGGCGGCGCGACGAGGACGGCGGTGCCACGCTCCTGAAGGGCGTCGGCCAGCGGGGGAAGCGCCTCGCGTACGGGGAGGGCGTCCAGGGCGTCGTGACGGATCACGCACTCAGTCCCGTACGCACACGAAGATCGCCGTTCCCGGGATCAGACGGCCGCGCAGCGGGGACCAGCCGCCCCACTCGGAGCTGTTCCACTCCGGCCACTGAGGCTCCACCAGGTCCACCAGCCGGAAGCCCGAGGCGGCGACGTCGCGGACCCGGTCGCCCAGCGTCCTGTGGTGCTCGACGTACACCGCGCGGCCCTGCTCGTCCTCCTCCACATAGGGCGTGCGGTCGAAGTACGACCCGGAGACGCTCAGCCCTTCCGGACCGGGCTCGTCCGGGAACGCCCAACGGATGGGATGCGTAACGGAGAAGACGAACCGGCCGCCGGGCCGCAGCACCCGGTGCACCTCGCGCAGCACGAGCCGCGGGTCGGCGACGAAGGGCAGCGCCCCGTACGCCGAGCAGGCCAGGTCGAAGGAACCGTTCGCGAACGGCAGCACGCCCGCGTCCGCGCACACCAGCGGGAACGCGCCCCCGATGCGCAGCGCGTGCTGCAGCTGCCGGTGCGAGATGTCCAGGGCCACCGGGCGCGCGCCCTGCGCGGCCAGCCAGCGCGAGCACTGGGCCGCGCCGGCGCCGAGCTCCAGGACGGCGCGGTCCTTCAGCTCCTCCGGCGGGCCGAGCAGCTCGGCCTCCACCTCGTCCAGGCCCTCGGGGCACCACACGAAGCGGTCGTCGCCGAGGAACGTGCCGTGCTCGACCTGGTACTCGTCCGCGTTGCGGTCCCACCAGCCCCGGTTGGCGCGGGCGCTCTCGGTGATGCCGGCGTCCCGTCGGGTCGCCTCGGGTTCGGGACCTTCGGGCTCTTGGATGATCGGCTCCATCGTCGTACTCTTCCGTCCAGTCGCCCCGGCTGTCGCCACAGGGGCGCGGTGTCCTGCAATGGCGGGTTTCCGCGTGGCCTCACGGTGGCATCTGACGTGCGGCTCTACCCCCGAACGGGGGAATTGTGCCGGTTATGCGGCGATCCACCCCGGGTGGGGGGCTTCGCGCATTGACCCTGCCCGGCTGCACCCGTATGCTACAAGTTGCGCTGCGAGCCTGCGCACCTCAGACGTAGCAGGCTGCGCTCGCATCTGTTGTATGTCCCCTCGGTTGTCGAGGCGCCACCGGGCACCCGGTGTCTGGAACGGCGCTTCCTAGGCTGTCCGGCTTCTGCAGAGCGAAACGGGCTCCGGCGTAGCAGTATCTACGACTCACTGTCCGTACCGGAGCCCTTTCCCACATGACGAGCAGCACCGAGACCACCGCCACCACCCCGCAGGTTGCGGTCAACGACATCGGTAACGAGGAAGCCTTCCTCGCCGCGATCGACGAGACGATCAAGTACTTCAACGACGGCGACATCGTCGACGGCGTCATCGTGAAGGTCGACCGGGACGAGGTCCTGCTCGACATCGGTTACAAGACCGAAGGTGTCATCCCGAGCCGCGAGCTCTCGATCAAGCACGACGTCGACCCCAACGAGGTCGTCGCCGTCGGTGACGAGATCGAAGCCCTTGTTCTCCAGAAGGAGGACAAGGAAGGCCGCCTGATCCTCTCGAAGAAGCGCGCCCAGTACGAGCGCGCCTGGGGCACCATCGAGAAGATCAAGGAAGAGGACGGCATCGTCACCGGTACCGTCATCGAGGTCGTCAAGGGTGGTCTCATCCTCGACATCGGCCTCCGCGGCTTCCTCCCGGCCTCCCTGGTCGAGATGCGCCGCGTCCGCGACCTTCAGCCCTACGTGGGCAAGGAGCTCGAGGCGAAGATCATCGAGCTGGACAAGAACCGCAACAACGTGGTCCTGTCCCGCCGTGCCTGGCTGGAGCAGACCCAGTCCGAGGTCCGCCAGACGTTCCTCACCACCCTCCAGAAGGGTCAGGTGCGTTCCGGCGTCGTCTCCTCGATCGTCAACTTCGGTGCCTTCGTGGACCTGGGTGGCGTCGACGGCCTGGTGCACGTGTCCGAGCTGTCCTGGAAGCACATCGACCACCCCTCCGAGGTCGTCGAGGTCGGTCAGGAAGTCACCGTCGAGGTCCTCGACGTCGACATGGACCGCGAGCGTGTCTCCCTGTCGCTGAAGGCGACCCAGGAAGACCCGTGGCAGCAGTTCGCCCGCACCCACCAGATCGGCCAGGTCGTGCCCGGCAAGGTCACGAAGCTGGTTCCGTTCGGTGCGTTCGTCCGCGTGGACGAGGGCATCGAGGGTCTGGTCCACATCTCCGAGCTGGCCGAGCGCCACGTGGAGATCCCGGAGCAGGTCGTCCAGGTCAACGACGAGATCTTCGTCAAGGTCATCGACATCGACCTCGAGCGCCGCCGCATCAGCCTCTCGCTGAAGCAGGCCAACGAGGCCTTCGGTGCCGACCCGTCGGCGGTCGAGTTCGACCCGACCCTGTACGGCATGGCCGCGTCCTACGACGACCAGGGCAACTACATCTACCCCGAGGGCTTCGACCCCGAGACCAACGACTGGCTCGAGGGCTACGAGACCCAGCGCGAGGTGTGGGAGACCCAGTACGCCGAGGCGCAGACCCGCTTCGAGCAGCACCAGGCGCAGGTCATCAAGTCCCGCGAGGCGGACGAGAAGGCTGCTGCCGAGGGTGTCGACACCGCGGGTGCGGCTCCGGCCGCGTCCGGTGGTGGCGGCGGTTCGTACTCCTCCGAGGGCGCCGACAACTCCGGCGCCCTGGCCTCGGACGAGGCGCTGGCCGCGCTGCGCGAGAAGCTGGCCGGCGGCCAGAGCTGAACCGCAGCATGCTGAGCGGTAACCACTGAGCGCGAGCTCTTGGGCCGAGGGCCCGCACCCCACCGGGGTGCGGGCCCTCGGCACGTCCCGACCCGGTTCCGGCTGTTCAGCCGGCCGGTGACGGTGCCCGGGCCGGCGTCGGAGGGCGGTGCTCCACGTGAAGTCCCGTGAGAACAAGGGCGTTCGAAGGTGAACTCCGGGAATGCCGGTGCCGCGCGTCACGTTGTCCACTAGGAAACACGAGGAGGGGCGGTCACTGTGCTTGATCCGCAGGGTTTGTACGCATGGGAGCCGAAGGGGCTGGCTGTCGTCGACATGGCGCTCGCCCAGGAATCGGCCGGTCTTGTCATGCTCTACCACTTCGACGGATACATCGACGCGGGCGAGACCGGAGACCAGATCGCCGAGCGGCTGCTCGACTCGCTGCCCCACCAGGTCGTCGCCCGGTTCGACCACGACCGGCTCGTCGACTACCGGGCCCGTCGCCCTCTGCTGACCTTCACCCGCGACCGCTGGACCGACTACGAGGTGCCCACGCTCGAGGTGCGGCTGGTCCAGGACGCCACCGGAGCGCCGTTCCTCCTGCTGTCCGGGCCGGAGCCGGATGTGGAGTGGGAGAGGTTCGCCGCCGCGGTGCGGCAGATCGTGGAGCGGCTCGGCGTCCGCCTGGCGGTGAACTTCCACGGCATCCCCATGGGCGTCCCGCACACCCGCCCCGTGGGCATCACCCCGCATGGAAACCGCACCGACCTCGTCCCGGCCCACAGCAGCCCCTTCGAGGAGGCGCAGGTGCCCGGCAGCGTCGAGGCCCTCATCGAGTACCGGCTCATGCAGGCCGGACACGACGTGCTCGGAGTCGCCGCGCACGTGCCGCACTACATCGCCCGCTCCACGTACCCGGACGCGGCGCTGACCGTCCTGGAGACCATCACGGCCGCCACCGGCCTGGTCCTGCCCGGTGTGGCGCACTCCCTGCGGACCGACGCCCACCGCACCCAGACCGAGATCGACCGCCAGGTGCAGGAGGGCGACGAGGAACTCACGGCCCTCATCCAGGGCCTCGAGCACCAGTACGACGCCGCCGCGGGTGCCGAAACCCGGGGCAACATGCTCGCCGAGCCGGTGGAGATCCCGTCGGCGGACGAGATCGGGCTCGAGTTCGAGCGGTTCCTGGCGGAGCGCGAAGGCGACATCTGAGGCGGCTGGGGCGCCGGCCCCGTCGGTCCGGCGCCACGTACCGGTCCGCCCGGCGTGCTGCCGGCGCCAGGCCCTAAGCTTTCGGACATGCTGACGGTGGGACTGACTGGTGGGATCGGTGCCGGCAAGAGCGAGGTGTCCCGGCTGCTCGTCGAGTGCGGCGCCGTACTGATCGACGCGGATCGCATCGCGCGCGAGGTCGTCGCACCGGGGACACCCGGTCTCACGGCGGTTGTGGCGGCCTTCGGTGAGGAGATCCTCACCGAGGACGGCATCCTGGACCGGCCGAGGCTCGGCGCGGTCGTCTTCGCCGACGCGGGGAAGCTCGCCCTCCTCAACTCGATCGTCCACCCCCTGGTGGGCGCCCGCTCCCGAGAGCTGGAGGAAGCCGCCGCCGAGGACGCCGTCGTCGTCCACGACGTACCCCTCCTCACGGAGAACGGCCTCGCGTCCCTCTACGACCTCGTGATCGTGGTCGACGCGAGCGCCGAGACCCGGCTCGAGCGACTCGTCGGCCGGCGCGGCATGAGCGAGGAGGACGCCCGCGCGCGGATGGCCGCCCAGGCGACGCGCGAGCAGCGCCGGGAGATCGCGGACATCGTCATCGACAACGATGTGCCCCTGGACGAGCTGGCACGGCGAGTGAAGGACGTATGGGCCGAGCTCGTGCGCCGGGCGGGGGCGGACCGGCGGCCCGCGCAGGAATAGGGGCCCTCACCCGGGGCGTTGAACCGGTTCGGCAAGGGAAGGATGCAGCTGTGCCCGAGAGCAGTGGTTCGACCGGACGTACGCCGGAGACGCATGTCATCGACTTCCGTGCCGCTGAGCAACTGCTCGCCTCGCGGGACCCGCGGGGTGCGGTGAAGCTGCTCGACGGGGTCATCGACGCGTATCCGGAGAACACGGCCGCGCGGTTGCTGCGCGCGCGTGCGTTCTTCGCGGCGGCCCAGCTGCGCCCCGCGGAGCTCGAGTTCTCCATCGTCCTGGAGCGCGAACCGGACAACGCCTTCGCGCACTTCGCGCTCGCCCGCACCTACCAGCGGCAGAGCCGGCCCGACCCCGCCAGGCGCCACTTCCGACTGGCCGCCGCCCTGGACCCGAACCCGGAGTACCTGAAGGCCGCGCGCTTCGACGACAGCTGAGCGGGCGGCCGGGACGGCAGCCGGGCGGGCAGCAGGGACGGCATCCGAGCGGGTCCGCGCCGCTCCCCGATCACGATCCCGGTCCCGGTCACGGCGTCTGCCGGGTCACAGGTCCTGGTCCGCCGGTCACAGCGTGTCCCTCGGCGGTTCGTACGGGGGCACGTCGCGGCCCGGCTGGTAGTGAGCCCCCTGACGGAGGTGCCGGACGATCACGATCAGGTCGATGGTGACGACCAGCCACAGCAGCGCGCAGACGAGCGCCCAGCCCGGATACCCGGTGAGCGCGAACGCCACCGTCCCGAAGACCGTCCAGACCTCGCCCCACACGCTCAGCCAGAACCGCATGCGCAGCGCACTGCGCGCGGTCCTCGGCTCACTGCCCGTACGCATCGCATCACCACCACTCCCCTCCTCACGGTACTCCGGGCTGCCGGGGACGGCCCGCGCGTCCCCCGAAGGCCGGCCGTCACTCGGTCGAGTGAACCGGGGGGCAGTGGGAACGGGCTTGCGGATCCGGTCCGTTGGACGGGCATGAAGCTGAAAATGCGTGAAGGGTACGAGGGGACGGGCCCCGGGGCGATCACCCCGGACGGCTGCGCGGTGGAGCTGTACTCGCGGCTGCCCCTCGGGGACGAGCCGGACATCATCGCCGACGCCGTGCCGGCGGGCGCGAGGATCCTGGAACTGGGCAGCGGCGTGGGCAGGATGACCCACGCACTGCTGGAGCGCGGATTCACGGTCACGGCCGTGGACGAGTCCGCCGAGATGCTGGAGCGCGTGCGCGGGGCGCGAACCATATGCGGCCCCATAGAGAAGCTGCGGCTGGACGAGACGTTCGACGTGGTGCTGCTCGCCTCGTTCCTGGTGCACGCGGGCGACGCGGAGGTGCGGCGGGGACTGCTGCGCACCTGCGTGCGGCATCTGGCGAAGGGAGGGCGCGTACTGATCCAGCGGGAGGGCGAGGACTACCACACCAACGTGCCGCGCGAGCGGGTGGACCCGGCGGGCTTCACCGCGCGGATCGTGTCGGCCGAGCCGGTCGGCGACGGGGTCGACGCGGTGCACGCGGAGTACGTGTTCCCGGACGCGGTGTGGACACAGACATTCCGGTCACGGCCGCTGACGAAGGAGCAGTTCGAGGAGGCACTGGGGGAGGAGGGCCTGCGCGTGGACCGGTACCTGACGCAGGACGGGATGTGGGTGAGGGCGGTGGCGGCGACCGCGGACTGAGTGGAAACCCCGGAATTTTGCCTGGGCGGCGATGAGTTCGGGGGCGAGGGGTGGTCTACCTCTACGACAGCGACACCGACCGCTTCCCACAGGAGACACCATGTCCGAGCACACCACCCCTGCCGTATCCGCCGCTTCCACCCCGCCCGCGTCCCCCTCCGCGTCCGCCGGTGGGCGGTGGGCCGGTGTCGCGCTGCGCGTCGTACAGGTGGTGCTCGCGCTCTTCTTCGCCTTCGCGAGTGCCCTGCCGAAGCTCATCGCGCACGCGTCGGCCGTCGAGCCCTTCGACGACATGGGCTGGGGCAGCGCGGGAATGTACGCCATCGGCATGCTGGAACTCGCAGGTGCGATCGGCCTGCTGGTCCCGGTGCTGCAGTCGGCGGCCGCGGTCGGGCTGAGCGCGCTGATGGTGGGGGCGTGCGTGGTGCAGATCGTCGTCTTCGACGGTCAGTACGCGGTGACCCCGCTCCTTCTGATGGTGCCGCTCGTGCTCATCGCCTGGGCACGACGGGAGCACAACGCTGATCTGCTGCGGCTGCTGCGGCTGCTGCGCCGCGAGGGATGAGGGAGAGCGGTGCGGCTGGGCCCCGGCATGGCGGGAGTGCCCGCCGGGGTGGTCTCCGGGGCACCCTCAGGTTCGGCCTGGGCTCAGGGACCGTCCCCGGTACCGTGCGTCGCCGGTCGTTCAGGGCCGCCGTCGTTTCTTCGAGCCCGGTTGCCGGCCGCGGCCACCGGGCTCGGCCGGTGCGTCGGGTCGTTCGAGGTCACCGGGGAGGTCAGGGCCGCTCAGGCCGCCCAAGCCGCGGAGGCGTTCCAGTTCGCGGCGGTCGCGCTTGGTCGGGCGGCCCGTGCCGCGGTCCCGGATGCCGGCCGGGGCGACGGCGTCGCGGGGCGGGGGCGGCGGGGAGTTGTCGATGTAGCACTGGACCGCGACCGGGGCGCCCACCCGCTTGCGGATCAGGCGCTTGACGACGACGACCCGTTCCCGGCCCTCGTGCCGCAGGCGCACCTCGTCGCCGACGCGCAGCGAGTGCGCGGGCTTCACCCGCTCGCCGTTCACGCGCACATGACCGCCCCGGCAGGCGGCACCGCCGAGGGAACGGGTCTTGACCAGACGTACGGCCCAGATCCAGCTGTCGGTCCGGACGGTCTCGCCGCTCTTCGGTCCGGCGGCCTCGGCGGCCGCCACAGCGGCGGCGGTCTCCGGGGCCGGGGCGGCTGTCCCGCCCGAGTCGGGGGAGGCCTCGGCAGCGCGCGCGGATGGCGGCGCGGAAGCGGTTTCCCCTGCGGGGGCCGCCTTCTTCGCGGTGTCCCCGCCGCTACGCGTCCTGCCGTACTCCGCACCCTCAGAAGCCATGGTCCCGACTTTAGCCCTCCGGGGCGGCCCGGTGAGAAAGGATTTTGGCCCGCCGCCAGTGAGCCGGCCGAGCGGGCCGGGGAGCCGTCAACGTCGCCCGGTGCTGACACCCGCGGGCGCTCCCTGGTGCCATGAGTCATGGGCCGGCCGGGCGGCCCGTCCTACCGTGGAGCCATGGACCCCAGCGGCCTCCCCGATCCCCCTGACCCCTCCGGCGTACATGACGTGCCGAGCCTCTCCGCTCTCGACCGGCGCGTCGCCGGCTGCCGTGCCTGCCCGCGACTGGTGGACTGGCGGGAGGAGGTCGCCCGTACCAAGCGCGCCGCGTTCGCCGACTGGACGTACTGGGGACGGCCGGTGCCGGGATTCGGGCCGCCGGACGCCCGGCTGCTGATCGTCGGGCTGGCGCCCGCCGCGCACGGCGGCAACCGCACCGGGCGGATGTTCACCGGAGACCGTTCCGGAGATGTGCTGTACGAGGCGCTGTACGACGTCGGGCTCGCCTCGCAGCCCACCTCCACGCACACCGGGGACGGCTTGGAACTGTACGGCGTACGCGTCACCTCACCCGTGCACTGCGCCCCGCCCGCCAACAAACCGACCCCCGCCGAACGGAACACCTGCCGGCCCTGGCTGCTCCAGGAGCTGCGGCTCCTGCGGCCGACGGTGCGGGCCGCGCTCGTCCTCGGCGCCTTCGGATGGCAGGCCGCCCTGCCCGCGTTCGCCGAGGCGGGCTGGACCGTGCCCCGCCCCCGCCCGGCCTTCGCCCACGGCACCCGTGTCACGCTCCCCGCCCCGGACGGGGATGATGACCTGCACCTCTTCGGCTGCTACCACGTCAGCCAGCGCAACACCTTCACCGGCAAGCTCACCCCCGCCATGCTGCGTGAGGTGCTGCGCACGGCGGCCGAAGCGGCGGGAGCACCCACCCGGAAATGAGAGGAGCCCTCGCGACATGAGCACTACGGTGCCCCGATGGGCCTCTATCCGCACATCGAACCGTACGACCGCGGCATGCTCGACGTCGGCAACGGCAACCATGTGTACTGGGAGACCTGCGGGAACCCGCACGGCAAGCCCGCGGTGGTGCTGCACGGCGGCCCGGGCAGTCGCGCGAGCCCCGGTCTCCGCCGCTTCTTCGATCCCGCCGCGTACCGCGTCGTGCTCCTCGACCAGCGAGGCGCCGGACGGTCGACACCGAGCGCGGCCGACCACGCCACCGACATGAGCGTGAACACGACCGCCCATCTCATGGCCGACCTGGAGCGGCTGCGCGCCCACCTGGGCATCGAGCGGTGGCTGGTATGGGGCATCTCCTGGGGATCGGCGCTGGGACTGCGGTACGCGCAGACGCACCCCGGGGTGGTGACCGAGCTGGTGCTGACCGGGGTGGCCACCGGCTCCAACCCCGAGGTGGCCCTTTTGACCCGTGGGCTGGGGAAGATCTTCCCGGAGGCCTTCGAACGCTTCGTCGGCGAACTTCCCGCCGACGAACGTGACGACAACCTCGCCGCCGCCTGCAACAGGCTGCTGGAGTCCCCCGATCCGGAGGTCCGGGAACGGGCCGCACGGGCCTGGACCGACTGGGAGACGGCGATCATCCCCGCGCCGCCGGGCTCGGTCGCGCGCTTCCAGGACCCGGTGTTCCGCAGGGGCTTCGCCCGCACCGTCACCCACTACTGGGGCAACGACCACTTCCTCGGAGAGGGCAACGACGAGGGCGTGGTCCTCCGCGACGCGCATCTGCTGAAGGGCATCCCCGGCACCCTGGTCCAGGGCAGCCTCGACCTCGGCAATCTGCTCGGCATCGTCTGGCGGCTCCAGCTCGCCTGGCCGGACGCCGAGCTGACGGTCGTCGACGAGGCCGGCCACGACGCCGGGGCCGTCGGGGACGACGTACTGGTGGCGGCGACGGACACGTACGCGCGCGCCGACGCTTGACGAGTAAGCGCGGCGGCGGTCTCCCACGGTCAGCCGCCCCACACCTGCCGCACGCCCGCCCGCACCTGTACTTGCCCTACGGCCGCCACACGAACCGCACGTCCGGCTCCCGCTCCTCGTTCCGGCTCCCGTCGGTCCACTCGACGGCCTCGAAACCGTGCCGCTCGTAGAAGCGGTGCGCGGGCCCGTTGACCTGGAAGGTCCACAGGAAAAGGCCCTCGGGGCGGTGCTCCTTGGCCAGGGCGACGAACCGGTCGCCCAGTCCGCGCCCGCGCCACTCGGGGGCGAGGTACAGCTGCGCCAGCTCCTCGTCCTCCAGCACCATCACACCGACGAGGCCCCCGCCCTCCGTCTCCGCCACCCATGTCTCGCGCAGCGGCACGAGGACATGACGGAAGTAGCCGTGCACCTCGTCGTCGGACCGGGGCCGGACCACGCCCGGCAGGGCCGCGGCGAACGACCGCAGCCAGACGCCGGCCGCGGGGGCGGAGTCGGCGGGCAGGGCCCGGCGCAGGTCCACCGCCCGGTCTTCGATGATCACGACTCCGCCGCCGCGTCCGGCACGACGGCCGTCGCGGTGATCTCGACGAGCTGCCCGGGGTAACCGAGGCAGGCCACACCGAGCAGGGTCGACGAGTGCGGCCCGGTACTCAGCCCGGACGCTTCGACGACGTCCCACACGGCGGAGAGCGCGGCGGGCTCACCGCTCACGACGTACACGTCCGTCGACACGACCTGTGACAGGTCGCTTCCCACCGCACGCAACTGCTCCTCGAGGTTGGCCAGCACCTGCTCGGCCTGCCGCACCGGATCCCCCTCCCCGACGAGCTTCCCGTCGGCGTCGAGCGGAACCGACCCGGCGAGAAACGCCAGCTTGGTGCCCGCCTCGACGACGGAGGCATGTGAGTAGAGGGGAGGCGGAAAGAGACCGGGGACGGTGACGCGCTGGATCACGAGGGATCTCCGAATCGAGGCACGGCGGGCGAACTCCCGATCATGCAGGCGCCGAACCCGCTGCCGCACCCGAATTTCCCTTCGCCCGAGCCGAGCCGCACCGGTACCGTCCCCACCGGCCACCCGCGCACCCCTGACTGTCAGGAGACCCAGCAGTGCCCGTGCCCGTGCCCCTGCCCTCCCTCCCGGACCAGGCCTTCCTCGAGATGACCGCCGACCGGCTCGCCGCCCTCCCCGGCGTCCGCGCCGTCACCCTCGGCGGCTCACGCGCCCAGGGCACCGAACGGCCCGACAGCGACTGGGACCTGGCCGTGTACTACCGGGACGCCTTCGACCCCGACGACCTGCGCGCCGTCGGCTGGGAGGGCGAGATGTCCGACATCGGAGGCTGGGGCGGCGGTGTGTTCAACGGCGGCGCCTGGCTGACCATCGACGGCCGCCGGGTCGACGTCCACTACCGCGACCTCGACGTCGTCGAACACGAACTGGCCGAGGCGGAGCAGGGCCGCTTCCGCGTCGAGCCGCTGATGTTCCACCTCGCGGGCATCCCGACGTACCTCCTGGTCGCCGAACTGGCGATCAACCGCACCCTGCGCGGCGAACTGTCCCGCCCCGCTGCCTACCCACCGGCCCTGCGCAAGACCGCCCCGCCCCGCTGGTACGGCACGGCCGCCGCCACCCTCGCCTACGCCAAGGCCGGCCACGCCCCCAAGGGCGCCGTCACCCAGGTCGCGGGAGCCATCGCCGTCGCCGCGACCCAGACCGCGCACGCGGTGATGGCGGCGCGCGGGGAGTGGGTGACGAATGAGAAGGGGCTGGTCGGGCGGGCGGGGCTGACCGACGTGGACGCGCTGGCGGAAGGCCTGACGCGGAGCCCGGACGCTCTCGTCCGGACGGTCGCGGACGCCGAAGCACTGCTGCGCCGGGCCGTGCCCTGCGCGCCGTCGTAGGTGTGGAACTCGTCCAGCACCCCGTACGCGAGCCCCGCGTCCTGCCACAACGGCCGGTCCCCGCCGCGCCGGAGCAGCAGGGCGAGCACCTTGTAGCCGGTGATCAGCACGTCCGGCGGCGAGACGCGCATCTCCTCGCGCCGGGTCAGCACCCGCCGGAAGTCGGTGTCCGGCCGGTCGCCGATGTACAGCCTCGCCGTGACCTGGGCGAGGCCCGGCTCCGCGAGGTACTCGCCGTTCCGCCCCGCCTGGTCGGTGGCGAGCGCGTTCACCGGATGCAACAGCACGGCCTTGACCCCGCGCCTTCTCCCGTCGGCAGTGGTCCAGCACCGGAACCAGGAACGACTCGGTCTTCCCGACGGCCCGGCGTTCGTGTTCACGGCCGGTGCTTCGGCAGGCGCACGGCCATCGGCAGCGCCAGCGCCATCAGGCCCGCCCCGCACAGCAGCGTCGTACGGAATCCGTCCGTCGCCGTCAGCAGCGAAGCCGTCAGTGCCGTGCCGATGGACGCGGCCACCTGGGAGACGATGTTCAGTGCCGTGCTGCCGGCGGCGACCTCGGTGTCCGCGAGACCGCGCGTGGCGGAGGCCATGACGGGCATGTTCGTCATGCCGACCCCGGTGCCCATGACGGCGAGGGAGGCGACCAGGCGCCAGTACGGGACGTCGGATCCGGCCTGGACGGCGAAGGCAAGGAAGCCCGTGACGGCGACCAGGACGCCCGGTACGATGATCGCGCGCGGCGCCACACGGTCCGAGATCCGGCTGGAGATCTGCATCACCGTGCCGCTGCACAGGAACTGGGGCACCATCAGCAGTCCGGCCTGCGTGGCGGACAGACCGCGTTCCTGCTGCCAGTACAGCGGTACGAGGATCATCGAACCGAAGTACGCGGCCGAGAACGGCACCATGGTCGCCACCGCACGGCCGACCGACGCCCTCCGCAGCAGCCGCAGGTCGAGCAGGGGGTGGGCCGCCCGCAGCGCCCGCACCGCGAAGGCGGTCACCAGCACCGCACCGGCGACGACCGGGACGACGGCCCCGGGGGTGCCGAAACCGCCGCGCTCGCCGCCCAGGGTCAGCCCGTACAGCAGGAGGGCCAGGCCCGGGGGGAGCGTCAGCAGTCCGGCCAGGTCCAGCGGGCGGCCGGTCCGCTCGCCGTCGTCGCGCATGACCCGGGCTCCGAGCAGCAGGGCGAGGGCGCCGACCGGGACGTTGACGAAGAAGATCCAGCGCCAGGACAGCGCGTCGGTGAGGACGCCGCCGAGGACCGGACCCGCCATCGGGCCGACGAGGACGGGGATGCCGAGGACGCCCATCATCGTGCCCTTGCGTTCCGGCGGGGCGGCGCGCAGGACGACCGTCATGGCGACGGGCACGATCATGCCGCCGCCGAGTCCCTGCACCACGCGGAACGCGATCAGCGAACCGACGTTCCAGGCGAGGCCGGTGAGCCCCGAGCCGAGGGTGAAGAGCGCGACGGCGGTGAGGAAGACCCGCTTGGCGCCGTACCGTCCCACCGCCCACGCGGTGACCGGGATGACGGTCGCCAGCGCCAGCGAGTAGCCGGTCACCGTCCACTGGACGACGGACAGGGGCGCGTCGAAGGCGCGCGAGAGGTGGCGCAGGGCGACATTGACGATGGTCATGTCGAGCACCGTCATGAACGAGCCGAGCACCACGACGCCCGCGAGGGCCAGGGCGTGCCGGGGGACGGCGGGCAGGGGCGGCCCCCCGTTCCCGCCTCTCCCCCCGGTCCGCGCCGGGAGGGCGGTGCTCATCGCGCTCCGTACGCGGCGTGGGCGCGCCCGGCTCGCAGCGTCCGCCCCCACCAGGTCAGCTGGTCCAGCATCGCCTTGCCCGCTCCCTCGGGGATCTCGGGCCGCAGCAGTGAGCCGTCCTCGTCGAAGTTCTCCCACGCGTTGTGGAAGCTCACCGTGTCCCGCATCGTGACGCCGTGCAGTTCGGCGAAGACCAGTCGCAGCTGCTCGACCGCGCGCAGGCCGCCGGCCAGGCCTCCGTAGGACACGAAGCCGACAGGCTTGGCCTGCCACTGCGTGAAGTGCAGGTCGATGGCGTTCTTCAGGGGCGCGGGGAAACTGTGGTTGTACTCGGGGGTGATCACAACGAAGGCGTCGGCCGCCGTCAGGCGCTCCGTGAGCCCGGCGGCCTCCGGGTGGGGCACGGCGGAGACGACGTCGGGCAGGGGGTGCTCGGCCAGGTCGACGGGGTCCAGTTCGAGGTCGCCGCGCTGGGCGGCGAACCGCAGGAACCAGTCGGCGACGACAGGGGCGAAACGGCCCTCGCGGGTCGAGCCGGTCAGAACGACGACGCGCAGGGGGGCGTTCGCCGGAGGATCGCCCGGGAGGGCACCGGTCGTGGGGGAAGCGTTCGAACGGGGGGAGGAGGCCGAGGAGTTCGTCATGCCGAGAAAGTACAACGAGCGTGGCAATCAATGCAACGGTCGTTGTACTTTTCCGGCCGGATACCGTGGCGGTCGACAGAAAGGGGCAGGACGCGTGAGACAAGGGCTGGCGGAGAAGCGGCAGGCGATCGTGCGGGGAGCGCGCCGCGTCTTCGGGCGCGACGGCTACACCCGCGCCGGCATGGACTCCATCGCCAAGGAGGCCGGAGTCTCCACCCGCACGATCTACAACCACTTCCCGGAGGGGAAGGCGCAGCTCTTCCGCGTCGTGGTCGTGGAGGGTTCGGAGGAGGTCGTACGGGCCCACATCGACGCCGTCGACCGACGGCTCCACAAGGTCACGGACCTGGAGGCCGACCTCATCGGCTTCGCGCACGCCTGGATGTCGCCGATGTACCGGTACCAGGACCACTTCGCCGTCGTGCGGCAGCTGCGGGCCGAGGTCGGCCACGTCCCGCGGGAGTTCCTGGACGCGTGGCGTGCCGCCGGTCCCGACCGTGCCCTCGGGGAGGTGGCTGCCCGTTTCCGCGAGCTGGCCGAGGACGGGCTGCTCGACGCCCCGGACCCGGATCGTGCCGCGGTCCACTTCCTGCAGTTGACCGTCGGCGTGATCAGTGACCGCACCTACCAGGGGATCCTGTCCATGCCGGACGAGGAGCGGGACGAGCTGATCGCCTCCGGGGTGCGCGCGTTCCTGCGGGGATACGAACGGCGCTGAGGTCGCACACGCACGACGGCCCCGGACCACGCCGAGGTCCGCCGGGCGAGCTGCTCCGTCCGGGGCCCGCGGCCCTCTTCACGCCTCCCGGCCGGCCGGGTCCCGCCGGGGCGTGGGGGCGGGACCTCGCGTCCGCGGCGGGCCCGGGGTGGGTGCGGCCGGTTCCGGGCGCCGGTCTGTACACGGGGTGGGGCGTGACCGGGCCTCCGCGTGGCGGGTTGGTTGCGAGCGTGACGACAGTGCGGGGTGTTCGGCGGTGAGTACGTACGGGAGGTGCCGGGCGTGGAGGAACAGCGACAGCAGGTGGACGGCCAGGAGCAGGAGGCCAGTGCGGGCATCCTGCACGTCTTCGGACGGCAACTGAAGCTGTGCAGGGAGCGGGCGGGGCTGGATCGCGCGGAGCTGGGGAGCAGGGCGGGGTACTCCGCGTCGACGATCGCCAGCTTTGAGCAGGGGAGGCGGATTCCGCCGCCGAGGTTCATCGACAAGGCGGATGAACTGCTGGACGCGGGTGGGCTGTTGAAGGCGGGGAAGGAGGAGGTGGCTCGGGCGCAGTATCCGGCGTTCTTCCGGGACGCGGCGCGGTTGGAGGCACAGGCGGTCGAACTCCACGTGTACGCCACCAGGGCTGTCCCTGGACTGTTGCAGACCGAGGAGTACGCCCGTGCCGTGTGCGCGATGTGGCGCCCTTTGCTGGACGAGGTGATCATCGAGCAGCGCGTGGCCGCCCGCATGGCGCGGAAGGACATCTTCGCCCGACGCCCGGCACCGCACCTGACCTTCGTGATCGATGAGGCGGTGCTGCACCGCCCACTCGGCGGCGAGACCGTTTGGCGGGGCCAGATGGAACATCTCATGCTGGCCGGGGAGCAGCGGAACGTCGAGATCCAGACGATGCCCCTCTCCCGCAAGCAGCATGCAGGACTGGCCGGCCCGTTCACCTTGATGGAGACCAAGGATGAGCGGAGGATCGCCTACACAGAGGTGCAAGGCGACAGCCACGTCCACACCGAGCGCGGGAAGGTCCGGGAGCTTGAGGCTGCGTACGGAAGTCTCCGAGCGCAGGCGCTCACACCGGCTGAATCGCTCTCGTTGATCGAGAAGTTGTTGGGAGAGGGATGAGCGGGGAAACGACCGGGCGAGACTTCGACAACCTGACGTGGTTCAAGAGCAGTTACAGCGCCGGGGACGGTGGAGAGTGCGTTGAGGTAGCCGCCGGGAGCGGTGTCCTGTGCGTACGTGACTCGAAGGACAAGGCAGGCCCGATGCTCGGCCTCGCGCCGGAGGCGTGGGCGGAGTTCGTCGGGTTCGCCGCAGGGCACACCGCGTAGAGCGAAGAGCGTCGCAGTGCCCCGTGACCGCCGACCTGGGTCACGGGGCACCGGCGTGCCTACGAGGACTGCGACGGCGACCAGCAGCCGGCCGCGATCTCGGAGTCCGGGCGGGCCTGGAAGCGAGCGTGCGCGGCCGCCGCACCTTTTCTCGCTGCACCGCGGCCTCGGGCGACCGCAGCCGGATCTCCGAGTCGACCACCGACGCCTTGACGACCTTCGCCGCCGCGGGCCTCCCGTCCGGCGACTTTTCGAGGTGGACCAGGCCCATGGGAGGGACGAGCGACCCCGGTCCTGCGGGAACCCCACGGAACAAGCGCATCACGGACCGCGTTCCTTCAGGAACGCACCCTTTGCTCGCATCGTCACGCCCCGGAAACGCGACCGTTCCCTTCCCTCCGGCAACCCCGCCTACGGTGGACACCGCGTCCCCAGCCCGGTCACCGTCGCCCGCGAGCCCGCCCCGCCCCCGACGAGACGACTGGAGCACCGTGTCCCGCACCGCGCCCGCCGTACCCCTGTGGCTCGCCCACGCCCTGCGGGCCCAGCGCGGACCGGTCCCGTGGAGCGCGGTCACGCGGGGGGTGCTGGGCGGCGGGCCCCTGCTGGTCGCCGCCGTGCTCGCCGGGTGGCCCACCCTCGGCGTCGTCGCCGCCATCGGCGCCATGTTCGCCGGGCTCAACGACCGGCCGGGCAGCCGACGCGTCTCCGTCAGCCGGATCGGAGTGCCCGCGCTCGCCGGGGCGGCCGGGCTCCTCGTCGGGACGTACACGGGGGACCACCTCCCGGCCGTGCTGCTGACGCTGACGCTGACCGGGTGCGGGCTGGTCGCCGGCGCGGTCAGCGCCCTGGGCCCCGTCGGCTCCTCCGCCGGGACGCAGCTGCTCGTCGGGGCCGCCGTCGGCGCCGGGATGCCCCTGCCCGAACCCGGAGGGCAGCGGGTGCTCGCCTTCCTCGCCGGAGCCGCGTGGCTGCTCCTGCTGCGGCTGGCGCTGCCCGCCCCGGGGTCCCGCGCGGGGGACTTCCGGTTCGACGGCGAGCGGCATGCCGTCGCCCGCGTGTACGAGGCCGTCGCCGCACTGCTCGACGCCACCGGCTCGGACACCGCCATCGCGCGGCGCGCCGCGCTCACCGCCGCCCTCGACCACGCCCAGGACGTGCTCGCCGGACCCCGGCTGCGGCGGTACGCCGGTTCCGCGGCCGAACGGCGACTGCACGCGCAGTACGCCGCCGCGCTGCCGCTGGCGGAGGCCGCGACCGCGCTGGCCTGGGCAGGGGAGGCCGTACCGGCTCGCGCGTCCGAAGGGCCCCGGCGGCTCGCCGTCGCCGTACGCGGCGGCGTCCCCAGCGGGCCGCTGCCCGCACCCTCCCGGTCCGTCCCCGCGCTGCGCGCCCTCGACGACGCCCTCCTGCGCGCCGCCGTGGCCTTCGACCGGGCCGACGGTGGCGACCTGCACACGCGCCGCCGGTCCCGCGCCGCTCTCACCCGTACCCTCCTCGGCACCCGGGGACAGGAGTACGGCCTGCGGGTCGCCCTCTGCTTCGGAGCGAGCGTCGCCGTCGCCCAGGCCCTGTACCACGCCCGCTGGTACGGGCAACACGAGTACTGGTACTGGCTGCCCGTCACCGCCGTCTTCCTCGTCAAGCCCGACCTCGGACCGCTCGCCTCGCGGGTGCTGAACCGGGCCGCCGGAACCGTGCTCGGGGCGCTCCTGTTCGCCGGGTTCGCCGCCGTGCTGCCCCGGCCGGAAGGGCTCATCGCGCTGGTGGCGGTCAGCGGGGCGCTCATCCCGGTCGCCGCCCGGCACTTCGCCGCGCAGACCACCGTCATCACCGTGCTCGTGCTCGCCCTGGTGATGGTGGGCGGTGAACCGCAGGCCTCCGTGGCACGGATCGGCGAGACACTGCTGGCCTGCGCCATCGTGCTCGTCGTCGGACACCTGCCGATGCCCGTGCGGCGCGGCGGCGCCATCCGGGTCCGGCTCACGGAAGCGGGGGACGCCGCGCACGCGTACCTCGCCCATGTGCTGGACGGGTCCGGCGACCGCGCAGCCCGCTGGGTCCTGCGCCGCGAGGCCTACCGCGCCCTCGCCGAGGCCCGCGGCGCCATCGCGCTCGCCTCCGCCGAACTCCCCGCGCTCGCCCGGCACGCCGACGGCGCGGACGAGTTCGCCGCCCTCCTCGAACGGCTCGTCGACACCACCACCGCCTGCGCTGTCCACCTCGACGACACGGGACGGCTCGACGCCCGTCACGCCGAGCAGCTCGCCGAACTCCGGGACGCCCTCGACCGGCGCCGCGAGCGCGTCGGGGTCCGGCTGCCGGAGCTGCCCGTCGCCGGGCGAGCCGATGATGGGGCGCGGTCCGTGCGGCCGTGAGCGGCCGGTAACCCCCGACGCACCCGCGCCCGCACGACCGGTGCGAAAAATCTTGGAACCGGGCGGGCGAGTTGCGATGAGTTCCGGTGACGGCGCCGGTCACTCCTTGCAACGGGACCGTTGCACAGGAGGAACCATGTCGCTTCCGGAGATCGTCTCGCGCGGGGACTGGCGCGCGGCGCGTGCGGAACTGCTGGTCAAGGAAAAGGTCGTCACCCGCGCGAAGGACGCGCTCAACGCCGAGCGGCGCCGGCTGCCCATGGTCGGGATCGACCGGGAGTATGTGTTCGAGGGCGGCGACGGCAAGGCCGCGCTGTCCGATCTGTTCGAGGGGCGGCGGCAGCTCGTCGTGTACCACTTCATGTTCGCGCCCGAGTGGGACACCGGGTGCCGCAGCTGCTCCGGGTTCCTGGACCAGATCGGACACCTCGCCCACCTGAAGGCCCGCGACACCACCTTCGCGGCCGTCTCCCGGGCGCCGTACCCGAAGATCCTTCCGTTCAAGGCGCGGATGGGCTGGACGCTGCCCTGGTACTCCTCCTGCGCCGACGATTTCAACGAGGACTTCGAGGTCACCCTCGAGCGTGACGGAGAGCTGGTCGAGCGGCCGGGCCTCAGCTGCTTCCTGCGGGACGGGGACCGCGTCTTCCACACGTACTCGACCTACGAACGCGGCCTCGACGGACTTGGCTCGACCACCACCCTGCTGGACCTCACGGCGCTCGGCAGGCAGGAGGAGTGGGAGGAACCCACGGGACGCGCGTCGGCCTTCGGCGCCCCCGCGGGAAGCGAGCGTGTCCGCTACCACGACGAATACGACGAGTAGGGGATTGCGGCGCGTAGGAGTTTCGACGCGGAAAGCGACTGAATGTCCGGAAGATCGGAGAGCCCGCTCACACCTGACGGTGAACGCGTGTCAACTACGTCTCAGTACGGTCTCCGAGAGAGGCGTTCACCTCGTCGTCGGCGTTCAACTCTATGAGGACAACGCCGGACGGGAGGCTGCGGGTGAACGGGCGAACGGTGCTTGAACGCTTTCCCGCGGGTGGACCGCGGGGGTCCTGGCCCGCAGAGGAGTTCGCGCGGGCGCGGCGCATGGAGGGCCTGCCCGCCGAGGTCGTCATGGACCTCGCGACCGACACGTTCCTGGTGATCGTCCGCGGTGGCGACGGCAGCGCCGACGCGGCCGCGTGAGCCCGCACGGGGCACGGCGGGGCGGTGCGCAGCGCACCGAGTGAGGCCCGGGAGCCCTATGCGGTGACCGGGCGGGACCAGCTCGGGGTCGTGTCCGTCAGGCGGCACACCGCCAGGTAGAGCGGTATCGGCGGAGTGTAGGGAAGCGTGCCGTCAGGGCGGTGGATCAGACCGGGGAGGTCCGGGGCGTCCGGCACGACGGCCCCCGTGTCGTACCGCGCGGGGGCGGGCCACTCCAGGGCGTAGTCCGAATCGGACGGAACCAGCCACCACCAGTGCGCCTCATCGGCGTACACGCACCCTACCCGTGGCAGCCGGGGCATGAGCAGCGGTCCGAAACGGGCCGGTACCGCCACCGCGTCGCAGCCCATCGGCGCCGTCATCCCCTCGGGGACGGGCAGGCGCAGGAGCGGTGCGGCCGGAGTGTGCAGCCCGCGCTGGAGGCGTACCAGCGTGTTCATGCTCAGGGTCCGAGCGCCCGTCACGTCCGCCCCCCGTCCCGGCGGTGCTGGCGCGGGGTCGTGTGCTGATGCTGATGAGGAGGTGTGTGCGAAGTGGTGGGGGCCGCTCCGCGGTGGTGCCGCTGCTCGGGCTCCTCGCCCTCGTCCTGGCCGCCGGCCGGGCCCGGCTTGGGGCGCTCGCCCCAGCCGAGGTCGTTCTGCGGCCCGTCGGACGGGCGCGGTGTGTCGGCCTTGCGGGGCAGTTCGGCCCAGACCAGCAGCCCGGGACCCTGCTCGTGGGCGCCCCAGGCGTGACACATGGCGTCGACGAGAAGCAGTCCCCTCCCGTGCTCCTCCTCCGGCTGTTGCCGGGTGTTCGCACGGGGCCGGCCGGGGGCGCAGCCCTCGTCCCGCACGGCGATGCGCACCAGTTCGTCGCCGTCGTGCAGCTCGCAGACTATGTGGCTGCTCGCTGTGTGCACGATGGCGTTGGTGACGAGTTCGGAGACGACCAGAGCCGCTGTGTCGCAGGTGTCCTCGCACACCGACCAGCCGGTCAGCCGGGCCCTCGTCAGGCGTCTGGCCTGCGCGGGAGAACCCGGATGGGCGGCCAGTTCGAAGCGGAACCGGCGCTGGACAACAGCCCCTGCGGGGTCGGCGGCTCCCGGGGCGGGGCCGAGACCGAAGGGGCGCGCAGCGGCGTCTGTTCCTAAGGGCACGGACGGAATCACGCTTGCCACTATCGCCCCGCCGTGCACACTTGGCAAGTGTCACTCTGAAAAATCCAGAGTGCCGTGTGACGGTCTGGACGGCCGTGGCACACTGCTCGCAACAGCACCCCGCGCGGCGCCAGTTGAGATCACCGAAGAGATGTTCGAGTGGTCTCGGGTTGGCGCCGCTGGGCTGTCAGGGCTGTCAGCTTCAGGAACGTCAGGAAATCCTTTTCGTGGAGGTGGAGCGTGAGTGAACCGCGGTCCGCGCCGACGGTCGGCCAGGTCGTCCTCGGCCGGCGCCTGCTGGATCTGCGGGAAAGCGCCGGCCTCAAGCGTGAAGAGGCCGCACGCGTCCTGCACGTCGCCCCCGCCACGGTCCGGCGCATGGAGATGGCCGAGGTCGCGCTCAAGATTCCGTACCTCCAGCTTCTGCTGAAGGCCTACGGGGTCTCCGACAGCGAGGCCGACGCCTTCGTACAGCTGGCGGAGGACGCCAACCGGCCCGGCTGGTGGCAGCGCTTCCACGAGATCCTGCCCGGCTGGTTCTCGATGTACGTCAGCCTCGAGGGCGCGGCTACGCTCATCCGCAGCTACGAGCCCCACTTCGTCCCCGGTCTGCTGCAGACCGAGGACTACGCACGGGGCGTGCTGCGCTCGGGTGCCATCGGGCAGACCCGGCCCGAGGACATCGAGGGGCACGTCGCCCTGCGCATGCAACGGCAGGATCTGCTCACCCGTGACGACGCGCCCCGGCTGTGGGTCGTGATGGACGAGACGGCGCTGCGCCGCCCGGTCGGCGGCCCGGAGGTGATGCGTACCCAGGTCGACAGACTCCTCGAGGCCACGAAGCTGCCCAACGTGACGTTGCAGGTCGCCCCGTTCGCCAGCGGGCCGCACCCCGGCACGTACGGGCCGTTCGTGCTGTTCCGATTTGCCATGCCCGAACTGCCGGACATGGTCTACAGCGAGTACCTGACCGGCGCCGTCTACCTGGACGCGCGTGCCGAGGTGGCGACCCACCTCGAGGTCATGGACCGCATGGCGGCGCAGGCCGCTACAGCACATCGCACGAAGGTGATCCTCAGGGATCTCCGCAAGGAGCTGTGAATGAACCACATCAAACCTCTGTCCCTGTCCTTGTCCTCCCCCCTGTCGGTGCCCCCGCCGCGGGTCCGCACCAGGCGGATCTACAACGGCATGCCCGCGCACGAGCTGGGCAGCGAGGGCTGGCACAAGCCGTGGAGCGGTGGCAACGGTGGCAACTGCCTGGAGGCGATGAAACTCGACGACGGCCGGATCGCCGTACGGCAGTCCACCGACCCGGACGGACCGGCGCTCATCTACACCTCGGCCGAGATGACGGCCTTCATCGAAGGAGCCAAAGCGGGAGAGGCGGATTTCCTGCTGTCCTGACCCTTGTCGACCGTCCTACCGTTGCTCTTCCCGCCATACCCCCGATGTTGCTTGTTCCCCCTACCTTCCCCCTTCTCCCCGCTGAGTACGCACCCTCGTCCCCGCGCAGCACTCTGTTCCGGGTATCCCCGCCCGCTCCACTCACCACACTGGCTCGGCACTGAAATTGATCACTAACAGTTGCAGACACTTACGGAGTTCGTCATGACCGGGCAGCAGCACCCCGTCGAGATCGACACGAGCAAGCCGCACACCGCGCGGATGTATGACTGGTACCTCGGCGGCAAGGACAACTATCCCGTCGACGAGGCCATGGGCCGGCAGATGCTCACCCTCGACCCGAGGGTGCCCGTGATGGCGCGGGTGAACCGCGCCTTCATGCAGCGCGCCACGCGCTGGCTCGCCGGCCAGGGCGTACGTCAGTTCCTCGACATCGGCACCGGCATCCCCACCGAGCCGAACCTCCATCAGGTCGCCCAGGAGATCGCACCCGACGCGCGCGTCGTCTACTGCGACAACGACCCCATCGTGCTGGCCCACGCGGGCGCGCTGCTGCGCGGCACCGACGAGGGAGTGACCGAGTACCTCCAGGCCGATGTGCGCGATCCGGAGAGCATCCTGGAGGGTGCGCGGAAGATCCTCGACTTCGACCAACCGGTCGCGCTCTCCCTCATCGCGCTGCTGCACTTCATCTCCGACGAGGACGGCGCCCACGAGCTGGTCGGCCGGCTGCTCGCCGATCTGCCCTCCGGCAGCTACCTGGTGGTCTCCCACGCGACGTCCGACTTCACCCCCGAGGAATCGAAGGCGGCCACCGAGAAGCTCAAGGCCGCGGGCGTCACGCTGGCCCTGCGCTCCCGCGAGGAGTTCACCCGCCTCTTCGCCGGCCTCGAGCTGGTCGAACCCGGTGTCCAGGTGCCCCACCTGTGGCACCCCGAACTGGGCGAGCCCGTACCCGGCCAGGACGACGGGGTGATCCCGGGGTACGGGGCGGTGGGGCGCAAGGCGTAGGCCCCGGGCAGTCCGAGGGGCGGGCGTTGCCCGTCGGTGTGCGTCACGCCGTCATCGGGCGGTCGTACGGGCCGATGGGGGCCGGGAGCCGGGTGGTGCCGTCGGTCAGGTGACGGTCGACGGCCGCCGCCACCGCCCGGCCCTCGGCGATCGCCCACACGATCAGCGACTGCCCGCGGGCGGCGTCCCCGGCCGCGAACACACCCGGCACGTTCGTGGCGAAGCCGGCGTCGCGCGCGATCGTGCCGCGCGGCTCCAGTTCCAGACCGAGCCCGGCGACGAGCCCGTCCTCCTGGTCGGGTCCGGAGAAGCCGAGCGCGAGGAGGACGAGACCGGCGGGCAGGACCCGCTCGGTGCCGGGCCGAGCGCGGCGCTCCGCGTCCACCCCGACCAGGTGCAACGCCCGGACCCGCCCGTCCGTGCCGCCGGTGAGGCGCAGTGTGGACGCCGCGAACAGCCGTACGTCCGATTCCTCGGCCGCCTCCGGTGCCATCCTCAGCGCGCCGGCCTCCTCGTGCGCGCCGGACAGCCGGTACAGCTTCGGGTACGTCGGCCAGGGCTCGGTGCCCTCGTCGCGCTCGCCGCCCGGCCGGTCGTAGATGTCCAGCTGCGTCACGGACGTGGCCCTCTCCCGCACGGCCGTGCCCAGACAGTCGGCGCCCGTGTCACCACCCCCGACGATGACGACATCCCGGCCCGCGGCGGACAGCGGGGACGTCTCCAGGTCCCCCTCGCACACCCGGTTGGCCAGCGGAAGATACTCCATGGCCTGGTGAACACCGATCAGTTCCCTTCCAGGAACGTCCAGTTCCCGCCACGCGGTCGCCCCGGTGGCGATCACCACGGCGTCGTAACGCGCTCGCAGCTCGTCGGCGCCGACATCGCGCCCGACCGTCGTGGACGTACGGAACTTCGTCCCCTCGGCCCGCATCTGCTCGATGCGCCGCTCCAGATGACGCTTCTCCATCTTGAACTCGGGGATGCCGTACCGCATCAGCCCGCCGATCCGGTCGTCCCGCTCGTACACGGCGACCGTGTGCCCCACCCTGGTCAGCTGCTGGGCCGCGGCCAGTCCGGCGGGACCCGAGCCGATCACGGCGACCGTCCGGCCGGAGAGCCGGTCCGGCGGGGCCGGCCCGGCGAAGCCCTCCTCCCAGGCCCGGTCGGCTATGGCGCACTCGACGTTCTTGATCGTCACGGCGGGCTGGTTGATGGCGAGCACACATCCCGCCTCGCAGGGCGCCGGGCACAGCCTGCCGGTGAACTCGGGGAAGTTGTTGGTCGCGTGCAGCCGCTCCGCCGCGGCCCACCAGTCGTCGCGCGCGACCAGGTCGTTCCACTCGGGAATCAGATTGCCCAGTGGGCAGGCCTCGTGGCAGAAGGGGACGCCGCAGTCCATGCAGCGGTCGGCCTGCGGACCGACGATGGGCAGCAGCGCGCCGGGGACGTAGACCTCGTCCCAGTCCCGGACCCGTTCCCCGATGGGCCTGCGCGGCCAGTCCTGGCGCGGCGTGGTCAGGAACCCCTTGGGATCGGCCATGGCCGTCTTCCTTGCGTTCTTCCCTGTGTGCGCGAGTGACAGGCCGTTCGTGGTCGGACGGCACTCCTCGGGGGCCGGGAGGCTTTCGCCACCGGCGTTTCTTGTCTCTCCGGACCTGTCTTTCCGGACCTGTCTCTTCGACCCTGGCGCTCTCTTTGGGCTCCGGTGTTCTCCGGCCACGATACGACTGCTCACGCCCACCCGCAGGCCGCCGACGGCGCCTTCCGCGTGCCGTCAGGTGAGAGCCAGTACGTACGCCACCGCGGCACCCGCCGAGGCGACCGTGCGCATGTGGTTCCACCGCGTCCACTCGCGCACGTACGCGGTCCAGTATGCGGCGGCCTTTGCGGTGCCGGGATCGAGCCCGGCCAGCGCGTTGTTGCGCGGCACGTTCGCGACCACGGTGACCCCGAATCCGCCGAACAGGTACAGCGTGCTGCCGGCCAGCAGCCACGCCGCGCCCTCGTCCGGCCCTGTCACCAGGGTCACCACGGCGATCGCCGCGCACAGCAGCGCCGAGCCGAGGAACACCAGCATGAAGGGCGCCCGCACCGCGGCCACGTTGACCGACTGCATCGCCGCCACCCCCTGCGCGGGCGGCAGCGCCGCGAGCCCTCTCATCACGAATGTCGAGAAGGCGCAGAAGGCTCCCGCCACCAGCCCGGCCCCGAGTACGCCCAGCACTGTCAGCACGACGTACGGTCCATCCATCACGTTGTCGGCTCCCGCCCGTCCCGGCCGGAAATCCTTCCGGCGGCCACTGTCGCCACCAGTGAAGCCGGACCCGGGCCCGGCGCCCATGGCCGAGCGTCGCGGGGCCATACGCGGGCGTCCAGCCGGCCCGCGCATCATGGCGGTGTGCGATGCGAAGCGATCACCTGGGACCGGCTCGGCGACCTCCTCGCCGAGCGTGTGGCGACACTGGAGACGTCCGACGGCGGTCCCTGGCCGCGCGTCGCCTTCGACGGTGCCCCGGCCGCCCGCCCCGAAGACCTCGCCGAACGGGTCGCCGAGGCCCTGCGCGTCCGCGGGCGCCCCTCCCTCGTCGTGAGCACGGAGGGCTTCCTGCGCCCGGCCTCGGTCCGGCTGGAGTACGGCCACCAGGACGTGGAGTCGTACTACGACGGCTGGTACGACACCGGCGCCCTCTGGCGCGAGGTGTTCGGCCCCCTCGAACCGGGCGGGAACGGACGGGTCCTGCCCGACCTGTGGGACCCCGTCACCGACCGAGCCACCCGCAGTCCCTACGTCCCGCTCCCACCCGGCGGGGTACTGCTGCTGCACGGCCCGCTCCTCCTGCGGCACTGGTTCCCCTTCGACCTGAGCGTCCACGTCTCGCTCTCCCCGGGCGCCCTGCGCCGCCGCACCCCCGAGTCCGGGCACTGGACCCTGCCCGCCTTCGAGCGCTACGAGCGGGAGACCGGCCCGGCCGGCACCGCCGACGTCCTGGTACGCGCCGACGACCCCCGCCACCCGGCGTGGCACGGCTGAGGCCGGGCGAAGGTGCGGGGCCCTGGTGGCACGGCGACAATGAAGAGCACCGGTACTCGCGGTGCGCCCCGCGCCGCGCCGGCCGTCCGGCACCGGGAGGTACCTCATGACCACCGCCGGAGACATCATGCACCGCGGCGCCCAGTGGATCCCCGCTCACGAGACGCTCGACCGCGCCGCCCAGCTGATGCGCGAGCTGAACGTCGGCGCGCTGCCCATCAGCGACGAGAACGAGCGCCTCTGCGGCATCCTCACGGACCGCGACATCGTCGTCGACTGTGTCGCCATGGGCCACGATCCGGCCAGGGTCACCGCAGGCGAGATGGCCAAGGGCACACCGCGCTGGATCGCGGCGGACGCCGACGTCGGCGAGGTCCTCCAGGAGATGCAGACACACCGCATCCGCCGACTCCCCGTCGTCGACGACAAGCGCCTGGTCGGCATGATCAGCGAGGCCGATCTCGCCCAGCACCTGACGGACGACCAGCTCGCCACCTGGGCCGAGAGCGTCTATGCCAGGGTTCCGTCCGGCTGAACGTGGGCCGTGCCGCGCGCCGTGCCGTGCGGCGGCGTGCGGCGGCGTGCGGCGGCGTGCGGCGGCGGCGGGCGGCGACGTCGGCCGAGGCCGTCAGGTCGGTGGTGGCGGGCGGCCTCCCGCCTGGCGCACCGCCAGCGCACCCGCCCTGCATCCCTCCGCCGCCGCGTGTCGTGGATCGGCGCCCGCCATGAGGGTGGTGAGGAAAGCGCCCGTGAAGGCGTCGCCGGCGCCCGTGCTGTCCCGGGGTGTCGCCGTTACGGCGGGAACGCGGGCGCACACCTGGCCGGACCGGGCCAGCAGCGCGCCCTCGGCCCCCTGCTTGGCCACGACCAACGGGACCCGCCGGCTCAGCCGCGCCGCCGCGTCGGCCGCCCCCGACAACCCCGTGAGCAGGCATGCCTCGTCACGACTGGGCAGCAGGATGTCGACGTCCTCGACGAGGGACAGGAATCGGTCGGCACCCAGCTGTGTGAGGAAACCGGCCGACGCCGGATCCAGGCTCACCGGCACTCCACGCACTCGTGCCGCCTTCAGAGCCACCGCCACGAACGCCCGGCCCGGTTCGCTGAACAGCAGATAGCCCGACAGATGCAGCCGGGCCACCCCGTCCAGCAGCGCGTCCGACCAGTCACCGGGTTCGAGCCGCAGTGAGGCGCCACTGTCGGTGAGGAAGGTCCGCTCGGCCGCCGCGCCCTCGTCGACCAGGCAGATCACGGTCCCGGTCGGCGCCTGTGGATCGACCACCAGCAGGGGACGTACTCCGCAGGCGGCCAGCTCCCGGGTGTGCCACGCCGCCGCGTCCTCGCCCACTCGCCCGAGCAGCCGCACCTCCGTGTCGCCCCAGCATGCCGCCCAGCAGGCGACATTGGCCCCCGCGCCGCCGGGCACCGTCCGGATCGCCGCCGCGGTGTCCGTACCCGGGGCGAGCGGCCCCCGATGCCGGGCGACCACATCGGTGATGACGTCACCGATGACCAGCAGCGCACCGGGCCGCGCACGGGCACCCCCGCCGGAGCGAGCGCCGGCCGCCCCCGCCGCACGGCCCGCCCCGGCAGCGCTGCCGCCTCTGTCACCCGGGATTGCCGCCGTCACGCCACCTCACGCCCCGGTCCAGGCCGTCGCGATGCGGGCCGCCAGCCGTACGTTGCCCCGGACCGCCGCCAGGTTGGCGGCGAGGGAGGCGCCGTCGGTGTGCCGCACCAGGTGATCGAGCAGGAACGGAGTGACCGCCTGACCGGTGACGCCCTCCTCCTCGCACGCCCGCAGCGCCTCGTCGAGCACACGGGCGTGCAGCCCGGGATCCAACTGCTCCTTCGCGGGCACGGGGTTGGCCACGATCAGCGCCGACTCGGGCCCGCCGAGGGCGTCCTGCGCCCGCATCACCTCTGCCACCTGCTCCGGCGCGTCCAGCCGCCAGTCCACGGGGTGCCCCGAGTCCGACAGATAGAAGCCGGGGAAGCGGTCCGTGCCGTACCCGGCGACCGCGACCCCCAGGGTCTCCAGCCGCTGCAGCGTTGCCGGCACGTCCAGGATCGACTTCACGCCCGCGCACACCACCGTGATCCTGGTCCGCGCCAGCAGCCCGAGGTCGGCCGACTCGTCCTGGGTCACCGTCCACTCGCGGTGCACCCCGCCGAGTCCGCCGGTCGCGAACACCCGTACGCCCGCGAGCGCGGCCAACAGGGCGGTGGCCGACACCGTGGTGGCACCGCTCGCCCCGGACGCCACCGCGAGCGGCAGGTCGCGATGGCCGAGCTTGCGGACGCCGTCCTCATGGGCCACTCGCTCCAGCTGCTCCTTGTCCAGGCCGACCCGGGGCCGCCCGTCCAGCACGGCGACCGTGGCGGGAACGGCGCCCTCCTGCCGCACCACCGCCTCCAGCTCCGTCGCCACCCGGAGATTGCGCGGCCGGGGCAGCCCGTGCGCGATGATCGTGGACTCCAGGGCCACCACCGGCCGACGGGCGGCGATCGCCTCCCGTACTTCTTCGGACACCGTCAGGATCACGTGCCGTCTCCCGTCTGTCGTTCCTCCCTCATCCCTGGCGGGCCAGGTGGCCGGTCAAACCCCCAGGGCCTGTCCGGCGGACCGTGCCGGAGACGCTGGGTCCGGCACGCACTCCCCCCAGCTTTTCGAGCAGGGGGTGCCCCCAGCCGCGTTGTCGTCACTCGCCGAGTCCCTCCCGCTCGACCGAGCTCGAGCGGGAGGGACCCCCATCGCGTCGACTCCCTCCTCCGCCTTGCAACTGCACGCACCAGACCCGGCTCACCCGTGTTGACCAGGCACCGTCGGTTTCCTCGGACTCGATCCGCCGGACAGGCCCTTGCGATCCGCCGCGGATCTCGCGGAGCCTGGGACACATGACGGAGAACACAGCACGTCTCGACCACGTCGTCCTCTGGGTACGCGATCCGATCGCGGCCGCCGGCTTCTACGAGAAGGCGGTCGGTCTGGAACCGGTCAGACTCGCCGACTTCTCCGCGGGCGAGGCGCCCTTCCCCTCGGTACGGGTCAACGAGGAGACCATCCTCGACCTCATGCCGTTCGCCATGGCGGAACGCATGACGATGCTGCCCGGCGCCGCCGAAGCCTCCGGCCACCCCGTCAACCACGTCTGTCTGTCGCTGCCCGCCGACGACTTCGCCGCTCTCCGCAGCCGCCTCGAGGAACAGTCCGTACCCATGACGGACCTCTCGCACGACTCCTTCGGCGCCCGCGGCCTCGCCAGGCGCAGTTTCTACTTCCGCGACCCCGACGGAAATGTGTTCGAGGCACGGCACTACGACTGACCCACGCGTCAGAACAAGGGCTCCGGCAGCACGCCCTCCAGGGCGAGCAGCCGGCGCTTGGCCTCCAGCCCGCCCCCGAACCCCCCGAGGCCGCCGTCGCTCTCCACGACCCGGTGACAGGGCACGACCACCGGCAGGGGATTCGCGCCCATCGCAGCGCCGACGGCCTGGGCGCCTTCCGGCCGGCCGACCCGGCCGGCCAGATCGCCGTACCCCACGACCGTGCCGTACGGCACGCCGGAGGCCAGTTCGCTCAGGATCTCCCGGTTGAAGCCGGAGATCAGCGACCAGTCCAGGGGCAGGTCGAAATCGCGCCGCTCACCCGCGAAGTACGCCTCGACCTGGCGTATCGCCTCGGTGAGCAGCGGGGAGCCGGGCTCCTCGGCGGGCTCGGTGCCGAGCCGGGACGCCAGCCGTTCCAATGCGCTGTCGCGCACCTCGTCCCTGGCGTGGAACACGACGTTGACCAGGCCCTCACGGGTCGCGGCCAGCAGCAGCGGGCCGATGCCGGTGTTGACGACGGCCCACACGACCCGCTGCTCGTACTGCCCATGGCTGTCCATGCGCCCCACCGTACGACCCGCCACTGACAACGCCGGACGCGAAGAGCGACGGGCCGGAGGCGATCAGGTACGAGGGACATGAAGGGGCGAGGGGGATGAGGGGGCGAGGAGGGATCAGCCGCCCACCGCGTCCCGCACCACGTCGGGCTTGTTGCTGATGATCCCGTCGACCCCGAACCCGGCGGCCCGCCGGGCCGCGGCCGCGTCGTCCACCGTCCAGGTGAGGACCTCCAGAGGCTTGCTGTGAGGTCCCCGGAAGCCCTGGACGGCGGCGACGTAACCGATGGACAGAGAGGCGTGCGAGGGGTTGATCTGGTCGACGAAGTCCGCGTACGCGGGCAGGTCCTTCACGGGAGGCGCACCGAGGAAGCCGGTCTTCACCCCGGGCTTCAGCTCGTGAACCGTCCGCACGCTGTCCGCGCTGAAGCTCTGCACGACCAGCCGGTTCCTCAGATGCGCGCCGTCGAGCCACCCCTTGTTGCTCAGGACCTTCAGGGTCTCGCCCTCGATGCCGGGGTACAGCTGAGGGCTCTTGATCTCCAGGAGCAGCTTCTGGTCGTGCCGCTCGAGCCGCTGGACAAACTGCTCCAGCGTCGGCACGCGCGTGCCCGCGAACGCGGGACCGAACCAGCTGCCCGCGTCGAGCTGGGAGATCTCCGCGGCGGTGAAGTCCCTCACCTTCCAGGGGGACCGGCCGGGGAAGACCTCCTCGACGTCAGTGGTGCGCGCCAGACTGTCGTCGTGCAGGACGACGAGTTCGCCGTCGTTGGTGCGCTGGACGTCGCTCTCCACCCAGTCGACGCCGAGCTCCGCCGCTTTGTCGGCGGCCGGGAGAGTGTTCTCGGGCGCGTATCCGGAGGCACCCCGGTGGGCGACGACCAGGGGGAGCGTGTCACCGCCGGTGGCACGTGCGGGGGAGAGGGGCAGCAGGAGGGCGGCGGTTCCCAGGAGTGCGGTGGTCGAGGCGACAACGGTGCGCGCGTGCATGCGTACTCCTCGCGTCGAGCGGGTCGGGCCATCGGCGGGAAGGCGGATCATCGCCGGGTGGTCGGTCGGCGTCGGTCGGATCATCGTCCGGTCGGAACATCACGGACGGTTCAACTGTGACAGCAGAGAGTTGACGGGGGGTGGGCGCAGGATGACCACGGTTTGAACAGGCCCGTCCCAACTGCGCACACTGGTGCCGCACAAGTGGGGCGAGGACGTGTTTTTTTGCCGGATGGTCGTTCGACCATTCCGGTGAGGTCATACTCTCTGCGTCAACCCTGACCGCCGGCACGGTCCTGGGAGGGGGTTTACAACCGGGAATTCCGGGACGCAAAGGGTGGGAAGGGCAGCCGCGCATGCAGAGCACGGTCGACGGATTCGGTTACGGTCTGGTCACACCGATGGTGGCCTTCCTCATGGCCTGCCTCGGTGGCGCCCTGGGGCTGAGATGCGCCACCCGGCCGCTCGTCGTGGCCGGGTCGTGGCGCCCCGGCTGGCTCGCCCTGGGCTCGGCGGCCATCGGATCCGGCATATGGACGATGCACTTCATCGCGATGATGGGCTTCACGATCGAAAGCACACCGATCCACTACGACCGCGTGATGACGTTCGCCAGCCTGGCCGTCGCCGTAGTCATGGTGGGTATCGGGATCTTCATCGTCGGCTACCGGGGTGCCACCGGAACGGCCCTGTTCACCAGCGGCACCATCACCGGCCTCGGCATCGCCTCCATGCACTACCTGGGCATGGCCAGCATGAGCCTCGACGGACAGCTGGAGTACAACACCCTCACTGTCGCCGCGTCCGTCGCCATCGCCATGGCCGCCGCGACCGCCGCCCTGTGGGCGGCCGCGCAGGCCAAGGGTTTCCTGTGGAGCGTGGGCGCGAGCGTCGTCATGGGTCTCGCGGTCACCGGCATGCACTACACCGGCATGGCCGCCCTGGAGGTCCATGTCCACGGGACGGCCGACCCCACCACGGGAGAATCCGCGGCCGCCCTGCTCGCGCCCATGATGCTCGGCCCGCTCGTCCTCCTGGTCCTGGCCGGCATCGTGGTGATCTTCGACCCGCTGATGGTCACGGGCCGGCCCGGCCCGGCACCCGTCGAGCACAAGCCCGGCATCCCCGCCCACCCCCGGCACCGCTCCTCCCCGCCGCACCCGACACGCCTGCGGCCGCGCGCCCGTGGCCCCGTCGAGCACCGCACCCGCACCCCGCAGAAACACTGACCGGGACCCGTTGTCAGTGGGGGGTCGTACGGTGGGTGACATGCGGCCCGTTTCCCAGATCGAACGCACGGTGGCGCCCTTCGAGGTCGTCAGCCCCTACCAGCCCAGCGGCGACCAGCCGGCGGCCATCGCCGACCTTGCCCGGCGCATCGAAGCCGGTGAGAAGGACGTCGTCCTCCTGGGCGCGACCGGCACCGGCAAGTCCGCCACCACCGCGTGGATGATCGAGAAGCTCCAGCGCCCCACCCTGGTCATGGCGCCGAACAAGACTCTGGCCGCCCAGCTGGCCAACGAGTTCCGCGAGCTGCTGCCGAACAACGCGGTCGAATACTTCGTCTCGTACTACGACTACTACCAGCCCGAGGCGTACGTCCCGCAGTCGGACACCTACATCGAGAAGGACTCCTCGGTCAACGAAGAGGTCGAGCGGCTGCGTCACTCCGCGACCAACTCCCTGCTCACCCGCCGCGACGTCGTCGTGGTCGCCTCCGTCTCCTGCATCTACGGCCTCGGTACCCCGCAGGAGTACGTGGACCGCATGGTGCCGCTGCGCGTCGGCGAGGAATTCGACCGGGACGAGCTGCTGCGCCGCTTCGTGGACATCCAGTACACGCGCAACGACCTGGCCTTCACCCGGGGCACCTTCCGCGTCCGCGGCGACACCATCGAGATCTTCCCGGTCTACGAGGAGCTCGCCGTCCGCATCGAGATGTTCGGCGACGAGATCGAGGCGCTCTCCACGCTCCACCCGGTCACCGGCGAGATCATCAGCGACGACCAGCAGCTGTACGTCTTCCCGGCCTCCCACTACGTCGCCGGCCCCGAACGCATGGAGCGGGCGGTCAACGACATCGAGAAGGAGCTCACCGGGCGCCTCGCCGAACTGGAGAAGCAGGGCAAGCTCCTGGAGGCCCAGCGTTTGCGGATGCGCACCACCTACGACCTCGAGATGCTCCGCCAGATCGGCAGCTGCTCCGGCGTCGAGAACTACTCGATGCACTTCGACGGCCGCCTGCCCGGCTCCCCGCCGAACACCCTGATGGACTACTTCCCGGAGGACTTCCTCCTCGTCATCGACGAGTCGCACGTCACCGTGCCGCAGATCGGCGCCATGTACGAGGGCGACGCCTCCCGCAAGCGCACCCTCGTCGACCACGGCTTCCGGCTCCCCTCCGCCCTGGACAACCGCCCACTGAAGTGGGAGGAGTTCCAGGAGCGCATCGACCAGGCCGTGTATCTGTCGGCCACCCCCGGCCAGTACGAGCTCTCCCGCTCGGACGGCGTCGTCGAGCAGATCATCCGTCCCACCGGCCTGGTCGACCCCGAGGTCGTCGTCAAGCCCACCGAGGGCCAGATCGACGACCTGGTGCACGAGATCCGCTCGCGCGTCGAGAAGGACGAGCGCGTCCTGGTGACCACGCTCACCAAGAAGATGGCCGAGGACCTCACCGACTACTTCCTCGAACTCGGCATCCAGGTGCGCTACCTCCACAGTGACGTCGACACCCTGCGCCGCGTCGAACTGCTCCGGGAGCTGCGCAGCGGCGAGTACGACGTCCTCGTCGGCATCAACCTGCTGCGTGAGGGACTCGACCTGCCCGAGGTGTCCCTGGTCGCGATCCTCGACGCCGACAAGGAGGGCTTCCTGCGCTCCGGCACCTCCCTGATCCAGACCATCGGCCGTGCCGCGCGCAATGTCTCCGGCCAGGTCCACATGTACGCGGACAAGATCACCCCGGCGATGGAGAAGGCCATCGACGAGACCAACCGCCGCCGGGAGAAGCAGGTCGCCTACAACCGGGCGAAGGGCATCGACCCCCAGCCGCTCCGCAAGAAGATCAACGACATCGTCTCCCGGATCGCTCGCGAGGACATCGACACCGAGCAGCTGCTGAGCTCCGGCTACCGCCAGGCCAAGAAGGACGGCGGCGGGGCCAAGGCCCCCGTGCCCGCACTCGGTACCAAGGCGGCCAAGGGAGGGAAGGGCAGGGCCAAGGGCGCCGAGCCGGTGCCCACCGATCGGCCCGCGGCGGAGCTCGCCGAGCAGATCGAGGAACTCACCGCGCGGATGCGGGTCGCCGCCGCGGACCTCCAGTTCGAGATCGCGGCCCGGCTGCGCGACGAGGTCTCCGAGATGAAGAAGGAGTTGCGGCAGATGCGGGAGGTGGGTCTGTCCTGACGGCGCCGTGTTCCGGCCCGGCGCCCGTCCGGCACGGGCTGTGTTGCAAGACCGACACAAAGTGCGAACCGGGGTGCGTCACCGTCGGTGCTCCTGCGTAGGGTTCTGGGCATCCGCGGTTTCGCGGCAACAGGGGAAAGTCCGAGAGGGGAATCAGCGCGTGACCGTCAACATGACCAAGGGTCAGGCCATCAGTCTGCAGAAGAACGACGGCGGCAGCCTGACCGCGGTCCGTATGGGTCTCGGCTGGCAGGCGGCCCCCCGCCGCGGCCTGTTCGGCTCGCGTACCCGGGAGATCGACCTGGACGCCTCCGCCGTCCTGTTCGCGGACAAGCAGCCGGTCGACGTCGTCTTCTTCCGCCACCTGGTGAGCGACGACGGCTCCGTGCGCCACACCGGCGACAACCTCGTCGGCGGCGTCGGCCAGGGCGGCGACGACGAGGCCATCCTCGTCGACCTGTCCCGCGTCCCGGTCCACATCGACCAGATCGTCTTCACCGTGAACTCCTTCACGGGCCAGACCTTCCAGGAGGTGCAGAACGCGTTCTGCCGTCTCGTCGACGAGACCAACGGGCAGGAGCTCGCCCGCTACACGCTGGCCGGCGGCGGTGCCTACACGGCCCAGCTCATGGCGAAGGTGCACCGCTCGGGCACGGGCTGGAGGATGACGGCCCTCGGCGACCCGGCCAACGGCCGCACCTTCCAGGACCTCATGCCGGCGATCCTGCCGGTGCTCTGAGCATCCGCAGCGGCACCCGGTCGAGCACCCGCAGTACCCGAAGCACCCGCAGTACCCGAAGCGCCGGCCGGCCCCGTCGGGGCCGGTGAGCGGCGCCCGGACCCTCACATGTGACGCAGCGAGCGGCACGTCACCAGCGGCGCGTCACACACGACAGAACACGAGCGACACACGCGAAGCACGCGACACAGGGGGACGAGGGCGATGACGGCTGAGCTGGTGCGGGGACAGAACCACCCCCTCTCCCAGTCCCGTCTCGAGATCCGGGTCTCGGCCGGCACACCGGTCGTGACCGTGGCCGCGCTCGGCGACGAGGACGGCAGGATCCACGGGGTGGAGTGGGTGGCCCACCCGGGCGCGCCCATCCAGCCCGGCCTGGAGGTGTCGCGGCAGGCCTCGGCCGACCACCGGCTCGCGGTCGACCTGGACGCCCTGGCCGACGCGATCCACCGCGTCAGCGTGCTGCTCGCCCTGCCGGCCCTCGCCGGCGGCCAGGGCCCCACCCGCTTCGGCGCCGTCGCCGCACCCTTCGTCGCGGTCACCGGGCTGGACGGCACCGAAGTGGCCAGCTACACCATCACCGGTCTGGAAGCCGAAACGGCCGTCATCGCCCTGGAGCTCTACCGGCGCCAGGGAGCCTGGAAGGTGCGCGCGGTCGGCCAGGGGTACGCCGGCGGCCTGGCCGAACTGTTCACCGACCAGGCACTGCCCCAGGCGCAGCAGCTCGCGGGCCACATCGAGGAAGCGGTCACCCGGGGCCTCGCCCGCTCCGTGCAGGCGCCACCGGCCCGCCCCTCCGAAAGCGACCGTTCTCGCCGGACGGCCACCCCGGCCCGTCACCCCGACCAGAGCGCCGGCACCGCACCCCAGGGTGCCCCCGGCCCCGTGCCGCCCACGTACGGCGGTCAGCCGGCCGGATCGCCGGGCCAGGGCGGACCGCAGCCGGCGCACCCCGGGGGAGTCGCGGATCCGTCCGCGGCGGCGGCCGGCGGCCCGATCGACTACAGCCACCCCCGCCGGCAGAATGCCGCCCCGCCGCCTCCCCCGCCGACCGCGCCCCCGGCCCCGCCGGGACAGCCCGCGCAGCCCGTCGCGGGCGACGCGACCGGCTGGTCCATGGAGGAGCGGCTCTACAACCAGGTCTGGGGCATGTTCGAGGACCTGGCCCGCACCACCGCCGCCTACCGCAGTGCCGTCGACTTCGCCGAGTCCCGCATGGACAAGGAGCTGGAGCAGGTCCTGTCCGACCCGCGCGGCCGGATCGGCGGCCAGAGCGACGCCGCGCGCGAGGCGGCCAGGGCCCGGCAGGCCCAGCTCGTCGACCGGGCGAGGGAGGCCTTCGACCGTGACCTCGCCCAGCTCGTCGCCGAGGCCGAGGTCGTCGAACCCGCCCTGCCCCCGGCGTACGCCCGCTGGGACAACCCCGTCTGGCACGCCTACCGGGTGCCGATGGAGATTCCCATGGCGCTGCGGCTGGGTGACCTCCGGCTGCCCGAGGCCGACCGGATCCGCATCCCCATGCTGCTCCGGCTGCCGCTGGAGCGCGGCCTGTGGATCGACAGCGGCCGCACCGACGCCCTGGACGAGTCGTTCACCGATGCCCATGACATGCGGCGCCTCGCGATGGAGACGGCGGTGACACACGCGGCACGCCTGCTCGCCGTCTACCCGGCGGGCGAGTTCACCGTGCACGTCGTCGACCCGGCCGGATCGGGCGCGCAGTCGCTGGTACCGCTGACGCGGAGCGGTGTGCTGGCGGCCCCGCCCGCCCAGGGCGCCGCGGGCGTCGCGGATGTCCTGGGCCGGCTCACCCAGCGGGTCGACCTGGTGCAGATGGCGCTGAGCGGCGGAGCCGCCGACGCGCTGCCGCCCGGCTTCGACACCTCCCAGCAACTGCTGATCGTCAACGACTTCCCGCACGGTTTCGACGACCGTGCCGTGAACCAGCTGCGCTACCTCGCCGACGAGGGCCCGTCCGTCGGCGTCCACCTGATGATGGTCGCCGACCGCGAGGAGTCCGCCGGATACGGTCCGCTGCTCGACCCCCTGTGGCGTTCCCTGCTGCGGCTGACCCCGGTGGCCGACAGCCATCTGGCCGACCCGTGGGTCGGACACGCCTGGACGTACGAGCCCCCACTCGTGCCCCCAGGCAGCCAGGTCCTCCAGCAGGTGCTCACCCGGATCGCCGAGGCCCGCCGGGCATGGCGCCCCTGACCCGGAACCCGTGACCGTGCGTCCGTAAACGCCGCGGTGGCGTCCCACCTCCTGGACCATGTCCTCGTACGACCGCCTCCCACCTGGCGCTTTGGGATTTCTTTTACCTCGCTCTTTACCAAACCTTGGTGATGGAGGTAAAGTTTTGCACACGGAGGGGAGTACTCCCTGTCTGTGCGGCGACCTCGTCAATACGGATCATTCCTGATCCCGGGGCGTCGGCCCATCGGTCTTTCTCGGGTGCTGTCGAGCACCGGGGGGCCGGGGTGGAAGAGACCTCCGGCAGCGATGACGCTGACATTTTCCGTGAGACGTATCTGCCGGAGGCGCAGTGGAAGTTACCTCGACCCTATGGGTCCTTACTGTCCTGGGCCTTGTCGCCCTCATCTCCATCGACTTCTTCATCGGGCGCAAGCCGCACGACGTTTCCATCAAGGAAGCCGGGATCTGGACCATCGTCTGGGTCGTTCTGGCCGTGCTCTTCGGACTCGGTCTGCTGGTCTTCGGAGGGGGACAACCCGCAGGTGAGTTCTTCGCCGGCTACATCACCGAGAAATCGCTGAGCGTCGACAACCTGTTCGTCTTCGTCCTGATCATGACGAAGTTCGCGGTGCCGTCGCAGTACCAGCAGCGGGTGCTCCTCGTCGGTGTGCTCATCGCCCTGGTGCTACGGACCGTCTTCATCGCCGCGGGCGCCGCGATCATCGCCAACTTCTCGTGGGTCTTCTACATCTTCGGCGCCTTCCTGATCTACACGGCCTGGAAGCTCATCCAGGAGGCCCGGTCCGACGAGGAGGAAGAGGGGTTCGAGGAGAACAAGCTCCTCAAGGCCGCCGAGCGCAGGTTCGGTGTGGCCGACCGGTACCACGGCACCAAGCTGTGGATCGAGCAGAACGGCAAGCGGGTCATGACCCCGATGCTGGTCGTGATGCTCGCCATCGGCACCACGGACGTGCTCTTCGCACTCGACTCGATTCCCGCGATCTTCGGCCTGACCCAGGACCCGTACATCGTGTTCACGGCGAACGCGTTCGCCCTGATGGGCCTGCGGCAGCTGTACTTCCTCATCGGTGGCCTGCTCAGCAAGCTGGTCCACCTGTCCTACGGCCTGTCGATCGTTCTCGGCTTCATCGGTGTGAAGCTGGTGCTGCACGCACTGCACGAGTCCGGCGTTCCTGTTCCGGAGATCAGCATCCCGGTGTCGCTGGGCGTGATCTGCGGCGTCCTCATCGTCACCACGATCACCAGCCTCAGGGCCTCCAAGAAGCAGGCGCTGAAGGACCAGGCCGAGGCGGGCCGGGGCTAAGGCGCCGACAAGGACAGCATCGACGTCTGACCCGTCCGACGTCTGACCCGTCCGTCCGGAAACGGACAGGCAATGCCCGGGAGCGGACGCGACGCGGAGTCGCGCACCGCTCCCGGCATCTGCCTGTCTCGTGCCGGAGCACAACACAACAACCGGCGGAAGGGATGTCGGTCACGCTCACTGCCGTCCGTCGAGGACCGTCCCTCCAGCCAGTAGAGGAGATCATGCGCGACAACGACAACCTCGGAACGACAAGGATCATGCAAGGAATCGGGGTCGCCGGACATCGGCGGGACCGCTCGCACGAACTGGTATCTGGTGATGGCGTGGATGTGAAAGCGATCGGTATGACAAGTGAGTCCACAGGGCGTCGAGTGACCGAAGGCCAGGGTTCCTTCCCGTCTGAGAGCCGCGCATGATCGGTTGGATCAGAACGATCGGCGAGCGGTGGACGATCCTCGTGCCCGTGCTCGCGGTGGTTCTCCTGGCTCTGACCTGGGGAAGCAAGCTGTCCGGCGCGCTCATCGCCGTGGCGGTCGTGGTACTGGCGGCAGCCGTGCTGGCCGCGGTGCACCATGCGGAGGTGGTGGCCCACCGGGTCGGTGAACCCTTCGGCTCACTGGTCCTCGCGGTCGCCGTCACGATCATCGAGGTCGCGCTGATCGTCACCCTGATGATCGACGGCGGGCCCGATACCGCGTCCCTGGCCAGGGACACCGTTTTCGCGGCCGTGATGATCACCTGTAACGGCATCCTCGGCCTGAGTCTGCTGGTCGGCTCGCTGCGTCACGGCACGGCCACCTTCAATCCGGAAGGCGCCGGCGCGGCGCTCGCCACGGTGGCCACGCTGGCGGGCCTCACCCTGGTGCTGCCGACGTTCACCACCAGCAAGCCGGGCCCGGAATTCTCCGGGGTGCAGCTCACCTTCGCCGCGGTCACCTCGCTGATCCTCTACGGCTTGTTCGTCACGACACAGACCGTCCGGCATCGTGACTACTTCCTGCCCGTGGTCAAGCCCGGCAGGCCCAAGCCGGTCGTGGACCCGGAGGACGACCACGCGGACGCGCCCTCCACCCGCACCGCCATGATCAGCCTCGGGCTGCTCGGCCTGGCCCTGGTCGGGGTGGTCGGCCTGGCCAAAGGCGTTTCGCCCGCCATCGAGTCCGGTGTCAAGTCGGCCGGCCTGCCCCACGCCGTCGTCGGTGTGATCATCGCGCTGCTGGTTCTGCTTCCCGAGACCATCGCCGCAGTGCGCGCGGCGCAGCGCAACCGGGTGCAGACCAGTGTGAATCTCGCGCTTGGCTCAGCGATGGCCAGCATCGGCCTGACCATCCCCGCGGTCGCGATAGCCTCCCTCTGGCTCTCCGGCCCGCTCGTCCTGGGCCTTGGCAACACCCATATGGTGCTGCTCACCCTGACGGTGGTGGTCGGCGCCCTGACCGTTCGCCCCGGCCGGGCCACACCGCTCCAGGGCGGGGTGCACCTGGTGATCCTCGCGGCCTATCTCGAACTGGCGATCAACCCGTAGGGCCGACTCCGGAAACCGCCTCCGGGCGGGGCGTGTCAGGCGCAGACCCACGTGCCGGCGCACCACCACCCGGAGGCGGTTCCGTTGGCACACCGGGCCCGGGGCAACCGCCCGCGGGATCGTGATAGACCGGTCCGAGCGGCGTCCCGGTGACGGCTGCAGCAAACCCGCTTCATCCTCTTTGCGACGTCTTTCCGACTCTTCCCGACCTTTTCCGAACGGACCGGAGGAACTGTGCACCACAGCCTGGCCGATGCCCCGATCATGATTCTCAACGGCCCCAATCTGAACCTGCTCGGGCAGCGTCAGCCGGAGATCTACGGCTCCGAGACGCTCGCCGACGTGGAGGCGCTGTGCGTCGAGGCGGCAGGCGCGCACGGAGGCGCGGTGGACCTGCGGCAGTCCAATCACGAGGGCGAGCTGGTGGACTGGATCCACGAGGCGAGGCTGAACCACTGCGGCATCGTGATCAACCCCGGCGCCTACTCGCACACCTCCGTCGCCATCCTGGACGCCCTCAACACCTGCGACGGCCTGCCCGTGGTGGAGGTCCACATCTCCAACATCCACCGGCGGGAGTCCTTCCGGCACCACTCCTACGTCTCGCTGCGGGCCGACGGGGTCATCGCGGGATGCGGGGTGCAGGGGTACGTGTTCGCGGTGGAGCGGATCGCGGCGCTGGCCGGCACCGGACGGGCACGGGCGTAAGTCCCGCCCCCTGGAATCCGCCCTGGAGGGCGGGGCCCGCCCGGGCCGGCGCCTGTGCCGGGACATCCGGCCGCCGCTCACCAGCCCCGCGCGCGCCACCGGGGCAGCTGCGGGCGCTCCGCGCCCAGCGTGGTGTCGTTGCCGTGCCCGGGGTAGACCCAGGTCTCGTCGGGGAGCACGTCGAAGATCTTCGTCTCGACGTCGTGGATCAGGGCGGCGAATGCCTCCGGGTCCTTGTGGGTGTTGCCCACACCGCCCGGGAACAGGCAGTCCCCGGTGAACACATGGGGATGCCCGTGCGGATCGTCGTAGACGAGGGCGATCGAGCCGGGTGTGTGGCCGACGAGATGGCGCGCGGTGAGTTCCACCCGCCCCACCCGGATCGTGTCGCCGTCGTCGACCAGGACGTCCGTCGGCACCGGGATGCCCTCGGCGTCGTCCCGGCCCGCGTGGGTGCGGGCACCGGTGGCCGTCACCACCTGGGCGAGCGCCTGCCAGTGGTCGCCGTGCCGGTGCGTGGTGACGACGGACGCGATGCCGTCGTCACCGATCGTGCCCAGCAGGGTGTCCGCGTCGTTGGCCGCGTCGATCAGCAGCTGCTCGTCGGTGGCCCGGCAGCGCAGCAGATAGGCGTTGTTGTCCATGGGCCCGACGGCGACCTTGGTGATCATCAGGTCTTTGAGTTCGTGCACGTCGGCCGATCCGCCGACCGTCACACGCCCGCTGTACGTCATGGCGGCCAGCCTATAGCGGGGGAAGGGTCGGCAGGGTGCCGAGCTTCACCGTCAGTCCGGAGCCACCGCGGCGTCCGGAGAGCCAGCCGAGCAGGTCGGCGGCCGGACCCTCGACCTCGACCGGGCCGCCCGGCGCGCCGCCGCCGGTGGTCCAGGTCCGGCCGTCACTCGTGGTCAGCCGCGTCGTGGGCACGTCCTGGTGGCCGTCGAACCGCGCCCTCAGGAAGCGGATCTCCCGCTCGGTGAAATCCTCCGGCAGATCCTCCGGCTCGTAGCCGATGCCGAGGTCCACGTGGTGCAGTTCCACCTCGACCCAGCGCCGGAAGGGCAACCGCTCCGCCCGGTCGGTGACCCCGTTGCGCAGCTCCACCGTGCGCGACCAGTCCGCCGGTGCCGCGCCCACCCGCTGGAAGCGGGCTGCCGTCTCCCGCAGGTCCGCGAGCTGGACGTCGAGGGGGCGCGGGGCGTCCCGCTCGATGTCGGCCTCCCGGGTGGCGCCGGAGACGTACATCGGACGCCCCTCCAGGGCGTTCACCAAGGCGTCCGCGTTGCGCGCGATGTGGGCCAGCACATGTCCACGGGTCCAGCCCGGAAGCCGTGACGGCTGCGTCACAGCGGCGTTGTCCAGTGCAGCGACCGCGCGGAGCAGCCGTTCGGTCGCTGCGTGTACGGACGCCAGGTCATGAGTGTGATCAATCATGGTGCCGACCCTAGTCCCGCCACACCTTCGGGTGAAGGTGGTGAAGGAAGGCCGTGAATCGAATGCACGTGCTATAAGTTCGGACGTGGCGTCGGGCATGCTGGAGAGCCGGGGATTGTTGTCAACCCGTGAATCCGACCGGCGTTGTCAGTGGCTCGCCCTAGTGTGGAAAGACACGGGGGCCCCGCCCCTGTCACTTCTCTCAGAAAGGTGCGGACCCGCGTGGCCGACCGTCTCATCGTCCGTGGAGCGCGCGAGCACAACCTCAAGAACGTCTCGCTCGACCTCCCGCGCGACTCGCTCATCGTCTTTACGGGCCTGTCGGGGTCGGGCAAGTCCTCGCTGGCCTTCGACACGATCTTCGCCGAAGGACAGCGGCGCTACGTGGAGTCGCTCTCCTCGTACGCCCGGCAGTTCCTCGGCCAGATGGACAAGCCGGACGTCGACTTCATCGAGGGACTGTCCCCGGCGGTCTCCATCGACCAGAAGTCGACCTCGCGCAACCCGCGCTCCACCGTGGGCACCATCACCGAGGTCTACGACTACCTGCGACTGCTCTTCGCGCGCATCGGCAAGCCGCACTGCCCCCAGTGCTCCCGGCCCATCTCGCGTCAGTCGCCGCAGGCCATCGTCGACCGGGTGCTGGAGCTGTCGGAGGGCAGCCGCTTCCAGGTGCTGTCGCCGCTGGTGCGGGAGCGCAAGGGCGAGTTCGTCGACCTCTTCGCCGACCTCCAGACCAAGGGCTACTCCCGCGCGCGGGTGGACGGCGAGACCGTCCAGCTCGCCACCCCGCCCACGCTGAAGAAGCAGGAGAAGCACACCATCGAGGTGGTCGTCGACCGCCTCACCGTGAAGGAAAGCGCCAAGCGCCGCCTCACCGACTCCGTCGAGACCGCGCTCGGCCTGTCCGGAGGCATGGTCGTGCTCGACTTCGTCGACCTCCCCGAGGGCGACCCCGAGCGCGAGCGCATGTTCTCCGAGCACCTGTACTGCCCGTACGACGACCTGTCCTTCGAGGAGCTGGAGCCCCGCTCCTTCTCCTTCAACTCGCCCTTCGGCGCCTGCCCCGAATGCTCCGGCATCGGCACGCGCATGGAGGTCGACCCGGAGCTGATCGTCCCCGACCCGGACAAGAGTCTCGACGAGGGTGCCATCCACCCCTGGTCGCACGGCCACACCAAGGACTACTTCGCCCGGCTGATCGGCGCCCTCGCCGACGCGCTGGGCTTCCGCACGGACATCCCCTTCGCCGGCCTGCCGCAGCGCGCCAAAAAGGCCCTGCTGCACGGCCACAAGACCCAGGTCGAGGTCCGCTACCGCAACCGGTACGGCCGCGAGCGCCGGTACACGACGGCCTTCGAGGGCGCCCTCCCCTTCGTCAAGCGCCGGCACAGCGAGGCCGAGAGCGATGCCAGCCGCGAGCGCTTCGAGGGCTACATGCGCGAGGTCGCCTGCCCCTCGTGCGAAGGCACCCGCCTCAAGCCGATCATTCTCGCCGTCACGGTCATGGGGAAGTCGATCGCCGAGGTCTCGGCCATGTCCATCAGCGAGTGCGCGGACTTCCTGGGCGCGATGAAGCTCTCCGCCCGCGACAAGAAGATCGCCGAGCGCGTGCTGAAGGAGGTCAATGAGCGGCTGCGGTTCCTGGTCGACGTCGGCCTCGACTACCTCTCGCTGAACCGCGCGGCGGGCACCCTCTCCGGCGGCGAGGCCCAGCGCATCCGCCTGGCCACCCAGATCGGCTCCGGCCTCGTCGGCGTCCTCTACGTCCTCGACGAGCCGTCCATCGGTCTGCACCAGCGCGACAACCACCGGCTGATCGAGACCCTGATCAGACTCCGCGACATGGGCAACACGCTCATCGTCGTCGAGCACGACGAGGACACCATCAAGGTCGCCGACTGGATCGTCGACATCGGTCCGGGCGCCGGTGAGCACGGCGGCAAGGTCGTGCACAGCGGAGCCCTGAAGGAGCTGCTCGAGAACACCGAGTCGCAGACCGGCCAGTACCTGTCCGGCCGGAAGGCCATCCCGCTGCCGGAGATCCGCCGCCCGCTCGACCCGTCGCGCCTCCTCACGGTGCACGGCGCCCGTGAGAACAACCTGCAAGACATCGAGGTGTCCTTCCCCCTCGGCGTGTTCACCGCGGTCACAGGCGTCTCCGGCTCCGGCAAGTCCACGCTGGTCAACGACATCCTGTACACCCACCTGGCCCGCGAGCTGAACGGCGCCCGCAGCGTCCCCGGCCGGCACACACGCGTGGACGGCGACGACCTGGTCGACAAGGTGGTGCATGTCGACCAGTCGCCCATCGGCCGCACCCCGCGCTCCAACCCGGCGACGTACACCGGTGTCTTCGACCACGTCCGCAAGTTGTTCGCCGAGACGGCCGAGGCGAAGGTCCGCGGCTACCTGCCCGGCCGCTTCTCCTTCAACGTCAAGGGCGGCCGCTGCGAGAACTGCGCGGGCGACGGCACCATCAAGATCGAGATGAACTTCCTCCCGGACGTGTACGTCCCGTGCGAGGTCTGCCACGGCGCCCGCTACAACCGGGAGACCTTGGAGGTCCACTACAAGGGCAAGTCCGTCGCCGAGGTCCTGAACATGCCGATCGAGGAGGCCATGCACTTCTTCGAGGCCGTCCCGGCGATCTCCCGCCACATGAAGACGCTCCACGATGTCGGCCTGGGGTACGTCCGGCTCGGTCAGGCGGCCACCACCCTGTCGGGCGGCGAGGCCCAGCGGGTGAAGCTCGCGAGCGAGCTGCAGCGGCGCTCCACCGGCCGCACGGTCTACGTCCTGGACGAGCCGACCACCGGCCTGCACTTCGAGGACATCAGCAAGCTGCTGACCGTCCTGTCCGGCCTGGTCGACAAGGGCAACACGGTCATCGTCATCGAGCACAACCTCGACGTGATCAAGACCGCCGACTGGGTCGTCGACATGGGCCCGGAGGGCGGTTCCGGTGGCGGCCTGGTCGTCGCGGAGGGCACGCCCGAGCAGATTGCCGCGGCCCCGGCCAGCCACACCGGCAAGTTCCTGCAGGAAGTCCTGGGACCGGAGAAGATCAGCGACGCCGTGCGTTCGACGAAGGCGCCGGCGAAGAAGACCGTCCGTCGGAAGACGGTGGCCAAGCGGTAGGGGCAGGCGGTAGGGGCAGGCGGCTGAGGCCGGGAACACCCCCGCGTCGGCGGGGACTCAGCGAGCCTGCTGTAGGGCTGACGTCGACGTCGGGACGGGGTCACGTGCCCCACGAGGAAACACTGCTCGTGGGGCACGCCCCTCGGCGCGTCCTCACCTGAGCCGAGCGGTACGTCGCCGACGGCCACTTCTTGAAGCCGAGCAGGTCGGCGGCTCGCATGTTCGGCCAGGTCGAGGGCCCCGGTGCCGATCGCGCCGGGACTCAGTGACCTGCTTCCAGCTCGTGGGCGTACGGAGGCTCGGCGCCCGCGCGTGAGCAGGTGAGCGCCGCCGCGCGCGCCGCGAAGCCGAGCAGCTCCCGCCAGCCGTCCGCGCCCAGCGCGGCCGCTCCCCGCTCGCTGAACGCGCCCCGGGCCGCCAGGCCGTGCAGCAGCGCCGCGTTGACGGTGTCGCCCGCGCCGATCGTGTCCACCACCTCGACCCGCTCACCCGGCACGGAGTACTCGCCGCCCTCCCGAGTGAACACGGTCAGCCCGTCACCGCCCCGGGTGACCACGACCGCCGCCGGACCGGCCGCCAGCCACCGCGCGGGCGTGCCGCCGAGCCACCGGGCGTCCTCCTCGGACAGCTTCAGCAGCGACACCGACGGCAGCCAGCTCAGGAACCGGGCCCGGTAGGCGTCGGGATCCGGGATCAGCCCCGGCCGGATGTTGGGATCCAGTGCGGTGAACACACCGCGCGCGTGGGCGGTGCGCATCAGCTCCTCGTACGCGCTCGCCCCCGGCTCCAGCACGAGGGAGCAGGTACCGAAGGACACCGCGCGGGTGCCGGCCGGCAAAGCGTCCGGCGCCGTGAACAGCCGGTCCGCCGTCCCCTCCACGTAGAAGGAGTAGACCGCCGAGCCGTCCGCCGCGACCGTGGCGACGGCGAGCGTCGTCGGCTCGTCACCGCGCTGCACCGACGACACCACCACGCCGGTCTCCCGCAGCCGGTCCAGCAGCGCCTCGCCGAAGGCGTCGCGGGACACCCGGGAGCAGAAGGCGGCGGGGGAGCCGAGACGGCCCAGCGCCACCGCCGTGTTGTAGGGGCCGCCCCCGAGCGCCGGCGTCAGCGCCGTGAGCGCGCCCGCGTCCTGCGGTACCAGGTCGATCAGTGCCTCACCGGCTACGACGATCACGAGGGGTCCCTTTCTCGGGTTGCTGGGTTGTTGGGCTGCCGGGCTATTGGGCTATTGGGTCTGCTGGTGGGTCTGCTGCGTGTGCCGAGGCCGTAGGGGCTCCTGGGACTGCGCAAGCCGCTCCGGGGGGTCCTGTGGGTCCGGGCAGCCGCAGGACGTGCGGTGCACGAAGGCGCAGGAGAGCCGTTCGGTCCGCGCGGGCCGGTCCGGTGCGGCGAGCCGGTCCAGGAGCACCTGGACGGCACGGGCGCCGATGTCCCTGCTGGGCTGGGCGATCGCGGTGAGCCGGGGGGAGAACAGGTCCGCCCAGGCGAAGTCGTCGAAGCAGCACAGCGCGATGTCCCCGGGCACGGAGAGACCGTGGGCGCGCAGGGCGCGCAGCGCGCCGATCGTCATGGCGTTGTTCCCGGTGACCAGCGCGGTCGGGGGAGCGCCGAGGGAGAGCAGGTCACCGGTGGCCCGTTCGGCACCGGCCGACTCGGAGTCGCCGTGCACCAGGAGCCGTTCGTCGAACGGCAGCCCCGCACCCGCGAGGCCGTGCCGGTACCCGGTGATCCGCTCGGCGGTGGTGCTGAACCCGGGCCGCCCCGCGACCAGGGCGATCCGGCGGTGGCCGAGCCCGGCGAGGTGCGTGACCAGCCGGGCCGTCGGCCCCGTGTTCTCGGCGCAGACCTGGTCGAAGCGCGGGCCGCCTTCCCCGGAGCCCTCGACCACCCGGTCGAGGAACACGGCCGGTACGCGATGGCGCCCGAGGTAGGCGAGCAGCTCGCGCGGCTGCGAGGAGGGCGCGACGATCATGCCCTCCACCCGGCGCTCGTGCAGCAGCTGCACGACCTTGCGCTCGTGCTCGGGGTCGTCGTGCGGATCGGCGATGAGCAGGCTGTAGCCGTACTCCAGGGCGGCCGCCTCGACGCCCTGGAGGATCTCGGTGAAGTACGGGTTGCTGATCGCCGACACCGCGAGCCCGATCGAACGGGTGCGGGAGGTCACCAGCGAGCGGGCCAGCGTGTTCGGGGTGTAGCCGAGCTCCTCGACGGCGTCCAGGACCGCCTGACGGGTGTGCGGGAGGACCGGCCGTGTGCCGTTCAGGACGTGCGAGACGGTCGCGACCGAAACCCCGGCGCACCGCGCCACGTCCGTCATGGTCGCCATCGCCCCTCCCTTCGCGTACCCGGCCGACGCGGGTGTCCTGCCGCAGCTTCGTGACGGGGAAGCTATCCCATCCAGCGGCAGACGTAAACGTTTGCGCAAGCGTTTACGCCTCTCGTCCACGCCGTGTCCCGTCTCGCCGTCCTCACCCGCTCCCCGCCCGGCGACCGGAGAAATCACCCCCGGTAAGGTCGCCCCGTACCGCCGTCCGACCAGTGGAGTTCCCCATGTCCGGCCGATCCGCCGCGAGCCGCCGTACCGTTCTGAGAGGCATGGCCCTCACCCCTGTGGCCGGACTCGGCCTCACCGCCTGCGGGGGAGGCGAGGAGAGGCCCTCGCGGCCGACCGGGCCCGTCGAGCTCGGCGCGGAGAGCGAGGTCGCTCGGGGGAGCAGCAAGCTGTACTGGGACCACAACGTCGTCGTCAGCCGGGACGAGGACGGCTCCTTCACGGCGTACAGCACCCTCTGCACGCACGCGAGCTGTCCCATCAACCAGCTGAAGGGGACGAAGCTGATCTGCCCATGCCACGGGAGCGAGTTCGACGCCACCACCGGCAAGGTGCTGCGCGAGCCGGCGGTGGCGCCGCTGATACCGCTCTCCGTCGAGGTCCGGAACGGCACGATCGTCGCGAAGCCGCAGACCTGAGCCGCAGACCTGAGCCGCGAGGCTGCGGCTCAGCTCTGAGCTGGGACTGAGCCTCGGCCGAGCCTCAGTCCCAGTCCCAGTCGATCCCCACGTATCCCGAGCGCACGCGCGGTTCGACCAGGTGCACCGAGCGGTGCAGAGCGCTGACCGCCAGCTCCTGACGGCCGCCGCGCGGTGCCGCCGCGGAGTGCTGGGTGAATCGGTGGCAGCGTGCCGGGAGCGCCCCGGCGTCGAAGCACACCTGGAGCGCGTACTGGCCGCCGGGGGAGTCCGTCCCGTGCAGGTACTCGCGCGAGACACCGGCCGTGCCGTCCTCGACGGCGTACCGGAACAGGAACGTGTCACCGGCCCGCAGCCGCGTGTCGAAGAGCAGCTCGGCCGCGAGCACACCGGTGTCCTGCTGCCAGCGGATACGGCCGGTGCGGCAGTTCTCCAGGGAGTGCACGGTCATCCGGGCCGGTGCGGAACCGGGGTCGCCGTAGTGGACGGCCACGAAGCGGTCGATGCCGTCCCGGTGCGCGCGCACGATGTGGTGGGACTCACGTTCCGCCAGCTCCCGGTGCGCCCCGATCCGGACCCGCTCGTGGTGCCCCAGGGTCTGCAGCCCGCTGTCCCGCGGGGCGTCGAGCTCGGCCAGCAGTCCCGCGAGGACGCCCGAGATTTCGACCAGCGAGCGGTAGGAACGGCCCGCGGGGCGGCCGTCCGGCGTCTGCTCGTCGGACTCGGCGAGCAGACGGATCAGCGACTCCTCCGGCAACTCCAGAATCTCCTCCAGCGCCCGTACCGCCCGCAGCGACTCCGCGCGCTGCGGGCGACGGGCGCCCTGTTGCCAATAACTGAGGCTGGTGACACCCACCTTCACGCCGTGGCGCGACAGATGGTGCTGCACCCGTTGCAGCGGCAGGCCGCGGGCGGCTATCGCGGCCCGCAGGGCGACGTGGAAAGGGCCGCCGCGCAGGGCCGAGTCCAGTTTCGCGGTGGTGGTGTCCATGTCCATGTCCATGTCCATGTCCATGTCCATGTCCGTGTGCGGTGTGGCGTGCGGCATGCAGGGGCCTTTCTCTGAATGTCCACAACGGCTGGTCAGGCCGTTCGCTCTGCGCACCCCGGGACCCTCCCCCGTCGGCGTGGACGGGTCTTCACATCCGTACGCCGCCGTTCAGGGCCCCGAGTTCCTCCGCATTGAAGCGTGTTGACCAATTCCCGACAACACCTGATGCCCAACAAGCGGGCACCGCGCGGTGCACACGCGTGGTGCACACACGTCAGGGGCCGTGCCGACCCGAAGGCCGGCACGGCCCCTGACGCCCTGCTGCGAAGGGCTTCCCTGCGACTTCTCTACGACTCTTCCCTACGACTGGCCTGTCGCGTCCCGACCGCTCTTCGGACGCGGACCCAGGCGCTTGGCGCGCACGATGTCGGGGTCGCGTGGGTCGAAGGAGTCGAGGAGGGCGGCCGTCTCGTCCGCGTACCGGCGGGCGCGGGCGGCCGGCCGTCGTGATTTCTCGATCCGTGTCTGTCGCATTGTCCGACCAGCCCTCCGACTCGTGACCGCGTCCGCATCCTGCCGGCATCCCGCCCGAGGGGCCGGACCCCCCACATTCCCGCTTCTTACCAGTCATAACCCTTCCGGAGCGGTGCCCGTCCGGTGGCCGCACGCCCCCGCCGCTGTGTCGGTCCCCGCCAGTAGGGTGTGAGACATGGCCGACCCCTCCAGCTACCGCCCCAAACCGGGTGAGATCCCCGACTCGCCGGGGGTCTACCGGTTCCGCGACGAGCACCGCCGGGTGATCTACGTCGGAAAGGCGAAGAGCCTGCGCCAGCGCCTGGCGAACTACTTCCAGGACCTCGCCGGGCTCCACCCGCGCACCCGCACCATGGTCACCACGGCCGTCTCCGTGGAGTGGACGGTGGTGTCCACGGAGGTCGAGGCGCTCCAGCTGGAGTACTCCTGGATCAAGGAGTACGACCCCCGCTTCAACGTCAAGTACCGCGACGACAAGAGCTACCCGTACCTCGCGGTGACGATGAACGAGGAGTTCCCGCGCGTGCAGGTGATGCGCGGTCACAAGAAGAAGGGCGTCCGGTACTTCGGTCCGTACGGGCACGCGTGGGCGATCCGCGACACCGTGGACCTGCTGCTGCGGGTGTTCCCGGTGCGCACCTGCTCGACCGGTGTCTTCAAGAACGCCGCCCGCACGGGCCGCCCCTGCCTGCTCGGCTACATCGGCAAGTGCTCGGCGCCCTGCGTGGAGCGGATCTCCGCCGAGGAGCACCGCGAACTTGCGGAGGAGTTCTGTGACTTCATGGCCGGCCGCACCGGCGCCCATCTACGCCGCCTGGAGCAGCGGATGACCGAGGCGGCCGAGGAGATGGAGTACGAGCGGGCCGCCCGCCTGCGGGACGACATCGGGGCGCTGAAGAAGGCAATGGAGAAGAGCGCGGTGGTCCTCGCCGACGCCACCGACGCCGACCTGATCGCGGTCGCCGAGGACGAGCTGGAGGCGGCCGTCCAGATCTTCCACGTGCGTGGCGGACGCGTGCGCGGCCAGCGGGGCTGGGTCACCGACAAGGTGGAGGAGATCACCACCGGCGCCCTCGTGGAGCACGCCCTGCAGCAGCTGTACGGCGAGGAGACCGGCGACGCCGTCCCCAGGGAGGTCCTGGTCCCCGCGCTGCCCGACCCGGTGGAGCCGGTCCAGGAGTGGCTCACCGGGCGGCGCGGCTCGGGCGTCTCCCTGCGGGTCCCGCAGCGCGGGGACAAGCGGGCCCTGATGGAGACCGTGGAGCGCAACGCCCAGCAGGCCCTTGTCCTGCACAAAACCAAGCGCGCCTCCGACCTGACCACACGCTCGCGCGCGCTGGAGGAGATCGCCGACGCCCTCGGCCTGGACAGCGCCCCGCTGCGGATCGAGTGCTACGACATCTCGCACCTCCAGGGCGACGACGTGGTGGCCTCCATGGTCGTCTTCGAGGACGGGCTGGCCCGCAAGAGCGAGTACCGCCGTTTCCAGATCAAGAGCTTCGCCGGCCAGGACGACGTCCGGTCCATGCACGAGGTGATCACCCGCCGCTTCCGGCGCTATCTCGCCGACAAGGAGCGGACCGGCGAGTGGAGCGACGGCGAGGAGCCAGGGGCCGGGACCGGCGGTGAGGTGGCCGGCGCGGACGGCACCCCGAGCCCGGCCCGGACCGCCGGCGCCGAGGACGTCCTCGGCCCGGACGGAACCGCCGGCGGCCCCGCCGTACCCTCCGCGAGCACGCTCACCGAGGACGACGGCCGTCCCAAGCGCTTCGCGTACCCGCCCCAGCTGGTGGTCGTCGACGGTGGCGCCCCCCAGGTCGCGGCGGCCCACCGGGCCCTGGACGAGCTCGGCATCGACGACATCGCGGTGTGCGGCCTCGCCAAGCGGCTGGAGGAGGTGTGGCTGCCGGGCGACGACGACCCGGTGGTGCTGCCCCGCACCAGCGAGGGCCTCTACCTGCTCCAGCGCGTCCGGGACGAGGCGCACCGCTTCGCCATCAGCTATCAGCGCGTCAAGCGGGCCAAACGCTTCCGGTCCGGTCCGCTGGACGACGTGCCCGGCCTCGGCGAGACCCGCAAGCAGGCGCTGATCAAGCACTTCGGCTCGGTGAAGAAGCTGCGGGCGGCGACCGTCGAACAGATCTGCGACGTGCCCGGCATAGGCCGCAAGACGGCTGAGGCGATCACCGCGGCCCTCGCCGGAGCAGTCCCCGCCGGTCCCGCCGTGAACACGGCGACGGGCGAGATCATGGATGACATGGATGACATGGTTGATATGGATGGCATGGACGACGGGGAAGAACCCGGGAAGTCCGGGGGTTCCCCCGGGGAGCCCGTGTCCGCGGGCGCCCCGGACGACCGACGGGGGCTGGAGAGATGACCGAGCACGAGACACGCCAGGACACTGGTCAGGATGCGGACCGGGACACGGCCGCGGGCCGGGACACCGGCCGGGACACGGCCCAGGACGCAGGTCTTGGGACACGGCAGGACGACGGCGGCGGAACAAGTGACGGAGCACAGGTGAGTACGGGCAAGGAAACGGCCGGGGCCCCCGAGGCGGCGATCCCCGAGCTGGTGATCATCTCCGGCATGTCCGGGGCGGGCCGTTCCACGGCCGCGAAGTGTCTGGAGGACCTGGGCTGGTTCGTCGTCGACAACCTCCCGCCCGCACTGATCCCCACCATGGTGGAGCTCGGCGCCCGCTCCCAGGGCAACGTGGCCCGGATCGCGGTCGTCGTCGACGTCCGCGGCCGGCGCTTCTTCGACAACCTCCGCGAATCCCTCGCCGACCTCGACACTCGGGGTGTCACCCGGCGGATCGTCTTCCTGGAGTCCTCAGAGGAAGCCCTGGTGCGCCGCTTCGAGTCGGTGCGCCGCCCGCACCCCCTCCAGGGCGACGGCCGCATCGTCGACGGCATCGCCGCCGAGCGCGAACTGCTGCGCGAACTGCGCGGTGACGCCGACCTGGTGATCGACACCTCCAGCCTCAACGTGCACGAACTCCGCGCCAAGATGGACGCCCAGTTCGCCGGCGACGAGGAGCCCGAACTGCGGGCCACCGTGATGTCCTTCGGCTTCAAGTACGGCCTCCCGGTCGACGCCGACCTGGTCGTGGACATGCGGTTCCTGCCCAACCCGCACTGGGTCCCGGAACTGCGCCCGTTCACCGGCCGCAACGAGGAGGTGGCGGCGTACGTCCTCAACCAGCCCGGCGCCAAGGAGTTCCTCGACCGGTACGCCGAGCTGCTGCGGCTGATCGCCGCGGGCTACCGCCGTGAGGGCAAGCGCTATGTGACCATCGCCGTCGGCTGCACCGGCGGCAAGCACCGGTCGGTCGCCATGTCGGAGAAGCTCGCCGCCCGACTCGCCGCGGAGGGCGTGGAGACGGTGGTCGTCCACCGGGACATGGGACGGGAATGACCGCACGTACTCCGCGGCTGCACCGGCTGCGCCGGGTGATGCCCGAAGGGCGCGCCGGACGGCAGGCCGAGGCCCGCGGTGCCAAACCGCGACGCAGGGGCACCCAGCCCAAGGTGGTCGCCCTCGGCGGTGGCATGGGGCTGTCCGCCTCGCTCGCCGCGCTGCGCCGGATCACCGGCGACCTCACCGCCGTCGTCACCGTGGCCGACGACGGCGGCTCCAGCGGGCGGCTCCGCGACGAACTGGGCGTACTGCCGCCCGGCGACCTGCGCAAGGCGCTGGCCGCGCTGTGCGGCGACGACGAATGGGGCCAGACCTGGGCCCGGGTCATCCAGCACCGCTTCCAGTCCCAGGGGGACCTGCACGAGCACGCGGTCGGCAATCTGCTGATCGTCGCTCTGTGGGAGCAGCTCGGCGACCACGTCCAGGCCCTGGACCTGGTGGGCCGGCTGCTCGGCGCGCACGGGCGGGTGCTGCCCATGTCCGCCGTACCGCTGGAGCTCCAGGCCCGGGTGCTGGGCCATGACCCGGAGCGTCCCGAGGCCGTGGACATCGTCCGCGGGCAGGCGACCGTCGCCCTCACCCCCGGTGATGTGCAGTCCGTGCACCTCGTGCCGAACGACCCGCCCGCCGTCCCCGAGGCGGTCGAGGCGGTCCTGGACGCCGACTGGGTGGTGCTCGGCCCCGGCTCCTGGTTCTCCTCGGTCATCCCGCACCTCCTGGTGCCAGAACTGCTGGACGCGCTCATCCGGACCAGGGCGCGCCGGGTGCTCTCCCTGAACCTCGCCCCGCAGCCCGGAGAAACCGAGGGCTTCTCCCCGCAGCGTCATGTGGAGGTTTTGGGACGACACGCCCCTAAACTCGCCCTGGACGTGGTGCTGGCCGACGAGGCCGCCGTGCCCGACCGCGACTTGCTGACCGACGCCGCCAAGCGGCTCGGCGCCGCGGTCGAGCTGGCGCCGGTGGCCCGGCCCGACGGAAGCCCCCGGCACGACCCGGAGCTGCTGGCCGCCGCGTACGACCGTATTTTTCGGATGCATGGAAGGATCGGCCCATGGCGATGACGGCAGCGGTGAAGGACGAGGTCTCCCGGCTCCCCGTCACGCGGACCTGCTGCAGAAAGGCGGAGGTTTCCGCCGTTCTGCGGTTCGCCGGCGGCCTCCACCTGGTGAGCGGGCGCATCGTGATCGAGGCGGAGCTGGACACGGCGATGGCCGCCCGCCGCCTCAAGCGGGACATCCTGGAGATCTTCGGACACGGCTCCGAACTGATTGTGATGGCACCGGGCGGGCTGCGCCGCGGCTCGCGCTATGTCGTCCGGGTGGTCGCGGGCGGCGACCAGCTGGCCCGCCAGACCGGCCTGGTGGACGGACGGGGCCGCCCGATCCGTGGCCTGCCCCCGCAGGTGGTCTCAGGGGCCACCTGCGACGCCGAGGCTGCCTGGCGGGGGGCGTTCCTGGCGCACGGCTCCCTGACCGAACCGGGCCGCTCCTGCTCTCTCGAGGTGACCTGCCCCGGCCCGGAGGCCGCGCTCGCTCTGGTCGGCGCCGCCCGTCGGCTGTCCATCCCCTCCAAGGCCCGCGAGGTGCGCGGCGTGGACCGGGTCGTCGTCCGTGACGGCGACGCCATCGGCGCCCTGCTCACCCGGCTCGGCGCGCACGACTCGGTGCTGGCCTGGGAGGAACGCCGGATGCGCCGAGAGGTGCGCGCCACGGCGAACCGGCTGGCCAACTTCGACGACGCCAACCTGCGCCGCTCGGCCCGCGCGGCCGTCGCCGCCGGCGCCCGGGTGCAGCGCGCCCTGGAGATCCTCGCCGACGACGTTCCCGAGCACCTCGCCGCGGCCGGGCGGCTGCGCATGGAGCACAAGCAGGCCTCGCTGGAGGAACTGGGCGCGCTGGCCGACCCGGCGCTGACCAAGGACGCCGTGGCCGGCCGGATTCGCCGGCTGCTCGCGATGGCCGACAAGCGCGCCGCCGACCTCGGCATCCCGGGCACGGAGGCCAACATCGGCGAGGAACTCGCCGACAACCTCGTCGGCTGACGCCCTCCCGTTCGGGGGCAGCCTTGCCGGCCACCCGGCCCGGCCGGCCAGGGGTGGCCGCCGACGCCCCGCTGACGGAGTCCCGCTGCCAAAGGCCTCCCGACGCCCCGCCGATGAACCGCCACCGCCGGACGAACCCCCCTCGCCAAGCCCTCCGGCGCCCCCGCTCACGGATCGACCGCAGCCGGCCGGAGGCCGATCGGTGAGGAGGGGGCGGGAGGTTCATCTGCGGGCTCCGGCACGGTGACGGGACACCGGGAAGGCTTTCCGCCCCTGGTCAAGTCGCCCTGGTGGACGGGCCGGACGAGGGCCCTCGGCCTGGGCGGTCCGTACCCTACTGGCGGGTAAGGTCCGGCCTGCCGGGTATGGCCCGACTCGATGTCACGGGCGTGGCCCCGGAGAGGTAGGGTCGGGGGTGGTCGGGGACATCCCATACAGCTCGCCGGCGACTTGAGCCGGCGCACCAACGAGGAGATCGGTTCGTGACGATCCGCGTAGGCATCAACGGGTTTGGCCGCATCGGCCGGAACTACTTCCGCGCATTGCTCGAGCAGGGCGCAGATATCGAGATCGTGGCCGTCAATGACCTGGGTGACACCGCGACCACTGCCCACCTGCTGAAGTACGACACCATTCTGGGCCGCCTCAAGCAGGAGGTTTCCCACACCGCCGACACGATCACCGTCGACGGCAAGACGCTGAAGGTGCTCTCCGAGCGCAACCCCGAGGACATCCCCTGGGGCGAGCTGGGCGTCGACATCGTGATCGAGTCGACCGGCATCTTCACGAAGAAGGCCGACGCCGAGAAGCACATCGCCGGTGGCGCCAAGAAGGTCATCATCTCGGCTCCGGCCAAGGATGAGGACGTCACCATCGTGCTGGGCGTCAACCAGGACCAGTACGACCCGGCGAACCACCACGTCATCTCCAACGCCTCCTGCACCACCAACTGTGTGGCGCCGATGGCGAAGGTGCTCGACGAGAACTTCGGCATCGTCCGGGGCCTGATGACGACGGTGCACGCGTACACGAACGACCAGCGGATCCTGGACTTCCCGCACAAGGACCTGCGCCGCGCCCGTGCCGCCGCCGAGAACATCATCCCGACGACGACCGGTGCCGCGAAGGCCACCGCCCTGGTGCTGCCGCAGCTCAAGGGCAAGCTGGACGGCATCGCGATGCGCGTCCCGGTCCCGACCGGCTCGGTCACCGACCTGGTCGTCGAGCTCGGCCGCGAGGTCACCAAGGAAGAGGTCAACGCCGCCTTCCAGAAGGCCGCCGAGGGCGAGCTCAAGGGTCTCCTCGAGTACACGGAGGACCCGATCGTCTCCTCCGACATCGTCAACGCCCCGGCGTCCTGCACGTTCGACTCGTCCCTGACCATGGTCCAGGACGGCAAGAACGTGAAGATCATCGGCTGGTACGACAATGAGTGGGGCTACTCCAACCGCCTCGTCGACCTCACGGTCTTCGTCGGCAACCAGCTCTGATCGTGGAGCAGACCGCCTGATATGAGTGCAGGGCTCGGCCGGCGCGCCAACGCGCTGTCCGAGCCCTGACGCACGTATCGGAGCGGTCGACCGCTTCCGATCACGAGCGATCACGAGCGAACACAAGCTCTTCTCCAGGAGTCCCTTCATGAAGACGATCGACGAACTCCTCTCCGAAGGGGTCGCGGGCAAGCGGGTCTTCGTCCGCGCCGACCTCAACGTGCCGCTGGACGGCACCACCATCACCGACGACGGCCGCATCCGCGCGGTGCTGCCCACCGTCAAGGCGCTTGCCGAGGCGGGCGGCCGTGTCGTCGTCGCCTCGCACCTGGGCCGCCCCAAGGGCGCCCCGGACCCCGCCTTCTCGCTCGCCCCGGCCGCCGCCCGCCTGGGCGAACTCCTCGGCGTCGACGTGGCCTTCGCGACGGACACCGTCGGAGAGTCCGCCACCGCCACCGTCGCCGGCCTCGCCGACGGACAGGTCGCGGTCCTCGAGAACCTGCGCTTCAACGCCGGCGAGACGGCCAAGGACGACGCTGAGCGCGGCGCCTTCGCCGACCGTCTCGCCGGCCTCGCCGACCTCTACGTGGGCGACGGCTTCGGCGCGGTGCACCGCAAGCACGCGTCCGTGTACGACCTCCCGGCCCGCCTGCCGCATGCCGCGGGCTTCCTCATCGCCACCGAGGTCGGCGTCCTGAAGAAGCTCACGGACGATGTCCAGCGGCCCTACGTCGTCGCCCTCGGCGGCGCCAAGGTCTCCGACAAGCTCGCCGTCATCGACGAACTGCTCGGCAAGGCCGACCGCATCCTCATCGGCGGCGGCATGGCGTACACCTTCCTCAAGGCCAAGGGCTACGAGATCGGCACGTCGCTGGTCCAGGAGGACCAGCTGTCCGCCGTCACCGAGTACCTGGAGCGCGCCGAGAAGAACGGCGTCGAACTGGTGCTGCCGGTCGACACCCTGGTCGCCGAGGAGTTCCCGGACCTGAAGACGAAGGCGCCGGCCCACCCCGCCACCGTCGCCGCGGACGCCATGCCGGCCGGCCGGATGGGCCTGGACATCGGCCCCGAGACCTGCACGCTCTACGCCTCGAAGCTCGCCGACGCGGTCACCGTCTTCTGGAACGGCCCCATGGGCGTCTTCGAGCACCCCGACTACGCCGAGGGCACCAAAGCGGTCGCCCAGGCCCTTCTCGACTCCCCGGGCTACACCGTGGTCGGCGGCGGCGACTCCGCCGCGGCCGTCCGCATCCTGGGTTTCGACGAAAAGGCATTCGGCCACATCTCGACCGGCGGCGGCGCCTCCCTCGAATACCTCGAGGGCAAGACGCTCCCCGGCCTCGCCGCACTGGAGGACTGACCCTCAATGACCGCTGCTGAAAAAGGCCGCACCCCGCTGATGGCGGGCAACTGGAAGATGAACCTCAACCACCTCGAGGCCATCGCCCACGTCCAGAAGCTCGCCTTCGCCCTGGCCGACACGGACTACGAGGCCGTCGAGGTCGCCGTCCTGCCGCCCTTCACCGACCTGCGCTCCGTGCAGACCCTCGTCGACGGCGACAAGCTGAAGATCAGGTATGGCGCCCAGGACATCTCGGCGCACGACGGCGGTGCCTACACCGGTGAGATCTCCGGCCCGATGCTGGCCAAGCTGAAGTGCACGTACGTGGCGGTCGGCCACTCCGAGCGCAGGCAGTACCACGGCGAGACCGACGAGCTCGTGAACGCCAAGGTCAAGTCCGCGTACAAGCACGGCATCACGCCGATCCTGTGCGTCGGCGAGGAGCTGGCCGTCCGCGAGGCCGGCAACCACGTCGCCCACACCCTCGCCCAGGTCGAGGGCGGTCTGAAGGACCTGCCCGCCGAGCAGGCCGAGTCCGTCGTGATCGCCTACGAGCCCGTCTGGGCCATCGGCACCGGCAAGGTCTGCGGCGCCGGGGAAGCCCAGGAGGTCTGCGCCGCCATCCGCGGCAAGCTCGCCGAGCTGTACTCCCAGGATGTCGCCGACCAGGTCCGCATCCAGTACGGCGGCTCGGTCAAGTCGGGCAACGTCGTCGAGATCATGGCGCAGGCCGACATCGACGGCGCGCTGGTCGGCGGTGCCTCGCTGGACGCGGACGAGTTCGTCAAGATCATCCGCTTTCGCGACCAGTGAGTAGGCGCTAGCCGCGATCCGTCGTACCCTTGCGGGGTCCAGTCCTGAGCTGGACCCCGCGTCGTCCCATCCGAATCCGAGGAAGTTGGTCCAGCCGTGATTTTGGGGTTCTCGATCGCCCTGATCGTCTTCAGCCTGTTGCTGATGCTGCTGGTGCTGATGCACAAGGGGAAGGGCGGCGGCCTCTCCGACATGTTCGGTGGCGGCATGCAGTCCTCCGTCGGCGGCTCCTCGGTCGCCGAGCGCAACCTCGACCGGATCACCGTCGTGGTCGGTCTGCTCTGGGCCGCCTGCATCGTCGCGCTCGGCATCATGATGAAGACGGGTTGATCCGAGCGAAGGACCCTGGCGGACAATCCGCCCGCATCGGGTGCGCATTCCCCACGTAAGGCCCCATGTCCGGTACGCGCAGCACAGTGCGGCCTATCATGGGGCTTGCGTCTGGATAGGGGAGCGGTAACTCCAATCACTGGACGTGCGTTGGGCCTTACGTAGACTGAGGCGCTCGCAGCGAAGCGGAACGCCGACTCGCTTCGCCGCGCCATCACGCAGGGAGTTACAACCGTGGCAAGTGGCAACGCGATCCGGGGAAGCCGGGTCGGGGCGGGGCCGATGGGCGAGGCCGAGCGCGGTGAGTCAGCGCCGCGGCTGCGCCTCTCCTTCTGGTGCTCCAACGGGCACGAGACCCAGCCGAGCTTCGCGAGCGACGCGCAGGTCCCCGATACGTGGGACTGCCCCCGCTGCGGCTTTCCGGCCGGTCAGGACCGAGAGAACCCCCCGGCCCCGCCGCGTACGGAGCCGTACAAGACGCACCTCGCCTATGTGCGGGAGCGACGCAGTGACGCGGACGGTGAGGCGATCCTCGCCGAGGCGCTCGCCAAACTGCGGGGCGAGATCTAGCAGTTCGGTTCAGTTCGGTTCGGGAGTCGACGGCCGACCGGGCCCATGCAGCGTGCAGTCGGCCAGGGGGCCTGCGCCGCACCTGCTGTACCTGAGCCGTACCTGCGTTGTGCCGTGTTCCTGTCCGGCTGCTCGCGGCCGGCTCCTTCTTCCCGCCCACGGCCCCGCCCTCGGCCCCGCCTGTCCTGTCCGCAGCCCGGTCCGACGGACGTCCTGCCCGTCGCCGTGCTGAATACCCGGGGGCCGGACAGCCGTATCTGTTGTTGCGCCCCACGACGGCGTCACGACAGGCGATGTCCACCGCTGATCAATTAGGTTGGAACCGGCAGCGGGGCGGATACGCAGCACAGGCAGCAAGGAAGAAGGCTGAAGTCCGAGATGAACGCAGACGGCCGTACCAGGCTCGACCAGACTCCCGAGTGGACCGCACTGGCCAAGCACCGCGAGGAGCTCGGGAACCTGCGGTTGCGTGAGGTGTTCGCCGCCCACCCCGACCGGGGCACCGCGTACACGCTCCGGGTCGGTGACCTGTACATCGACTACTCCAAGCACCTCGTCACCGACGACACCCTGCGACTGCTGCGCGAACTGGCCGCCGCCACCGACGTGTTCGGGCTGCGCGACGCCATGTTCCGCGGTGAGCGGATCAACACCACCGAGGACCGGGCCGTCCTGCACACCGCCCTCAGGGCGCCGCGCGACGCGGTGGTCGAGGTTGACGGGGAGAACGTCGTCCCCGCCGTGCACGCCGTTCTCGACAAGATGGCCTCCTTCGCCGACCGTGTGCGTTCCGGCGAGTGGACCGGCCACACCGGCAAGCGCATCCGCACTGTGGTCAACGTCGGCATCGGCGGCTCCGACCTGGGGCCCGCGATGGCGTACGAGGCGCTGCGCGCCTTCACCGACCGCGACCTCGCGGTCCGCTTCGTGTCCAACGTGGACGGCTCCGACCTGCACGAGGCCATCCGCGACCTGGACCCGGCCGAGACACTGTTCATCATCGCGTCCAAGACGTTCACCACCATCGAGACGGTCACCAACGCCACCTCCGCGCGGACCTGGCTGCTGAACGCGCTCGATGGGGGAGAGGCCGCCGTCGCCAAGCACTTCGTCGCCCTGTCGACGAACGCGGAGAAGGTCGCCGACTTCGGCATCGACACAGCGAACATGTTCGAGTTCTGGGACTGGGTCGGCGGACGCTACTCGTACGACTCGGCGATCGGCCTGTCGCTGATGATCGCCATCGGGCCGGACCGCTTCCGGGAGATGCTCGACGGGTTCCGCCTCGTCGACGACCACTTTCGCACCGCCCCGGCCGAGTCCAACGTGCCGCTGCTGCTGGGCCTGCTGGGCGTCTGGTACGGCAACTTCCTGGGTGCCCAGTCGCACGCGGTCCTGCCGTACTCGCACTACCTGTCGAAGTTCACCGCCTATCTCCAGCAGCTCGACATGGAGTCCAACGGCAAGTACGTCGGCCGGGACGGGCGCGAGGTCCAGTGGCAGACCGGTCCCGTCGTCTGGGGCACGTCCGGCACCAACGGGCAGCACGCCTATTACCAGTTGATCCACCAGGGCACGAAGCTGATCCCGGCGGACTTCATCGGCTTCGCCGAGCCGGTCGCCGAGCTGAGCGACGAACTGGGGGCGCAGCACGACCTGCTGATGGCCAACTTCTTCGCCCAGACGCAGGCCCTGGCCTTCGGCAAGACACCGGACGAGGTGCGGAGCGAGGGCGTACCCGAGGAACTGGTGCCGCACAAGGCGTTCAAGGGCGACCACCCCACGACCACGATCCTCGCGCGCGAGCTGACGCCGTCCGTCCTCGGCCAGCTCGTCGCCCTCTATGAGCACAAGGTGTTCGTGCAGGGCGCGATCTGGAACATCGACTCCTTCGACCAGTGGGGCGTGGAGCTCGGCAAGGTGCTCGCCAAGCGTGTCGAGCCCGCGCTCACCGAAGGCGCCGACGTGCCCGGTCTGGACGCCTCCAGCCGGGCCCTGGTCGCCACCTACCGGGAGCTGCGCGGAAGGCGGTGAGCACGGTACGGGAAGCGGACGGCTGGGCGCCGTCCGCTTCCCGTGGAATTCCCCGTCGATCATGCAGGTGAACGCTCGGGGGAACAGGAAGTGGCACGTACGCACGGAAGGTGGACGGGCGGCACGCTGACGGCACGGTCCTTCCTGAAGCCCCACAAGGTCGCACGGGTGGTGTTCCATCCCGCCTGGATCCCGGATTCGCTCGATCCGTCCATCGAGCGGCTCAAGTGTTTGCGGGTCATCGCCGGAGTGGTCGCGTCGCTCGGTGTTTACACCGTCGTCCAGGGCGGCTTCGACATCATGGAGCTGATGGAGAACGCGCTGACCGCCTCCACGGTCCTTCTCCTCCTCACCCCTACGGCCGCCCGCGCCCGTCCACCACGGGCGGCCACCCCTACGCACCGGGCCCGCGGAACCCGTACGTGCCGGGAGCCACCGGGAACCCGTACGCACCCGGCCAGCAGAGTCCCTACGCCCCCAACCCGCAGGGCCCCTACGGAGGCTGACCGGCCGAGGCGTTCCGGCGTCGCCGTCAGGCGACCGCGCTCAGCGTGTCCGCCAGCCTGCGCCGGGCCGAGCGGGCGGCCGGGAGGGCGGCGAGGGCGGCGGCTCCCAGCACCGCGGCGGCACCCAGCAGTACCAGGAGCGCGGGGGAGGGCCCCCGGGCGATTCCGGCGCCGATGCCGCTCGACCGTCCTTGGGCGTCGATCAGCCAGTGCGCCAGTGGCAGCCCCAGCCCCATGGCGACGAGCACGGCGGCCAGTGCCGTGCAGGAAGTGGCCGTGACCGTGATCGCGGTGATCTGCCGTGGGGTCAGGCCGATGGCCTTGAGCGCGAGCAGGTCCCGTTCGCCCTCGCGGACCGTGCCGCCGATCACGGTGAGCAGTTCGATCAGCCCGATCAGGGCGAGTACGGCGATCAGCCCGACGACGACCGCGCGCAACGGGGACAGCCCGTCGGCCGGATCGGTCACCGTGTGCACGTCCAGGTGGCCGTCGCCGGCGCTGGTCAGCCGGTCGGCGACGGTCCGCGGGTCGGCGCCGGGCTTCAGCCGGAGCTGGTAGAGGGCGGGCTCGAGGTCCGGGTCGTTGCCGCGGAGGGTGTCGAGCGAGGTGGAGATGACCCGTCCGGCGTTCTCGGGCTCGATGCTGCGGCCGACGATGTGCAGGATCTGCGGCCGGTCGCCGACGGTCATCCGCACCCAGTCGCCGACCCGTACGTGCAGCAGGTCGAGCAGCCCCTGCCCGGCCACCGCCTCGTCGGGCCCGTGCGCGGCGCGGCCCTCCGCCAGGGTGAACGGGTACGGCTCCTGGTGGGTGCCGAAGCCGCGCAGCGCGATCGTGGCGGTCTGGCCGGGGACCAGGGCGGCCACTTCGACGCCCGGATGGGCGGCCGCGACCTGCGGATCGCGTTCCAGCAGCGCGCGGGCCTCCCGGTCGCCGAGCGAGGCGTCGGCGCGGATGCTGAGCGCGGTGGGCAGCCCCATGTGCTCCGGGCCGCTGTGGAAGCGGTCGATGGTGCTCCACGCGCTCAGCGCCGTCACGATCAGCAGCAGCGGCAGGGCCAGCCTGGCCACCGTGCCCAGGGCGCGCGGGCGGCGGGTGAACGCCTTGTGCCAGCCGAGGACGAGTGCCGGCGGCACCCGCGCGCCGAGCGCCCGCCGCGCCACGCCCGTCAGCCGGCCGGCCTCGGGCGCCGCCGGCCTGGGTACCGGCACCGGCGGCACCCGGCCCGCCCGCCACGCCGCGAGCCCGGTGGTGGCGCCGATGAACAGCACCGCTCCCACGGGCACCACGAACAGCGTCACGGTGTGTCCGGGCAGCCCTTGCCACACACCGACCGCGTCCCCGAACCGCCCCGGAATCCCGCTGCCCAGCGCCTCGGCCAGCGCGGCGGCGGCCACCGCGCCCAGCAGGGCGTACCCGAGGTGCTGGAGCAGGAAGACGCGGACGACCTGTCCCGGTGTGAAGCCGATCGCCTTGAGGACGGAGATGTCCCGCAGATGCCCTCTGATCCGGGTGCTGATCGCCCCGTGCACGGCGAACCCGGCGGCGACCAGCGCGCCGAGACCGAACAGGCCCAGCACCTGGCCGAGCAGCCGGTTGTCGCCCTGCGCCTCGGCCCGTGCCTGCTGCCAGGTGGACACCTCGCCGATGGCGCCGGAGCCCAGCACGGTCACCGCCCGCTGCACCGCGTACTCGGTGTCCGCGGGGTCGGTCAGCCGCAGGCCGGTCACCTGGCCGTCGGGGTCGGTCACGGCGGACGGCAGGGCCCACACCAGACCGGGCTGTTCCCCCGGCCGGTAGCGTGGTTCGGCGCTGTCGGCGACGCCCACCACGGTCAGCTTCCGCGCGGTGCCGGGCAGGGTGAGGGTGTCGCCGGGCGTGGTGAGCAGGGCGCGGGCGAGACTGCTCTCCAGGACGACGCCGTCGGGGGTGGCGGGGTCCAGCCAGCCCCCGGAGGTGATCAGCGGACGGCCGGTTTCCGGCTGTTCGGCGGTGCCGCGCAGTTCGGCGGAGGCGCGGTTGCCGCGCGCGGCGAGGGTGACGGCGGCCGTGGGGTAGGGGCCGGCGACGGACTCCACACCGTCCAGATGGGCCAGCTTCGCGGCGTCGGCCGGGGCGGTCGTGTGCAGCGTGACGTGCGCGCCGCGTGCCTGGGTGAAGATTCGCTGCCAGGGGTTGGTCGCGTACCCGAACAGGGCCGTGGCCAGTAGCAGGGACGCGACGATGCCCGCGGTGGCGAGCACCAGGAACAGCGCCTCACCGCGGTGCGTGCGCAGATCGGAGTGCGCCCAGCGCAGCGTCGCTCGCACCGGCGTCAGCCCCTTCGCTCGTGCCGGGCGCCCGGACCGTCGTACCCACGCATGTCAGTCCTTGAGCTCCAGCACCCCGGATATGCCCCGGCCGCGCGCCGGTGTCCCGTCGAGCTGCGCGTCGTCGGCGATCCGCCCGTCGAAGAAGCTGATCACCCGGTCCGCGGCGCTCGCCAGCCGGGCGTCGTGCGTGACCAGCAGGATCGTCTGCCCGCGCCGGTGGAAACGGGACAGCAGTCGCATCACCTCACGGGTGCCCCTGCTGTCCAGACTGCCGGCGGGTTCGTCGGCCAGCAGCAGTGGCGGATGGTTGATCAGGGCACGGGCCAGCGCGACCCGCTGCTGCTCACCGCCGGACAGCTCGCCCGGCATGCTCCGCTCCTTGCCTGTCAGGCCCAGCTCGGCCAGCAGTTCCTCCCGCCCGGCGCGGGTCTTCCTCGGCGGGGTTCCGGCGAGCAGCGCCGGCAGTTCGACGTTGTCGGCGACCGACAGGTTCGAGACGAGGTTGAAGAACTGGAAGACGATCCCGATGCGCTTCCTGCGCTCCACCGCCCAGCGGGCCTCGCTGTAGGCGTCGGTGCGCTCGCCGTCCAGCCAGATGCTGCCGGAGTCCGGCCGCTGGAGCCCGCCGAGCAGATGCAGCAGGGTCGACTTGCCGGCGCCGGACGGGCCGGTCACCGCCACGAACTCGCCGCGCGTCACCCGCAGATCGACCCCGCGCACCGCGTGCGCCGGGGCTCCCTCTCCGTGGTGCGTCTTGACCAGGCCTTCGGCGCGCAGCACGGGAGTGGGGTTCTCACTCACTCCAGCTCCTCCAGCTCTTCCTGGCACCGCTCCAGCCAGTCGAGATCGGCCTGCAGGTGCAGCATCGCGCCCTCGATCAGCAGATGGGCGACGCGGTTGTCCCGGTCCTCGGCGGCGGCCAGCTTCGACAACTGCCGCATGGTGTTGAGGTACTGGCGCCGCTGGCGGTTGATCAGGGCGATCTGGTCGGCGAGCCCGGTCTGCGGGGCGAGGGCCAGCTTCATGAAGAACTCGTCCCGCACCCGCGGCTCGTCCGCGGTCTCCTCGTACCAGGCGCGCAGCGCCTCCCGCCCGGCGTCGGTGAGGTGGTAGACCTTCTTGTTGGGCCGGCCGGCCTGCTCGACGTCCTCGCCCTCGATCAGCCCCGACTTCTCGAGGCGGCCCAGGGTGACGTAGATCTGGCCGACGTTCGGCTGAGGGTACGCGGAGCCCAGCAGTTGCTCAAGGCCCTGCTTGAGCTCGTAGCCGTGGGCCGGGCCGCGGGCGAGCAGAGCCAGGAGGGACTGCCGCACTCGTGCTCTCCTCCCCGCGTCCTTCGTGTCACATGCCGTGCGCCTCGTTCCGCGCGCCCGGCACAATGTGCCGCGCGCCCTAGTATCGCCGATACCTAACAGGTATACATGGCTTCTGACCCCGGCAAGGGTGCCGGGTGACGGTGCACAGGGAGGAACCTATGCGGTGGATCCATGCCGCGGGTAGGGGCCTTCTCGTCCTCGCCGTGCTCCTGACTGTCTGTGTGGCCTCCGGTGCGCGGGCCGAACAGGCGGTTCCCGGCGGCGGGCGCGGTCCGCTCACCCTGGCCACCGCGGGGGACCTCACCGGCTATCTCGGCCCACTGCTCGAAGGGTGGAACCGCACCCACCCCGGCGAGGAGATCACCCTCGTCGAACTGCCCGACTCGGCCGACGAGACCCGCGCGCAGATGATCACCGACCTGCGCCACGCCGACCGCGGCCGCTTCGACGTGCTCAACATCGACGTCAGCTGGACCTCGGAGTTCGCAGCGGCCGGCTGGATCCGCCCGCTGCCGCGCGACCGCTTCCCGCTGGACACCTTCCTGCCGCGCGTGGTGGACACCGCGACCTACGACGACCGGCTGTACGCCGTCCCCTACGTGACCAACGCCGGGCTGCTCCTGTACCGCAAGGACGTCCTCGACGAGGAGGGCGTGGCGCCACCACGCACCTGGGCCGACCTGGAGCGGGCCGCGAAGACCCTCGCCCCGGCGCGCGGCCTTGACGGCTACGCGGGCCAGTTCCTGCCGTACGAGGGCCTGACCGTCAACGCGGCCGAGGCCGTCTACTCGGCGGGCGGCACCATCCTGGGCGACGAGGGCGAGCGCGTCACCGTCAACTCCCGGGCGGCCCGCGAGGGCATCGGGTTCCTCGCCCGCGGGGTCCGCGAGGGCTGGATCCCCCAGGAGGCGCTGACCTACAAGGAGGAGGAGTCCAAGCAGGCCTTCCAGGACGGCAGGCTGCTCTTCCTGCGCAACTGGCCCTACGCCTACGTCGCCGCGTCCGCCGAGGGCTCCGCGGTCGCCGGAAAGGTCGGCGCCGTACCGCTGCCGGGACCGGACGGGCCCGGGACGAGCGTCCTCGGCGGCTCCAACCTCGCCGTCGCCGCCCATGCGCGGCACCCCGACTCCGCCGCGAGGCTGATCGAGTACCTCACCAGCGAGCCCGTGCAGCGCCAGGTCCTCACCCGCGGCGCGCTGCCACCCGTACGGGCCGCGCTGTACGACGACCCGGAACTGGTCCGGCGGTTCCCGTACCTGCCGACGCTGCGCGAGAGCGTGCTCGCCGCCGCCCCGCGCCCCAAGAGCCCGCGCTACGACCAGGTGAGCCTGGTCGTGCAGGCGGTGGTGCGCGACGCGCTGACCGGGCGGCAGACGCCCGAGTCGGCGGTGCGACGGCTGGCGCGCGAACTCGCCGCCGTCTCCGCTCGCTAGACGCGCCGTCCGCGGACCGCACCCCGGGGTCCGCACGTCAGGGTCCGCACGTCAGGGTCCGCACGTCAGGGTCCGCACGTCAGGGTCCGCGCCCCGGGTCCGCGCCCGTCCGGCCCACCGGGCCTCTCTCCCGAACGTCCATGTCTAGTTATCCGTTATGTAACGCGGATGTCTCAACCATGCCTGATGTGCCTGAATACGCACTGATTTGCCTACGGCAACTGTCTGGTAGCTTGCGTCCGTTCATTGACACCTCCGCGACACACCTACCTAACATGCATGCATAACGGCGATGACGCCGTCGGCCGGGAATTCCGGGCCTCCGCACGCACAGACAGGTCCACGGGGTGAGTCCCAAGCACATCGACACCCACCGCTGGTGGCGCGACGCAGTGATCTACCAGGTGTACGTCCGCAGCTTCCTGGACAGCACCGGTGACGGCATCGGCGATCTCGCCGGGGTCAGGGCGGGCCTGCCGTACCTGAAGAAGCTGGGCGTGGACGGGATCTGGCTGAGCCCCTTCTACCCCTCGCCGCAGCACGATCACGGCTACGACGTGGCCGACTACCGCGACGTCGACCCGGTCTTCGGCGATCTCACCGAGTTCGACCTGCTGGTCGGGGCCGCCCGGCGGCTCGGCGTCAAGGTGCTGCTGGACATCGTCCCCAACCACTGCTCCAGCGAGCACCCCTGGTTCCGCGAGGCGCTCGCCGCGCAGCCCGGTAGCCCGCAGCGCGCCCGCTTCCACTTCGCCGACGGCCGCGGACCGGGCGGCGCCGAGCCGCCCAACAACTGGCACGCCATGTTCGGCGGGCCCGCCTGGACCCGGGTCACCGAGCCGGACGGCCGGCCCGGCCAGTGGTACCTGCACATGTTCACGCCCGAACAGCCGGACTGGAACTGGCGCAACCCCGAGGTCGCCGCCGACTTCGACCGCACCCTGCGGTTCTGGCTGGACCGGGGTGCCGACGGCTTCCGCATCGATGTCGCCGCCGGACTCTTCAAGCACCCGGAACTGCCCGACTCCCCGGACCCGGAGGCCGACGCCCGCACCCGTGACTCGGTCAACCCGCTGGCGTGGAACCAGCCCGAGGTGCACGAGGTGTGGCGGCACTGGCGCGAGGTGTGCGAGGAGTACACGCGGCGCGACGGCCAGGAGCGCCTCCTGGTCGGCGAGGTCTCCGTCCCGACCGCCCGAGAGCACGCGAGGTACGTCCGCCCGGACGAGCTCCACCAGGCTTTCTTCTTCGACCTGCTCGGCGCCCCCTGGAACGCCGACGCCTTCCGCAAGGTCATCTCCGAGGCCATGCAGGACATCGCCGGCACCGGCTCGACCGTCACCTGGGTCCTCAACAACCACGACCAGGTCCGCACCGTCACCCGCTACGGCGAACCCGCCCCCCAGGGCAGCGGCCTCGGCGCCGCCCGCGCTCGCGCCGCCGCGCTGCTGATGCTGGCGCTGCCCGGCGCCGCGTACGTCTACCAGGGCGAGGAACTGGGCCTGCCCGAGGTCGTCGACCTCCCCGACGACGTGCTCACCGACCCGATCTTCCGCCGCACCGGCAGCCGGGCCCGGATCCGCGACGGCTGCCGGGTGCCGCTGCCCTGGTCGGGACAGGCCTCCCCGTTCGGCTTCACCTCCGGCGCCGAGGGGGCCGCGCCCTGGCTGCCGCAGCCCGAGTGGTTCGCCGAACACGCCACCGACCGCGCCCTCGCCGACACCCGCTCCTTCTGGCACCTGTACCGCGACGGCCTGCAACTGCGCGCCTCACTGCCCCAGTTGGGCGAGGGCGCACTGAGCTGGCTGGAGACCCCGCCGGACGTCCTGGCCTTCGTCCGCGCCGACGACCTGGTGTGCGCCGTCAACTTCGGCACCGCCCCCGTACCCGCTCCGGCCTCCGGCACCCCGCTGCTCGCCAGCGGCCCGTGCCCGCCCGGAGTGCTGCCCGGCTCCACGGCCGCCTGGTGGATCAGCGGCTCCTAGATCCCGCCCACTTCACGTATTTCGAAGGGACATCAACGATGATGCGACGACGTACCACCCTGCTCACCGGCTGCACCGCCCTCGTGCTCGCCCTCGGCGCCACCGCCTGCGGCTCGGGCGAGCCCGTCTCGGCAGGCGGCGGGGACAAGGCGCTCGGCGGCCAGACCGTCTCGGTCGCCGGTGTCTGGTCCGGCAGCGAGCAGAAGAACTTCCAGAAGGTGCTGGACGCCTTCACCGAGAAGACCGGCGCCAAGACACAGTTCGTGTCCACCGGCGACAACGTCTCCACCGTCGTCGGCAGCAAGATCGAGGGCGGCAACGCCCCCGACGTCGTGATGGTCCCGCAGGTCGGCGTGTTGAAGCAGTTCGCCGAGCAGGGCTGGCTCAAGCCGCTGGACAAGAAGGTCCAGGGCACCGTGGACGCCAACTTCGCCGAGGTGTGGCAGAACTACGGCAGCGTCGACGGAACCCTGTACGGCCTCTACTTCAAGGCCGCCCACAAGTCGACCGTCTGGTACAGCCCCGAGGCCCTCGAACAGGCCGGGGTCACCCCGCCGAAGACCTACGACGCCATGCTGAAGGACGGGCGGACGATCTCCGACTCCGGCCTCGCCGCCTTCTCCGTCGCCGGCCAGGACGGCTGGACGCTGACCGACTGGTTCGAGAACGTCTACCTCTCCCAGGCGGGCCCCGAGAAGTACGACGCCCTCGCCGCGCACGAGATCAAGTGGACCGACCCGACGGTGGTCGAGGCGCTCACCACACTCGGCGACCTCTTCAAGGACAAGCAGCTTCTCGCGGGCGGCCAGAAGGAAGCACTGAACACCGACTTCCCCGGGTCGGTGGAGAAGGTCTTCGGCCCCGAGCCGGACGCCGCCATGGTCTATGAGGGCGACTTCGTGGCCGGCGTCGCCAAGGACCAGTTCGGCAAGGCCATCGGCACCGACGCGAACTTCTTCCCGTTCCCGCCGGTCGGCGACGGCGAGGCCCCGGTGGTCAGCGGCGGCGACGCGGCCGTGGTGCTCAAGGACGGCAAGAACGCCGAGGCCGGTATGGCGCTCCTGGAGTACCTGGCCACCCCGGAGGCCGCCGCCGTGTGGGCCGAGGCCGGCGGATTCCTCTCCCCGAACAAGAAGCTCGACCTCTCCTCCTACAGCGACGACGTCACCCGCGCCACCGCCGAGTCCCTGATCGAGGCCGACGACTCGGTCCGCTTCGACATGTCCGACCAGGCCCCGGCGGCCTTCGGCGGCACCAAGGGCACCGGCGAATGGAAGATCCTCCAGGACTTCCTGCGCGACCCGTCCGACCCGAAGAAGACGGCGGCCGAGCTGGAGAAGGCGGCGGCCAAGGCGTACGGGAACTGACGTCATGACCGCCACCCTGGTGAAAGAGGCGAGCCCGCCGGCTCCCTCGCACCCCGATCGTGCCCGCCGCCGGCGCCTGCGCCGGCGGGGGCGGATCGTCGCCGTGCTGTTCGTGCTGCCCGCGCTGCTCCTGCTGGGCGCGCTGGTCGTGTACCCGGTGCTGTTCTCCGTCGGCCGCAGCCTCTTCGACGCCTCCGGCACCCGGTTCGTGGGCGGCGGGAACTACACCGAGATGTTCCACGACCCGGCCACCCTCAAGGCCGTCCGCAACACCGCGATCTGGGTCGTGATCGCCCCCACCCTGCTCACCGGCCTCGGCCTGATCCTGGCCGTGCTGGTGGAGAAGGTCCGCTGGGCCACCGCCTTCAAACTGCTGCTCTTCATGCCGATGGCGGTGTCCTTCCTGGCGGCCGGCATCGTCTTCCGGCTCGCCTACGACGACGACCCCGACAAGGGCGTGCTGAACGCCGCCGCCGTCTCGGTCCACGACGCCTTCAAGGGCAGCTCCTCCTACCCGACGGCCCGCGCCCGCGAGGACACCGGCGGCGGGGGCGGCGCCGGGCCGGGCCTGACCAAGGAGGCCGACGGCGGGTACCTGACCGGCGCGGACCTCTCACCGGGCACCACCACGACCCTCGGCCTGGTCGGTGTCGCCCCCAAGGACCTGCCCGACGACGCCGCACCCGCCCACCCGGCGGCCACCCGGCAGGAGGCCGGCTCCGACGAGCTCCGCGGAGTGGTCCACCTCGACTTCACCCCCGGCGGGGGAGGCGAGCCGGGAGTGGTCGACCCGGAGGAAAGCGGACTGCCCGGGATGACGGTCGAGGCGGTCCGCGACGGACGCACCGTCGCGAGCACGACGACCGCCGCCGACGGCTCGTTCCGCTTCACCGGCCTGGACAACGGCTCGTACGCGCTCAGACTGCCCGCCGCCAACTTCGCGCCCCCCTACGACGGCATCTCCTGGCTCGGCCCCACCCTCGTCACCCCGGCGATCATCGGGGCCTACCTGTGGATCTGGACCGGGTTCGCGATGGTGCTGATCGGCGCGGGACTCTCCGCCCTGCCCAGGGACGCGCTGGAGGCGGCGAGGATGGACGGCGCGAACGAGTGGCAGATCTTCCGCCGGATCACCGTCCCGCTGCTGGCGCCGGTCCTCACCGTCGTCTTCGTGACCCTGGTGATCAATGTGATGAAGGTGTTCGACCTCGTCTACATCATCGCGCCCGGGCCCGTGCAGGAGGACGCGACCGTGCTCGCGACCCAGATGTGGCTGGTGTCGTTCGGCGGCGGCAACAACCAGGGGCTGGGCAGCGCGCTCGGTGTGCTGCTCCTGCTGCTGGTCGTCCCCGCCATGGTCTTCAACGTCCGCCGCTTCCGAAGGAGTCAGCGATGAACGCGATCCGGCGCGGCCTGGGCAACGCCGTGGTGCAGGCGTTCCTGGTCGTGATCGGCCTGGTGTGGATGACCCCGCTGGCCGGCCTGTTCCTGTCCTCGCTGCGGTCCGCCGAGGACACGGCCAAGGGCGGCTGGTGGACCGTGTTCGCCGGTCCCGGGCAGCTTTCCTTCGACAACTACGCGGCCCTGTTGAAGAACTCGGGCATGACCCAGGCGTTCTGGAACACCGTGCTGATCTCGGTGCCGACCACGGCCCTGGTCGTGGTCGTCGCGGCGCTCGCCGGATACGCCTTCGCCTGGCTCGACTTCCCCGGCCGCGAGGCGATCTTCCTCCTCGTGGTGGCGCTGCTGGTGGTCCCCGTGCAGATCGGGCTGCTGCCGGTCGCCAAACTCTTCGGCCAGCTGGGGCTGTTCGGCACCATCCCCGGTGTCGTGCTGTTCCATGTGGCGTACGGGCTGCCGTTCGCGGTGTTCCTGCTGCGGAACTACTTCGCCGAGATGCCCAAGGAGATGCTGGAGGCCGCCCGGATGGACGGCGGCAGTGAGTGGCGCATCTTCACCCGGCTCGTCCTGCCCGTCGGCCGCCCGGCGATCGCCAGCCTCGCCATCTTCCAGTTCCTGTGGGTCTGGAACGACATGCTGGTCGCCCTCCTCTTCGCCGACAGCTCCTCGCAGCCGCTGACGGTGGAACTCCAGTCGCAGATCCGCCAGTTCGGCAGCAACATCGATGTACTCGCGCCGGGCGCGTTCCTGTCCCTGGTGGTGCCGGTGGTCGTGTTCTTCGCCTTCCAGCGGCACTTCGTGCAGGGAGTGATGGCGGGCTCGGTGAAGTGACGGACACCGTCCCCACCCGGACAGCGCACGGACCCCCGCTTCGCGAGGAAGCGGGGGTCCGTGCGTGCCGTGCGGTGCGCGCGTTACGCCGACGCCGGCGGATACAGGGCCCGCGGCAGCTGTGAGGCCGCCGCCGCGTCCAGCAGCCACAAGGTGCGGGCCCGGCCGTACGCGCCCGCCGCCGGGGCCTGGATCTCGCCCGCGCCCGACAGGGCGATCGCCGCGGCCTCGGCCTTGTCCTCGCCGGCCGCCAGCAGCCACACCTCCCGGGCCGCGCGGATCGCCGGCAGGGTGAGCGTCACCCTGGTCGGCGGCGGCTTGGGCGCGCCATGGACGCCGACCACCGTGCGCTCCGTCTCCCGGACCGCGGGCAGTTCCGGGAAGAGGGACGCCACGTGTGTGTCCGGGCCGACGCCCAGCATCAATACGTCGAACTCCGGCACCCCGCCGTGGTTCGTCGGTCCCGCGGCACGGGCCAGCTCCTCGGCGTACGCGGCCGCCGCCGTGTCCACGTCGATGCCGTGCGGTCCGTCGGACGCGGGCATGGCGTGCACGCGCTCCGGATCCAGCGGCACCGCGTCGAGCAGCGCCTCGCGGGCCTGGGTGACATTGCGCTCCGGGTCGCCCTCCGGCAGGAACCGCTCGTCGCCCCACCACAGGTCGAGCCGGCCCCAGTCGACCGCGTCCCGGGCGGGCGCCGCCGCGAGCGCGGCCAGCAGGCCGTTGCCGTTGCGGCCCCCGGTCAGGACCACGGACGCCGAACCCCGCGAGGCCTGCGCGTCCACGATCCTGGTGATCAGCCGGGCCGCCGCGGCCTGCGCCATCAGCTCCTTGTCGCGGTGCACGACGAGCTGCGGTGTCGTACTCACTTCGCCGCCGCCCTGTTCACCGGGGCCTGCGCCGCCGCCGCGACCCGGGAACCTTCCGCAGCCGCTTCGACGGGAGCGAGTCCCCCTGCTCCTTTGGCCGGCGACTCACCCGCCGGCCGCTTCCCGGAGTCACCCGACGCCTCGGGCTCCCGCGCCGGCTCCTTCGGAGCCCCCGACGCCTCGTCCAGCACCCGCGACACCTCGTCGAGCGCGCTGGACGCCTCGGTCAGCCCGCGCGACACCGCCGCCAGCCGGTCGCCACCCGAAGCAGCCCCCGGCTCCGACGCCGCTACGGAAGCCGCACCGCGCGCGCCGCTCTTCAGCCGCTCGACCCCGTACCGCAGCGCCGACGCGTACGTGTCGTCCGGGTCCAGCCGGCGCAGCTCCTCCGCGATCAGCTCCGACGTGTCCCGGCGCTTGAGCGCCACCGCACGCTTGGGCTGGCCCTGGATCGACAGCGTCGCGAGCGAACCGTCGGCCCGGTCCAGCGCGATCGGGCCGCAGTCGGTCCTCAGACGGACCGCCGTGAGCCCGGGGCCGGCGGACAGCGAACGCTTCACGGGGACGTCCAGCCGGTCCGCGAGCCACATCGCCAGCAGCTCACAGCTCGGGTTGAACTCCTCGCCCTCCACCTCGACGCCCTGCACCTCGCAGGTCACCTGGTCCAGGGCCGCCGCCAGCATCGAACGCCAGGGTGTGATCCGGGTCCAGGACAGGTCGGTGTCGCCCGGGGTGTAGGAGTCGGCACGGGCCGCGAGCTCCCGTACCGGCTGCTCGCCGGCATAGATGTCGGTCACCCGGCGCTGGCCCAGCGCGCCCAGCGGATCGCCCGCCGGATTCAGCGGGGCGTTGACCGGCCACCAGACCACCACCGGGGCGTCCGGCAGCAGCAGCGGCAGCACCACCGACTGGGCGTGGTCGGCGACCTCGCCGTACAGCCGCAGCACCACCGTCTCACCGGTGCCCGCGTCCGCGCCGACCAGCACCTCCGCGTCCAGCCGGGACTGCGTACGGTCGCGGTGCGAGCGGGAGACGCGCTTGATGACGACCACCGTGCGCGAGGGATGCTCGCGCGAGGCGTCCCCGGCGGACTTCAGCGCGTCGTAGGCGTTCTCCTCGTCGGTCACGATGACCAGGGTGAGCACCATGCCGACCGCCGGAGTGCCGATGGCCCGGCGGGCCTTCACCAGCGACTTGTTGATCTCGCCGGCCGTGGTGTCCGTGAGGTCTATCTTCATGGCCGGCGCCAGCTCCGTCCGTCTCGCTCGAGCATGTGGTCCGCCTCGACGGGCCCCCAGGTACCGGCCGAATACTGGGCCGGCCTGCCGTGGATGTCCCAGTACTCCTCGATCGGGTCGAGGATCTTCCAGGACAGCTCGACCTCCTCGGTGCGGGGGAAGAGATTGGAGTCGCCGAGCAGGACGTCGAGGATGAGCCGTTCGTACGCCTCCGGGCTGGACTCGGTGAACGACTCGCCGTAGGCGAAGTCCATCGACACGTCCCGGATCTCCATCGAGGTGCCCGGCACCTTGGAGCCGAACCGCACCGTGACACCCTCGTCCGGCTGGACGCGGATCACGATGGCGTTCTGCCCGAGCTCCTCGGTCGCCGTGGAGTCGAAGGGGGAGTGCGGTGCCCGCTGGAACACCACCGCGATCTCGGTGACCCGGCGGCCCAGCCGCTTGCCGGTGCGCAGGTAGAAGGGGACGCCCGCCCAGCGGCGGTTGTCCACGCCCAGCTTGATCGCGGCGTACGTGTCGGTGTTCGAGGAGGCGTCGATGCCCTCCTCCTCCAGATAGCCGACCGCCTTCGCGCCGCCCTGCCAGCCCGCCGCGTACTGCCCGCGCACGGTGTCCCGGCCCAGGTCCTTCGGCAGTCGTACGGCGCCGAGCACCTTGGTCTTCTCCGCGGCCAGCGCGTCCGCACCGAAGGAGGCCGGCTCCTCCATGGCGGTCAGCGCCATGAGCTGGAGCAGGTGGTTCTGGATGACGTCACGGGCGGCGCCGATGCCGTCGTAGTAGCCGGCCCGGCCGCCGATGCCGATGTCCTCGGCCATGGTGATCTGCACGTGGTCGACGAAGGACCGGTTCCAGATCGGCTCGAACATCGTGTTCGCGAAGCGGAGCGCCAGGATGTTCTGGACGGTCTCCTTGCCCAGGTAGTGGTCGATGCGGAAGACCTGGTCCGGGGCGAACACCTCGTGGACGATCGCGTTGAGCTCCTCGGCCGACTTCAGGTCGTGGCCGAACGGCTTCTCGATCACCGCCCGCCGCCAGGAACCACTCGACTGGTCGGCGAGCCCGTGCTTCTTCAGCTGCTGGATGACCACCGGGAAGGAACGCGGCGGCACCGACAGGTAGAACGCGAAGTTGCCGCTCGTGCCCTGCGCCTTGTCCAGCTCCTCGATCGTGCCCCGCAGCCGCTCGAAGGACTCGTCGTCGTCGAAGGTGCCCTGGACGAAGCGCATGCCCTGGATGAGCTGCTGCCAGACCTCCTCGCGGAAGGGGGTGCGGGCATGTTCCTTGACCGCGTCGTGGACCTCCTGCGCGAAGTCCTCGTTCGCCCACTCGCGGCGGGCGAAACCGACCAGTGAGAAGCCCGGCGGCAGCAGACCCCGGTTGGCGAGGTCGTACACCGCCGGCATCAGCTTCTTGCGCGACAGATCGCCTGTGACCCCGAAGATGACCAGGCCCGACGGCCCCGCGACACGCGGGAGCCGTCGGTCTGCCGGGTCACGCAGCGGATTGCTGCTCGACAAGATGTCAGCCCTCCGAAGGGGCGAGGCGCGCGAGCTCCGCCTCGGTCGACTTCAGCAGGTCGTTCCAGGCCGACTCGAACTTGTCGACGCCCTCGTCCTCCAGCAGCTGCACCACCTCGTCGTACGAGATGCCGAGCCGCTCCACCGCGTCGAGGTCGGCGCGGGCCTGCTCGTAGGTGCCGGCGACGGTGTTGCCGGTGATCTCGCCCGACTCCTCGGTGGCCACCAGGGTCGCCTCCGGCATGGTGTTCACCGTGTTCGGCGCCACCAGGTCGTCGACGTACAGCGTGGCCTTGTACGCCTTGTCCTTCACACCGGTGGAGGCCCACAGCGGACGCTGCTTGTTGGCGCCCTCGCGCTCCAGCGCGCTCCAGCGGTCGGTGGCGAAGACCTCCTCGTACGCCTGGTAGGCCAGGCGCGCGTTGGCGAGGGCGGCCTTGCCGCGCAGCGCCTTGGCCTCGTCGGTGCCGAGCGCGTCGATCCGCTTGTCGATCTCGGTGTCCACACGGGACACGAAGAACGACGCCACCGAACGGATCTTCGACAGGTCCAGGCCGCGCTCCCTGGCCTTCTCCAGGCCGGTCAGGAACGCGTCCATGACCTTGCGGTAGCGCTCCAGGGAGAAGATCAGCGTGACGTTGACGCTGATGCCCAGGCCGATGGTCTCGGCGATCGCCGGGATGCCGGCCTCGGTCGCCGGGATCTTGATCAGGGTGTTGGGCCGGTCCACCAGCCAGGCCAGCTGCTTGGCCTCGGCGACGGTGGCGCGCGTGTTGTGCGCGAGACGCGGGTCGACCTCGATGGAGACCCGGCCGTCCTGGCCGTCGGTGGCGTCGAAGACCGGGCGCAGGATGTCGGCGGCGTCACGGACGTCCGCCGTGGTGATCATCCGGATGGCCTCTTCGACCGTGACCTTGCGGGCGGCGAGGTCGGCGAGCTGCTCCTCGTAGCCGTCGCCCTCGGAGATCGCCTTCTGGAAGATCGACGGGTTGGTGGTGACGCCCACGACGTGCTGCTGGTCGATCAGCTCGGCGAGGTTGCCGGACGTGATCCGCTTGCGCGACAGGTCGTCCAGCCAGATCGCGACGCCTTCGTCGGAAAGGCGCTTGAGTGCGTCTGTCATGGAAATTCCTTCTCCTACGTTTCGTATGTGAGCGTCAGCCCTGGGCTGCGGTGGTACCGGGGGTCGCGTCGAGTGCCTCGCGGGCCACGGACGCCACGTTCTCGGCGGTGAAGCCGTACTCCTTGAACAGCACCTTGCCGTCGGCGGACGCGCCGAAGTGCTCCAGGGACACGATGCGCCCGGCGTCCCCCACGTACTTGTGCCAGGTGAGGCCGATGCCCGCCTCGACGGCGACGCGGGCCTTCACGGCCGGGGGCAGAACGCTGTCCCGGTATCCCTGGTCCTGCTCCTCGAACCATTCCACCGACGGCATGGACACCACACGCGTCGGCACACCGGCGGCCTGCAGCTGCTCGCGCGCCCCGACGGCGACATGCACCTCGGAACCGGTGGCGATCAGGACCACCTGCGGCTGCGTGCTCTGCCCGGAGGGCCCTTCGGCCTCGAACAGTACATAGCCACCGCGCGTGGCGTCCTCGTTCGGCTCGTAGGTCGGCACGCCCTGGCGGGTGAGGGCCAGAGCGTGCGGGGCGCCCTTGCCGAACTCCTTCGTCCAGCGCTTGAGGATCTCCCGCCAGGCGGTCGCGGTCTCGTTGGCGTCCGCGGGGCGGACGACGTTCAGACCGGGGATGGCGCGCAGCGAGGCCAGGTGCTCCACGGGCTGGTGGGTCGGGCCGTCCTCGCCCAGACCGATGGAGTCGTGCGTCCACACGTACGTCACCGGCAGGTGCATCAGGGCGGACAGCCGCACCGCGTTGCGCATGTAGTCGGAGAACACCAGGAAGGTGCCGCCGTAGATGCGGGTGTTGCCGTGCAGCGCGATGCCGTTCATCTCCGCGGCCATGGAGTGCTCGCGGATGCCGAAGTGGATCGTGCGGCCGTACGGGTTCGCCTCGGGCAGCGGGTTGTCCGCCGGGAGGAACGACGACGTCTTGTCGATCGTCGTGTTGTTGGAGCCCGCCAGGTCGGCCGAGCCGCCCCACAGCTCCGGGACGATGGCGCCGAGCGCCTGGAGCACCTTGCCGGACGCGGCACGCGTGGCGATCGCCTTGCCCGGCTCGAAGACCGGAAGCGTGTCCTCCCAGCCCTTGGGCAGCTCACCGGCCGCGACCCGGTCGAACTCGGCCGCGCGCTCGGCGTTGTCGCTCCGCCACTTCTGGAACGACTTCTCCCACTCGGCCCGCGCCTGCTTGCCGCGCTCCAGCGCCCCGCGGGTGTGGCCGATGACCTCGTCGGTCACCTCGAAGGTCTGCTCCGGGTCGAAGCCCAGTACCCGCTTGGTGGCGGCCACCTCGTCGTCGCCGAGCGCCGAGCCGTGGGCGGCCTCGGTGTTCTGCGCGTTCGGGGCCGGCCAGGCGATGATCGAACGCATCGCGATGAACGACGGCCGGTCGGTGACCTTCTTCGCCTCCTCGATCGCGTCGTAGAGCGCGCTCGGGTCCAGGTCGCCGTCCGGCTTCGGGGCCACCCGCTGCACATGCCAGCCGTAGGCCTCGTACCGCTTGACGGTGTCCTCGGAGACGGCCGTCTCGGTGTCGCCCTCGATCGAGATGTGATTGTCGTCCCACAGCAGGACCAGGTTGCCGAGCTTCTGGTGGCCGGCCATCGAGGACGCCTCCGCGGAGATGCCCTCCTGCAGGCAGCCGTCACCGGCGATGCAGTAGATGAAGTGGTCGAACGGGGACTCGCCCGGGGCGGCCTCCGGGTCGAACAGACCGCGCTCGTAGCGGGCGGCCATCGCCATGCCGACCGCGTTGGCGACACCCTGGCCCAGCGGCCCGGTCGTCGTCTCCACGCCCGTGGTGTGCCCGTACTCCGGGTGGCCCGGCGTCTTCGAACCCCAGGTGCGGAACGCCTTCAGGTCGTCCAGCTCCAGACCGAAACCGGCCAGGTACAGCTGGGTGTAGAGAGTCAGGGACGAATGTCCGGCGGACAGGACGAAACGGTCCCGCCCGACCCAGTCGGCGTCCGAGGGGTCGTGCCGCATCACCTTCTGGAAGAGGGTGTACGCGGCGGGCGCCAGGCTCATCGCCGTACCGGGATGGCCGTTGCCGACCTTCTGTACGGCATCGGCGGCCAGGACGCGGGCGGTGTCCACGGCCCGCTGGTCCAGTTCGGTCCACTCGAGGTCTGCGGTGGTCGGCTTGGTGCTCACCCTGAGTCAGGGCTCCTCTCCACATGTTTCGGATGCCGGACGAGTACATACCGGCGAAGTCGAGCCTACCCCCGTAGGACGTGCTTCCTCCGAGCCCTTCCAGACTGCCGGGACTCCCGGCGATCCGCCTTCTGACTGGGCAGTATGCGCATTCGGCAGATGAATACGGAGCCGCTCATCCGGATGCTCAATCGAGCTCGGATCCCCGCGATGAGCGACCATGTTCAACACGAGCCGACCCCCGCGAATGTCCGGGTCTGGGCAACGTCTAAGGTGGCGTGGTACGCGCGAGCCTTTACCGCCACTTCATACGGGAGGGCTTGCTGGGATGTCTCTGTCAGGGGTGCGAGTGACGGCCGTTGAATCCCGTCCTGCGGGGGTAATCGGGACGAGCCAGAGCCCGAGTCACCGGCCGATCGGGGCCCGTGTCAAGGCGTTCGTGGCGTTGACCAAGCCGCGGATCATCGAGCTGCTGCTCATCACCACCGTTCCGGTGATGTTCCTGGCGCAGCAGGGGGTGCCCGACCTGCAGCTGGTGCTGCTGACCTGCCTCGGCGGCTACCTGTCGGCGGGCGGTGCCAACGCGCTCAACATGTACCTCGACCGCGACATCGACGCGCTGATGGACCGCACCTCGCAGCGCCCCCTGGTCACCGGCATGGTCAGCCCGCGCGAGTGCCTGGTCTTCGGCGTCGGCCTGGGCGTCGTCTCGACCCTGCTGTTCGGCCTCGCCGTCAACTGGCTGTCCGCCTGGCTCTCCCTCGGCGCGCTCCTCTTCTACGTCGTCGTCTACACGATGATCCTCAAACGGCGTACGTCGCAGAACATCGTGTGGGGCGGCATCGCCGGCTGCATGCCGGTGCTGATCGGCTGGTCCGCGGTCACCAACTCGATGTCCTGGGCGCCGATCGTCCTCTTCCTCGTCATCTTCTTCTGGACGCCGCCGCACTACTGGCCGCTGTCCATGAAGGTGAAGGAGGACTACGCGCGCGTGGGCGTGCCGATGCTCCCGGTGATCGCCTCCAACAGGGTCGTCGCCCGGCAGATCGTGATCTACAGCTGGGTCATGGTCGCGGTGTCGCTGCTGCTCACCCCACTCGGCTACACCGGCTGGTTCTACACCGCGGTCGCGCTGGCCGCGGGCGGCTGGTGGCTCTGGGAGGCGCACGCGCTCCTCAACCGGGCCAAGTCCGAGGTGACCGGCGGCAAGCTCAAGGAGATGCGGCTGTTCCACTGGTCCATCACCTATGTGTCGCTGCTCTTCGTGGCCGTCGCGGTGGACCCCTTCCTGCGGTAGGCCCTCCCGAGCAGTCGTTCGACGGGTGGGGTCCGTGGCCAAGGCCACGGACCCCACCCGTCGCCGTTCGATCTACCCATCGGTAGCATCCTGGTCATGGCAGACACGCAGCAGTCGGACCCGAAGGCCGAGCAGACCTCCGAGCAGCGGGCCGAACAGAAGGCCGAGCGCAAGGCCGACCGGAAGGCGGCCAAGCTCGCCAAGCGGATCAGTGGCTTCGCCACGGCCCACGGCGGAGCCGAAGGCCAGATCGCGTACCTCGGACAGCGCGGCGCCCGGATCGTGCTCGTCGGTGAGGACGGCGCCTGGGGCGACCTGGTCGCCCACTCCTACCCCATCGCCCAGAAGGCGGCCGAGCGGGCGGGCCTCACCCTCCACGACGACTTCGACGGCGAGTTCGCGGCCAAGGTCAGGACCGGCCGGTACGAATGGACCCGCATGGCGGGCCTCCAGATCGGCGGCCCGGCCAACGGCTGAACCACGCCTGCGGGCGGCGCCGGCCCGGCGGGGGACGCAGGGCCGCGCCACGGCAACCCCGCGGCCGGGCAACACCTACTCACCGGTTCACCGTTAGGCCCTGCGAAGCCGGCGCAGCGCCCACCACCGCACCTGCCTGATGCCGGACACCGCCGGAGACGCCGAGTGGCGCCACCCGACTCGGGTGTACGAGCAGCTCTTCAAACGGACGGTCACCCCCGGTCACCCGGGCCGAGCTGCACCGCTTCGGCCGGGTCCTGCACGGTGCGCCGCCCGTGGACGTACTGCCGCCGGTGCCGGACGGTGACCTCGCCGCGTTCGTGGTGCGCGACCAGCGCGACTTCTGGCGGCGGGAGGTGGACCGGGACGCCCACTGGACGCAGGACGTACGGGTCGACCTGGGCCTGCTGACCTTCGCCCGTGCCACGGTCACGGTGCGCGAGGGCCGACTGGTCTCCAAGCGGGAGGCCCTGAAGGTACTGATCGCCCTCGGCGCCCCCGGCGAGGTCGTCGAGGACATCCGAAGGTGGCGTTACCGGGACTCTTGCAGAAAGCCCCGGCGTTCGCGCCGGGGATGAATGCATCTCAGGACTGCTCTGACGTGCACCTTAGAGTGGACGTTTTTGCTGCTCGATGTACTGGCGGACGATCGCCAACGGTGCTCCGCCGCACGATGCGGAGAAATACGAGGGCGACCACAGGTGCCCGTGCATGATGGTGCGGTTGATCCGGCCGGTGAACTCTCCCCCGGCCTTCGGCCGGAAGGTGCCCCCAGCCGTATCCGGCGAGCGGAGACGCCCTTGAGGCTGTTGACCAGCTTCGAGACGGCGACCTGGGGGTGCCGTTAACGAGCGGCGAACCAACCGACAAGTAACCCGCTGGTAGCTTTCAGGACTTCGCGGCTGTGGTCTTCTTTGACTGGCGGGGCACAGTCTTGGTCTTGTCGAGGTGCCCGTAGACCGTGGAGCGGGGGACGTTGAATATATCGGCGATCTGTTGGACGGTCTTCTCGCGGGCGTCGTAGAGCTGCTGGGCGAGTTCGGCCTGGTCGGGGGTAAGGCGGGGCCGGCGCCCGCCGACTCGGCCGCGGGCCCGTGCGGAGGCGAGCCCGTCGTTGGTGTTAGCCACGATCAGCTCGCGCTGGAGCTCAGCGAGTACGGACAGCATCCTGAACATCGCGCGGCCTTCCATCGTCGAGGTGTCGATGCCCTGCTCGATGACATGCAGGCCGATGTCGCGCTCACGCTAGGTTGGCGCCGAGGGTCACCATGTGCAGCACGGAGCGGGAGAGTCGGTCGAGCCGGGTGACCTTCAACGTGTCGCCCCCGCGAAGCAGCTGCATGACGAGGTCGAGCTTCGGGCGGGACGCCTTAGCCTGGATCCACCGATGATCATGGAGGGCAGACTGTGTCCTCCCAGGTCAACCAGTCCTTCGGGGGGTAGTCGATCTTCACCTGAGAGGTGAAGGCGCGGAACGGCTCAATCGGGCCGCTGACCTGGACTAAGGCTGCTCGGGTCCGGTTTTCGTCGGTGGATTCAGGCTTAGCGCCGCTCGCGGTATCGACATGGATGTTGTCGCGGTCGACGCCGGCCCGCAGCAGGGCGTCAATCTGATGATCGGGGTTCTGGTCGGCGGTCGAGACCCGCGCGTAGCCGATGAGCATGTGTCGGAATCTATCGGTCCGACCGTTCTCCGACATTGATTGCCGACGCGAGTTGTCGACAGTGCTCACCTGCGGGTTCGTGATCGCGGGGTGGAGTGTCGACAGACGGTCGTTTGCCGACACTCAGGGCCAGCCCCCGGCCGCTGTCGGATCACCCCGCGAGTCGTTCCCGGGCGTACTCGCGCAGCTCGATCATCGGTTGCTCGGTCCGGTCGTCCAGGCGGCGGATGAGTGTGGAAGCGAGGTCGATGCAGCGAGTGGCCCCGGAGTCGAGGGCGGTGTCGAGAGCGGCGCGGGCATCGGCCGCGGCAGCGGAGGCGTCGCGGTCATGGAGCGAGCCTTCGGCCCGGTAGGTCAGGAACACCGCTCTGGTACGGGACCGGCGTGGATCGAGCTCGCCCAGTCCGGAGTCGATTGCGCTGCCAGCGCGACCGGGGTCGCCGAGGTCGAGCCAGCAGCGTCCGGCGTCGGCGTTGACATCCGCCATCGACATCCAGGACACCACGGGGGGTGTGTCCTGCGGGCGAATCCGGTCCAGCTCGGCCTCGGCGGATGCCAGGGCACGCCCGGTTCCAGTGTGATCTTGGAGTACGGCGCAAGCCCGTGCGCGGCGTACGTCGAGCAGGGAGCGGGCGGCCGGCGTACGGGTCCGGGAGCGGGCATGTTCCAGCACTTTGATCGCATCGGCGGGCCTGGACAACCAGGTTGCCTGGTAACCGAGGTCGGAGAGTGCGACCGCGGCGAGATCGCGGTCCCCGGCCTGGTGCGCGGCGTGGACGGCGGCCTGCCAGTGGCGTTGGGCGTCGGCGTGCCGGTCGGCATCGAAGCGCAGCCATGCGGCGCAGTGCGCGAGGTCGGCGGCCACGGCGTGGAGGCGGCGGCCAATTGCTGAGCTGTAACGGTCCTGGGTGATCAGGTCGATCGCAGTGTTCAGATGGGCGTCGATGAGGCCAGAGACCTGCCGGTGCGGCCCGGCGGCAAGGGTGCGCAGTTCGCTGGAACGCTGCTCCAGCCACCTCAGGAGTTCCTCGTCGATCTGTTGTCCACCCAGGGCCTGGGACAGGTGGCGTGGCTCGATGCGGGCCCAGTCGGCAGCGACCTCGATGAGGGTGCTGCTGCTGAGTACCAGGAAGGATCGTCGGTCCATGCGGGTGATCTGCACCTCTCTCAGGGCGGCCCGGCTTCCCGAGGGGCTGAACGGGGCGGGCTGTTCGAAGGCGGGCAGCCAGTCGGGCCATCGGAGATGTTCGATCGCGGCGGTGGGAACATCGAGGACCTCTGCCAGCAGCAACTGGCTCTCCTCGCTCGGTGTAGTTCCTGTCTCCCAGAGCCAGATCCGGTTTCGGTCGATACCGCTGCGCAGGCCACGCCTGCGGGCCTGCGCACGGAGCAGACGGGCGAGGTCCTCTCCGGACCAGTGGTGACTGCGGCGCAGGTGCGCCAGCGGATGACGGTCCAGATCCATGTCGCCCCTCCGATACTGACGCCGCTCCTCCACCATGCCGTACTCGGGCGGGGGTTGAGGGGGCTTCACCGAGGCCGGGCACACACCGGCCACACAGTCATCCCCTGGAGCTCGGCGGGGCCTGGTGGTGTCCTCGACGGCGTGACGCCGCGCATCCGCGCGGCGCCGTCGAGAAGGGCTGGTCCTCGCGTGAACACCAGGGATCGCTTTGCTGATCTGTCCGGCGCCACCGTCACCGTGACCGGAGGCTTCGGACTGGTCGGCAGCCGCATCGTGCACAAACTCCGCGCACTGGGCGCCAAACCGCTTGCCGTGGGCCGACTGGACGCCTACGGCAGTTCCGTCTACTCCTCCGTGTTCGGCATCTCGCCCGGGGACCCGGACGTCGTCGCCGGCGACATCACCGACGCCGCGCTGATGAACGACCTGCTGTCGCGCAGTGATTACGTCATCCACGCCGCGGCGCTGGCCGACGTCGCGGAGTGCACCCGCAATCCGGCGGCGGCGCTGGAAGCCAATATCCGCGGTACCCAGACCGTGCTGGATGCAGCGGCCCGGCACAGCGGCGCGCTGAGGCGGCTGGTCTTCGTCTCCTCGGCCAGCGTCTACGGCGTCGGCAACGGTTCGCCAGATACGGGGGCCCGCTTCAGCGAGGAGGACGTGCTGACGCCCGGGTCGGTCTACGCCAACACCAAGCTGTGGGGCGAGCATCAGACCGCCCTGGCCCTGGGCGGCGCCGACGACTCGTACGCGATCGTGCGGTACTTCTCCGTCTACGGGGAGCCGCAGGTGGTCAAGGAGAACAGTCACAGCTGGGTGGTGGCCTGGTTCGCCATGCGGGCCGCGCTCGGTCTGCCGCTGCACCTCAACGGCGGGGGCCACCAGGTGCGGGACTTCGTGCACGTCGACGACATCGCGGAGGCGACCCTGCTGTCAGCGGTGACCGAGCGCGCGGACCGTACGACGCTCAACGTCGGAACCGGCCGCGCCACTTCCATCCGGCAGGTCGCCGACCTGGTGCGCCGCCAGCATCCCGGTGCGCGGATCATCGAGACCCCGCGGCCACAGGGCGATCCGCTCGGTGCCTGCGCCGACATCACCCGCATGCGCAGCGTGCTGGACTGGGCTCCGCAGGTGGACATCGAGGACGGGGTGAGCCGCTACCTGAAGTGGCTGGAGCGGACCCCACAGGCGATTCCGGCGTGGCTGCACACCGAGGCCCAGGCCGCTGCGTGAGTCGCTCAGATCACCGGGGGGCGGCCGAGGCGGGCCAGTCGGAACACGGTGCGCCAGCGCATCGGCTTCCGGCGCCCGCACTCGGTGCGCCAGCCCTCGGCGAAGCCGCCGAACCAGGCCCGCAGCCCGGAGAGGCCGCGGGTGCGGGCCAGCGTCAGGGCCACCCACACCCCCAGGTAGACGGGGACGAGCACCGCGGGCAGGTGACGGCGTGCCAGGTAGACCCGGTTACGGGCGTTGACCTGGTAGAAGAACGCGTGCCGGGCCGGGGAGGTCCGCGGGTGCTGGAGGAGCAGCTGGGGCGCGTAACGCACCCGCCAGTCGGCGTCGATCGCCCGCCAGGCCATGTCGGTCTCTTCGTGCGCGAAGAAGAACGCGTCCGGCCAGTGGCCGACCTCCTGCAGCATCTTCACGGACAGGACGTGGGCCCCGCCGAGGAAGCCGGTCACCAGGCCGCCGCGCATCGAGTCACCGGCCCGCAGCCGGGGCACGTGGCGGCGCTGGGTCACTCCGGTCTCGTCGGCGATACGGAAGCCGACGATCCCCAGCCGCGCATCCGCCGCGTACAGCGCGGTGATCGTGGAGAAGACGTCGTCGGAGACCAGCAGGCCGTCGTCGTCCAGGTCCAGCACCAGGTCCATGTCCGACAGGTGCTCCAAGGCGGCGTTGCGGCCGCCGGTCACCCCCAGGTTCTCCTCCAGCTGCACCGTCTCGACCCACGGCGGCAGATCGGGCATCGCACACCCGTTGGCCACCACCACCGTCCGCGCCGCCGCGGTCGTCTGCGCATGGACCGAGGCCAGCAGCTCCGCCAGCTCCTTGGGCCGGGTGCCCATCGTCAGGATCGCCACGCCCAGCTTCACGCCTGCCCTGTTCCCATCTGTGTGAAGGACGCCATGACCGATCGAACTCCGCCCGGCCGCGCCTGCCTGCATGAACTCGCCTCCCAGTGCCGACTGCCCGCCCACCAGCCGATGGACCAGATGACGCTTGGGTGGATTACGGACAACCGCCCGGCGAACTTCGACGCCGCGCCCAGCTTCCCACGCCCGGGACTCATGCTCGTACCGGCCAGGTCGTGGTTCACCACCGAGCGCCAGGCCGATTCCAACCACGGCGTCCGCCACAACGCCCGCGTCAGCCTGCTCGCCGTACTCCTGGCCCAGGAGTACGGGCTGGAGGGCGACGACGTCGCGGCGCTCTGTGCCGCCGGGGCAGTCCACGACTGCCGGCGGTGCGATGACCGGACCGACCCCGGTCACGGACAACGAGCGGCGGCGTGGTTCCGCCGCCGCACCGACACGGTCACCCGCGCGATGGGCTGCGAGGTTCCGGCGGCCGCGCTACACCGGGCGGCGCAGGCGATCGCCGTGCACGACGTGCCCTACGAAAACTTCACCGCACAGCAGAAGTGCGCCTACCGGCGCGCTCCGCATCTCGTCGACGTCCTCAAGGCGGCCGACTGCCTGGACCGCTATCGCCTGCCGCTTCAGCGGTGGTGGCCGGACCTGGCCCGGCTGCGCATTCCGGTGCCCGACTGGCTGCCCCCGGCCGCCTTTGCCCTCGTCGTGCGCAGCGAGCAGGCCGCCCTTGACGGAGCCGACCCCCAGCACGCCCTCGCCGACGCCCGACGCTTCCTCACCCCCGGCCAGTAGGAGACCTCTCGTGCCTCTTGTGGACACCGACCTCGACGACGCCCACACCGACTACACCCACCCCCGCATCCGCCCCGTCCCGGCCGGGTGTGCCGAGAGCGAGGACGACTGGCGGCGCCGACTACAGCACGACACCCCCGGCGGCCATCTGCTCGCCCACAACGCCATGACCCAGGCGCTCACCAGCGGTCGCCCGATCCATCTGATGCACACCACGACGGCCCTGGACGCCATCCGGGCCAGCGGCCAGCTTTACGCCTCCTCCGGATGCCTGCTCGCCGCGCTGTACTGTTCACCGCTGACCGAGACCCCCGCCGGCCTGCGTCCGCACAACCTCGGCGCCTACCTGCTACAGACCAAGTCGCACACTCAAACTCTGATGATCGAGATCAAGCCCACCGCCCCGGCGCCGGCCAAGGGCATCGACTACGTGCGGCTCGGCCGCGTCCACCTGGGCACCTACCTGGATCACCGCAGCTTCCTCACCAAGGCCGAGGACCTTTGGTTGCGCGGGAGAGCGCTGCACCAGATCCGTACGGCCGCCCCCTTCCTGGACGTGGCCCTGGCAGGCGCTGCCGGACGCAGGACGGCGCCGGGCACGTTTGTGGACCAGCTCGCCGCTGCCGTCCAGAATCTGCCGTTCCTGGGCTACGTGTACTTCGAGGTGCTGTCGGAGTACCTGATGCTCCACTCCACCAGCACCGAGACGAAGGCACTCGCGGAGGTCGGCGAGATGAACAACCGCCTCTACAAGCGTCTGGCGTTCTCCGCGGTCAGCGGCATGGACAAGCTGTTCGACCTGTCCCGCTTCCACCCCGACCACCAGCGCCTACACGACCTGATCGCCGACATCGAGCCCCCGCTCGCCCCCGGAGCAGCGCAGTACACCCGAGACCGCCTCTCCCACCTACTCACCGCCCTGGCCCTCGACCCCGGCCAGGACGCGACCACCTTCACCTTCCGCGACCAGGACTTCGACAGCCTTGCCAAGGCTGCGCCGTCCCTGCTGGGGCAGACACTCTTCCGCGAGATGCGCATTCTTCAGCGCTACCCGCAGCTCTACCTCGCCTTCGAGCAGGCCAAGGCCCTTCGGGCCTGGAACTACTGGAACCACCACCAGATCCGGGCGCCGTTCAACGGGTTCCTCCCCAAGGGCGAGATCGGCGTCAACCCTGCCTACCCCGCCGACTGCACGGTGTGGCTGGCGGAGACCTGCGAGCGGGGCCTGATCCACCCGGTCGACGAACTCGACGTCGCCTTCGTGCCCCGCATGGCGGACCTGGGCATGACCGCCATGCGACGGGACGCCACCGGCAAGGCCGCCGGGCATCCAGCCGCCGCCTGAACTGATCGCCCGGTTCCATTACCAGGCCCGCCCATCCCGCCGGACTGCTTCGCCGATGTTCGTGCGCCGTACACAGCGCCACCTTTACCGTCCAGCCCGAGTGCCGATCACAGAGGTGACGAAAGAGGCTGTGGAGTGGGGCGGAATCTGGGTCTGGACGGGGTGGTGGACTACTTCACCCTGTCCGGCGACGAGGCGGGATGGTTACGGAACAAGAGCGGGGCCACAAAGCTGGGCTTCGCCGTCCAGCTGAAGTTTTTGACCTGGCGCGGACGGTTCCCCAAGACCCGTCTGGAGTTGCCGCCCGACGCGGTCGAGCACGTCGCCAAGCAGGCCGGGGTCGCGGCCTCGGAGCTGGGGTTCTACGACTTCACCGACCGCACCGCCCAGCGGCACCGCACCGAACTGCGGAAGTTGACCGGCTGGCATGAGTGTTCGAAGACCGACACCCTCAAGCTCGTCTCCCACCTGGTGGACGCGAACTGGCACGACGAACGGCGCGACGAGCAGATACGGGCCGAGTTGTTCCGGCAGATGCGGCACGACCTGATCGAGCCCCCGACCCCGGACCAGGTCACGGCGATCATCCGCTCCGCGCTGCACCAGGCCGACGAGCGGGCCGTCGCCGAAGTCGCCGCACGCCTTGCGCGAGAAGAAGACTGTCCCCCGCCGGCTGGACGCGCTGGTCTTCACCGACCCGACCGGCGACGCCACCGAACGAGACGATACTGCGGCCGTGGACGGCGACAGCGCCGAAGAGGACGAAGACGACATCGAGTCGGTACTGGCCGACATCAAGGCCCATCCGGGCAACGTCAGCCTCAACTCGCTACTGGATGAGATATCCAAGCTCAAGCAGGTCCGCGCCGTCGGCGTCCCGGCCAAGGCGTTCACCGGCATCGGAGTACAGGTCATCAACGCCTGGTGGGCCCGCGCCTCGGCCGCCTCCCCAGCCACCTGCGGCGCTTCGACGCCCCCGTACGGCACGTCTTGCTCGCAGCCCTGCTGCTCCAGCGCCAGCGGGAGATCACCGACACCCTCGTGGAGCTGCTGAACTCCACCGTGCACCGCATCAACGCGCGGGCGGAGAAGAAGGTCACCGAGGCGTTTGTCGCCGAGTTCACCAAGGTCCGCGGCAAGGCCGGACTCCTCGGAAAGATCGCCACCGCCTCCCTCGGCGCCCCCCGAGGGCAGCGTGCGCGAGGTGGTCTATCCGGCCGTCGGCGGGGAAAAGACGCTCAAGGACCTGGTCGCCGAGATGAAGGCGACCAACGCGGAGTTCGCCCGCAACAAGCGGGAGGTCTTCAAGTCCTCCTACTCCAACCACTACCGCAGCGGGCTGATGAAGCTCCTCGGCGTGCTGGACTTCTGCTCCTCCAACGACCAGCACAAGCCCGTCATGGACGCCCTGGCCCTGATCGAGCGGCACAAGGACTCCTCCACCACCTACCTGCCGCTCGGCGAGACCATTCCGCTCGAAGGCGTCGTGCGCAAGGACTGGATGGAGTTCGCCATCTTCACCCCCGACAAGGGTCCCAAGCGCGTCATGCGCACCGTCTACGAGGCGTGCGTCTTCCAGGCCCTGCGGGACCGGCTGCGCTGTAAGGAGATCTGGGTGGCTGGCGCCGACAAGTGGTGCAACCCCGACGAGGACCTGCCCGACGACTTCGAGGTCCGGCGCGCGGAGTACTACGAGAAGCTGAACAAGCCGCGCGACGCGAAGCTGTTCATCGCCCAGCTCCAGAGCGAAATGCGCGCCGAGCTCGGCGCGCTGGACACCAAGCTGCCGAAGCTGCCATGGGTGACGATCAGCGGCAAGCACCGCAACGGCGCGATCAAGTTCACCGAGCCCGAACCCCAGAAGGAACCAAAGAACCTGCGCAATCTCAAGAAGGCGATCCGCAAGAAGTGGGACACCGTCGCCCTGATCGACATCCTCAAGGAAGCCGCCCTGCGCACCGGGATGCTCAAGGCCCTCGCCCCGGTCGGCACCCGCGAGGCGATCGATGAGGCGAAGCTCCTGGAACGCCTGCTTTTGATCGCCTACGCGTACGGCACCAACTCGGGGATCAGCTCGGTCGCCGCCGGCGAGCACGGGCACAGCGAGGAGGAACTCCGCTACACAGCGCGGCGCTACCTGACCACCGTCGGCCTCAAGGCCGCGGGCGTCGAGATCGCGAATGCCACCCCCTCGAGTGCGCCCGCGTGGTGTGGAACGACTGCCTGCGCGACCGGAAGCGAGCGCACGCGGCAGGACTGCCGTACGTGACGTCGGCCGAGTTGTCCCGGCTTCGCATCACCCAGGCCAAGCGCACCGAGGAACGCGTCTGGCTCGGTGACGTGTCAGCGGTCGTCCTGCAACAGTCCCTCCGGGACCTGGACACCGCCTACAAGAACTTCTTCGACTTGCTCAAGGGCAAGCGGCAGGGCCGCAAGGCCGACCCGCCCCGGTACAAATCGAAGAAGGACGCCCGGCAGTCGGTCCGCCTCAACACCAACGCCTTCTCCCTCCATGACGACGGCACGGTGTACGTGGCCAGGGTCGGCGACCTCAAGGTGAAGTGGTCGCGCCGGCTTCCGGCCGCGCCCACGTCCCTGACCGTCACCCAGGACAGCTGTGGCCGCTACTTCCTCAGCTTCGTCGTGGACACCGAGCCGGACATCCTCCCCGAATTGGAGGCGGAAGCCGGTATCGACCTCGGCCTGTCCGCCTTCGCCGTCCTGTCCGACGGCCGCAGGATCGACAGCCCCCGCTTCCTGCGCCGGGCGGAGAAGAAACTCAAGCGCCTTCAGCGGGACCTGTGCCGCAAGCAGAAGGGTTCGAAGAACCGGGCCAAGGCCCGCCTCAAGGTCGCCCGCCAGCACGCGCGTGTGGCGGACCGGCGCCGGGACTTCCACCACAAGGCATCCACACAGATCATCCGCGACAACCAAGCGGTGTATGTGGAAGACCTCGCGGTGGCCGGTCTCGGCCGCACCCGGCTCGCCAAGTCCGTGCACGACGCGGGCTGGTCCGCGTTCGTCGGCATGCTGGAGTACAAGGCGGTCAAGCACGGACGCACCTTCGCCAAGGTGGACCGGGCCTTCCCGTCCTCCCAGGTCTGTTCGGCCTGCGGATTTCGGGACGGGCCCAAGCCGCTGCACGTGAGGGAGTGGACGTGCAAGGAGTGCGGCACCGTGCACGACCGCGACCACAACGCGGCCCGCAACGTCCTCTTCGAAGGACGCCGAATCGTCGCCACCGGACGGGTGGAGACGCTAAACGCCTCGTGGAGCGCCGGTAGGACCAGGCCGAAAATCCCGGCACAGCGCGTTGAAACAGGAAGCCCCCGGAAGGGTCGGACGACCCAGGCCGGAATCCCTGGACTTTAGGCCAGGGAGCACGTCAAGAGGATCCCGCGCCGCCCGACGGGGAACGGGCCCTGCGCCGGGCACGCCTGACCCGGGACTACCCGGGTCAGGCGATCGACGCGCTCGTGGCGTCGGACGACTGAGCGGGCGGCACCGGCGGACCGGCCACCGGCGTATCCGGCCGCTCGCGCAGCGACAGCAGGACCCGTACCACCCAGATCCACATGACGCAGGAGCCGAACATGTGGGCGCCGACCAGGACCTCGGGCAGGTCCGTGAAGTACTGGACGTAGCCGATCACGCCCTGCGCGAGGATGATCAGGAACAGCTCGCGGGTGCGGTGCAGCGGGCCCTCGGGGGCGTCGACCGCCTTGAGGAGGAACCACAGGGCGAACGTCAGCGTCGCCACGACCCACGCCAGCACGGCGTGCAGCTTGCTGACCATCTCCGAGTCCACCGGCATCCGCGCGACCTCGCTGGAGTCGCCCGCGTGCGGCCCCGCACCGGTCACCACCGTGCCGACCGCGATCAGCAGTACGGAGGCGATCACCAGGAACCACACCAGCTGCCGTACCGGCTTGCCGACCAGCGGCCGAGGTTCCCCGTCGCCCTCGCGGACGCGCTGCCACATCACGGCGGCGACCGCGATCAGCGCGGAGGAGAGCAGGAAGTGCGCCGCGACCGTGTACGGGTTCAGGCCGACCAGGACCACGATGCCGCCGAGGATCGCATTGCCCATCACGATCCAGAACTGCGCCCAGCCCAGCCGCGTCAGGCCGCGCCGGAACGGCTTCTCGGAGCGCACGGCGACGATCGCCCAGCCGACGGCGGCACACAGCACGTACGTCAGCAGCCGGTTGCCGAACTCGATGACACCGTGCACCCCCATCTCGCGGGTGGAGGTGAGGGAGTCATCGGTGCATTTGGGCCAGGTCGGGCAGCCCAGACCGGAGCCGGTCAGCCGCACCGCACCGCCGGTGACCACGATGACCACCGACATGACGAGCGCGGCGAGGACCGCCCGCCGGACCGTCCGGGGATCCGGGGACCAGCGTGCGGCGATGAAGGCGAGGGGGCTGCGCAGGGCCGCCTGGGCGTCGGCGCGGGTCAGGTTTGGCACACGACCCATCGTAGGGCGCCGCTTGTGCATGCTTTCACGAGGGTCCGCCCTGTGGCGGTTCCGTCCCGTTTCCGCCGCCCGCTCACTCCCAGCGGAAGAACCTGCCGGCCGCCGCCAGCCCCGCGATCGCCCACACGGCGAGGATCGCGACCTGGCCCCACGGCAGCCCCGCCCCGTCCTGGAGCACGTCCCGCAGGCCCTCCGACAGGGCCGAGATCGGCAGCAGCCCGAGGACGCTCTGCGCACCGTCCGGGAAGTTGTCCAGTGGCACGACAACCCCGCCGCCGACGAGCAGCAGCAGGAACACCAGGTTGGCGGCGGCGAGCGTCGCCTCGGCCTTCAGGGTGCCCGCCATCAGCAGACCGAGCCCCGAGAAGGCGGCCGTGCCCAGCACCAGCAGCACAAACACCGCGAACGGGTTGCCCTGCGGCGACCAGCCCAGCGCGAACGCGATCACCGTCAGCAAGGCGATCTGGAGCACCTCGGTGACCAGCACCGAAAGCGTCTTCGCGGTCATCAGCGCCCAGCGCGGCAGCGGCGACGACGCCAGCCGCTTCAGCACCCCGTACCGGCGCTCGAAACCGGTGGCGATGGCCTGCCCCGTGAACGCCGTCGACATCACCGCCAGCGCGAGGACACCGGGGGTGAGGAAGTCCACGGCCTCGCCCGTGCCGGTGTCCACGATGTCCACCGTGCTGAACAGCACCAGCAGCAGCGTGGGGATGACCACGGTGAGCAGCAACTGCTCGCCGTTGCGCAGCAGCATCTTCGTCTCGAGTGCCGCCTGCGCCGCGATCATGCGGGGGAGCGGTGCCGCGCCCGGCTTCGGCGCGTAGGCGCCGGTCGCACGGGTCCCGGTGGGTGCCGGTTTCACCGGATTCATGAGCGCAGCTCCTTGCCCGTCAGTTCCAGGCTGTGTCTTCCCGGGGGACGACCCCCGGACCCCCGGCCGGTCTCCGTGCGGACCCGGATCATGAACGCAGCTCCTTGCCCGTCAGTTCCAGGAAGACATCCTCCAGGGTGTGCCGTTCGACCGAGATCCGGTCCGGCAGCACGCCGTGCTGTGCGCACCAGGACGTGACCGTGGCGAGCAGTTGCGGGTCCACCTCGCCGACCACCCGGTACGAGCCCGGGGTCAGCTCGTCGGCCTGGGAGTCGGGCGGCAGCGCCTTGAGCAGAGACGCCACGTCCAGTCCCGGCCGGCCCGAGAAGCGCAGGGTGTTCTCGGCGCCGCCCCGGCACAGCTCCTCGGGGCTGCCCTGGGCCACCACCCGGCCGGCGTCGATGATCGCGACGTCGTCGGCGAGCTGTTCGGCCTCGTCCATGTGGTGCGTCGTGAGGATGACGGAGACCCCGTCGGCGCGCAGATCCCGTACGAGGTCCCAGGTGGCGCGGCGGGCCTGCGGGTCGAGTCCGGCGGTCGGCTCGTCCAGGAAGACCAGTTCCGGGCGCCCGACCACGGCCATCGCCAGCGCGAGCCGCTGCTGCTGGCCGCCGGAGAGCCGCCGGTAGGTCGTACGGCCGCAGGAGCCGAGTCCGAGACGCTCGATCAGCGCGTCCACGTCCAGGGGGTGCGCGTGCAGCTTGGCCATGTGCCGGAGCATCTCGTCGGCCCGCGCGCCGGAGTAGACGCCGCCGGACTGGAGCATCACGCCGACGCGGGGTCGGAGCGCGGCCGACTGCCGCACCGGGTCCAGGCCCAGGACGCGCACCGCGCCGGAGTCCGGCCGCCGGTATCCCTCGCAGGTCTCCACCGTGGTCGTCTTGCCCGCCCCGTTGGGTCCGAGCACGGCCGTCACGCCCTGCCGTGCCACCAGGTCGAGGCCGTCCACCGCGGTCTTCGTGCCGTACCGCTTCACCAGGGCCTGCACCTGGACCACGGGCTCACTTCGCATGGGTCACGAGTCTAGGTACGGGCCGGGGACCTCAGACCGGCGGGTTCGGGAACTCCTCCGTACGGGGACGGTGCAGTTCCAGCCACCGCTGCGCGTAGGCCACCGCGTCCGGCAGCGGGAACAGCCGCGCCTCGGCCGCCCCGACCCTGCTGCGGACGACGGGACGGTCCACGGGGCGGTCCACGGGGCGGTCCCGTGCACCGGGCGTCCGGCCGGATCCGTACCGTCTCCGGGGCGATTCCCACCCCGCGGGCGGGGGTGGTCGCCGGGCCGCACACCGAGCTCGGCGAGTCCGGCGGTGAGGGTGTCCCGGGTGACAAGAGGGCCGGTCGGCGGGGGTGCGGGCATGCTCGGGAGTGTCCCGGAAGGGGCCCGGGGACGCCACCGATTTGATTGATCAAAGATCGTTTCCGCAGGTCGCCTTAGGTTTGCCTAAGTGATGCAGTGCACCCCGGGCGGATCATGCGCGGCTTGCCCGGTCCGGATGAATTACGCAACAATGGTGTTGTGAAAAACGTCGGCGAGGCTCCCCAGGAGGAACTTGCGACCGGTGAGCGGTCCACCCGCAACCGGGTCGTCCGCTCCGTCCTGGACCACGGCCCGTCGACCGTCTCCGAACTCGCCCAGCGGCTCGGGCTGACCCAGGCGGCCGTCCGCCGGCACCTCGACGCCCTGGCCGCCGACGGAATCGTGGAGGCGCGTGAGCGGCGGGTCTACGGCGCACGCACGCGCGGACGCCCGGCCAAGGTCTTCGCCCTCACCGACTGCGGGCGGGACGCCTTCGATCAGTCGTACGACGAACTGGCCGTGGACGCCCTGCAGTGGATCGGCGAGCGGGAGGGCGGCGACGAGGCGATCGCCGCGTTCGCCCGCGCCCGGATCGCCGCCCAGGCCGGCTCGTACCGCGAGGCGGTGGAGGCGGCGGGCCCCGAGGAGCGCGCCCAGGCCCTGGCCAGGGCGCTCACCGCGGACGGGTACGCTGCCACCGCGCGCAGCGCCCCCCACCCGCAGCAGGGCGAGCAGCTGTGCCAGCACCACTGCCCGGTCGCCCACGCCGCCGAGCGGTTTCCGCAACTCTGCGAGGCGGAGACGGAATTTTTCGCCGAGCTGCTCGGTACGCATGTCCAGCGGCTGGCCACCATCGCCCACGGCGACGGTGTCTGCACCACCTTCATCCCGAAGTCCTCGACGGTTTCGGGGGCCGCGGGGGCCTCACCGCCCCCGAAGCCCCCGAAACCACCGGAGCCTTCGAAACCCCCGAGAACGTCCGGGGCGAAGTCCGAGAAGCCTTCGCCCCACATCCACAACGCAACCGCATCCGCCAGCACGGCCGGGAGGAACCCCGCATGACTCTCCCCACGGAGACTGCCCACCCCGAACTCGAGGGCCTGGGTACGTACGAATTCGGCTGGGCCGACTCCGACACGGCAGGCGCCGCGGCCAAGCGCGGTCTGAGCGAGAACGTCGTCCGCGACATCTCCGCGAAGAAGAACGAGCCGGAGTGGATGCTGAAGCTGCGGCTCAAGGGCCTGCGCCTGTTCGACAAGAAGCCCATGCCCAACTGGGGCTCGGACCTGTCGGGCATCGACTTCGACAACATCAAGTACTTCGTGCGCTCCACCGAGAAGCAGGCCGCCTCCTGGGAGGACCTGCCCGAGGACATCAAGAACACCTACGACCGGCTCGGCATCCCCGAGGCGGAGAAGCAGCGCCTGGTCGCCGGTGTCGCCGCGCAGTACGAGTCCGAGGTCGTCTACCACCAGATCCGCGAGGACCTGGAGGAGCAGGGCGTCATCTTCCTCGACACGGACACCGCGCTGAAGGAGCACCCGGAGCTCTTCCAGGAGTACTTCGGCACCGTCATCCCGGTCGGCGACAACAAGTTCGCGTCGCTGAACTCGGCCGTGTGGTCCGGCGGTTCGTTCATCTACGTCCCCAAGGGCGTCCAGGTGGACATCCCGCTCCAGGCCTACTTCCGGATCAACACCGAGAACATGGGCCAGTTCGAGCGGACGCTGATCATCGTCGACGAGGACGCCTACGTCCACTACGTCGAGGGCTGCACCGCCCCGATCTACACCTCGGACTCGCTGCACAGCGCCGTCGTCGAGATCATCGTCAAGAAGGGCGGCCGCTGCCGCTACACGACCATCCAGAACTGGTCGAACAACGTCTACAACCTGGTCACCAAGCGCGCCGTGGCCTACGAGGGCGCGACCATGGAGTGGGTCGACGGCAACATCGGCTCCAAGGTGACGATGAAGTACCCGGCCGTCTACCTCATGGGTGAGCACGCCAAGGGCGAGACCCTGTCCATCGCCTTCGCCGGCGAGGGCCAGCACCAGGACGCCGGCGCCAAGATGGTCCACATGGCCCCGAACACCTCGTCGAACATCGTCTCCAAGTCGGTGGCGCGCGGTGGCGGCCGCACCTCCTACCGCGGCCTGATCGAGATCGGTGAGGGCGCCTCCGGCGCCAAGTCCAACGTGCTGTGCGACGCGCTGCTCGTGGACACCATCTCCCGCTCGGACACCTACCCCTACGTCGACGTCCGCGAGGACGACGTGTCCATGGGCCACGAGGCGACCGTCTCCAAGGTCTCCGAGGACCAGCTCTTCTACCTGATGAGCCGCGGTCTGTCCGAGTTCGAGGCGATGGCGATGATCGTCCGCGGCTTCGTCGAGCCGATCGCCAAGGAACTGCCGATGGAGTACGCGCTGGAGCTCAACCGGCTGATCGAGCTGCAGATGGAAGGCGCGGTCGGCTGACCCGCCGCCCCGCCCCCGTCGACCGGTCGACTCGACCCTGTTGGCCGGTCGACCCGACCCGCCCCGTCGGACAGCACACGTCCCCCTCAGAAAGAGAGCACTACGACAGCCATGGCTGAGGTCCAGAATCTCCCGGTGGGCTCCACCACCGCCGGCTCGATCGCGGTGGCCGCCGAGTCGACCGTCGCCACCCGTATGAGCGCGCCCCCGTCCTTCGACGTGGCGGACTTCCCGGTCCCGCACGGCCGCGAGGAGGAATGGCGGTTCACCCCGCTGGAGCGCCTGCGCGGCCTGCACGACGGCACCGCCGTCGCCACCGGCGAAGGCGTCAAGATCGCCGTCGAGGCACCCGAGGGCGTCCGCGTCGAGGCCATCGGCCGCGACGACGCGCGGCTCGGCCGGACCGGCAAGCCGGTGGACCGCGTCGCCGCCCAGGCGTACAGCGCCTTCGAGCAGGCCTCGGTCGTGACCGTGCCGAAGGAGACCGTGCTCACCGAGCCGATCCGCATCGCGGTGCACGGCGAGGGCGGCACCGCTTACGGCCACCAGGTGATCGAACTCGGCGCCTTCGCCGAGGCGGTCGTCGTCATCGACCACACCGGTGACGCGGTGCTCGCCGCCAACGTCGAGTACGTCCTCGGCGACGGCGCCAAGCTCACCGTCGTCTCCGTCCAGGACTGGGACGACAAGGCCGTGCACGTCGCCCAGCACAACGCCCTCGTCGGCCGCGACGCCTCCTTCAAGTCGGTCGTCGTCACCTTCGGCGGCGACCTGGTCCGGCTGCACCCGCGGGTGGTCTACGCGGGCACCGGCGGCGAGGCCGAGCTGTTCGGCCTGTACTTCACCGACGCCGGCCAGCACCAGGAGCACCGCCTCCTGGTCGACCACAACGTTCCGCACTGCAAGTCCAACGCCGTCTACAAGGGTGCGCTCCAGGGCGAGGGCGCGCACGCCGTGTGGATCGGCGACGTGCTCATCGAGGCCAGGGCCGAGGGCACCGACACCTACGAGATGAACCGCAACCTCGTCCTCACCGACGGCGCCCGCGTCGACTCCGTGCCCAACCTGGAGATCGAGACCGGCGAGATCGTCGGCGCCGGCCACGCCTCCGCGACCGGCCGCTTCGACGACGAACAGCTCTTCTACCTGATGGCCCGCGGCATTTCCGAGCAGGACGCCCGACGCCTGGTGGTCCGCGGCTTCTTCGCCGAGCTGGTCCAGCAGATCGGCGTCCCGGACATCGAGGAGCGCCTGATCGCCAAGATCGAGGAGGAGCTGGAGGCATCGGTCGGATGACCTTCCAACGCGCCTGCGGGCTGAGCGAGCTGGAGGAGGACACCCCGAAAAGGGTGGAACTCGACGGCACGCCGGTCTCCCTCGTGCACACCGAGGGCGAGGTGTTCGCGATCAACGACATCTGTTCGCACGCGAACGTCTCCCTCTCGGAGGGCGAGGTCGACGACTGCCACATCGAGTGCTGGCTGCACGGCTCGCGCTTCGACCTCCGCTCGGGCAAGCCCGACAGTCTTCCGGCCACGCGCCCCGTCCCCGTATACCCCGTAAAGATCGAAGGGGACGACGTGCTCGTCTCCCTCACCCAGGAGTCCTGAGGCACCCATGGCAACGCTTGAAATCCGAGACCTGCACGTCACCGTCGAGGCCGACAACGCCACGAAGGAAATCCTCAAGGGCGTCGACCTCACCGTGAAGCAGGGCGAGACGCACGCCATCATGGGCCCCAACGGCTCCGGCAAGTCGACCCTCGCCTACGCCCTGGCCGGTCACCCCAAGTACACCGTGTCCGGCGGCAGCGTCACCCTCGACGGCGAGGACGTCCTGGAGATGTCCGTCGACGAGCGCGCCCGCGCCGGCCTGTTCCTCGCCATGCAGTACCCGGTCGAGGTCCCCGGCGTCTCCGTCTCCAACTTCCTGCGCACCTCCGCCACCGCCATCCGCGGCGAGGCCCCCAAGCTGCGCACCTGGGTGAAGGAGGTCAAGGAGACCATGGAGCGCCTCCACATGGACCCCGCCTTCGCCGAGCGCAACGTCAACGAGGGCTTCTCCGGCGGTGAGAAGAAGCGCCACGAGATCCTCCAGCTGGAGCTCCTCAAGCCGAAGATCGCGATCCTCGACGAGACCGACTCCGGCCTGGACGTCGACGCGCTGCGCATCGTCTCCGAGGGCGTCAACCGCGTCCGCGAGTCCGGCGAGGTCGGCACCCTGCTGATCACGCACTACACGCGCATTCTGCGCTACATCAAGCCCGACTACGTCCACGTGTTCGCCGACGGGCGGATCGCCGAGTCCGGCGGCGCCGAGCTCGCGGACAAGCTGGAGAACGAGGGCTACGAGGCATACGCGAAGGGTGGAGCATCCGCGTGACACAGCTGCCGGGCCTCCTCACCGAGCCCAGGCTCCTTGACGAGGCCATCCGAGGCGACTTCCCCATCCTGGACCGCCAGGTCCACGACGGCCGGAAGCTCGTCTACCTGGACAACGCGGCGACCAGCCAGAAGCCGCGTCAGGTACTGGACGCGCTCAGTGAGTACTACGAGCGCTACAACGCCAACGTCCACCGCGGTGTGCATGTGCTCGCCGAGGAGGCCACGGCGCTGTACGAGGGCGCGCGCGACAAGGTCGCGGAGTTCATCAACGCGCCCTCCCGCAACGAGGTGATCTTCACCAAGAACGCCTCGGAGTCGCTCAACCTCGTGGCGAACATGCTGGGCTGGGCCGACGAGCCCTACCGGGTGGACCACGAGACCGAGATCGTCATCACGGAGATGGAGCACCACTCCAACATCGTGCCGTGGCAGCTGCTCGCGCAGCGCACCGGCGCGAAGCTGAAGTGGTTCGGCCTCACCGACGACGGCCGCCTCGACCTGTCCAACATCGACGAGATCATCACCGAGAAGACGAAGATCGTCTCCTTCGTGCTGGTGTCCAACATCCTGGGCACCGTCAACCCGGTCGAGGCGATCGTGCGCCGCGCCCAGGAGGTCGGCGCGCTGGTGTGCATCGACGCCTCCCAGGCCGCCCCGCACATGCCGGTGGACGTACAGGCCCTCCAGGCCGACTTCGTGGCCTTCACCGGCCACAAGATGTGCGGCCCGACCGGCATCGGCGTCCTGTGGGGCCGCCAGGAGCTGCTCGAGGACCTGCCGCCGTTCCTCGGCGGCGGCGAGATGATCGAGACCGTGTCGATGCACTCGTCGACCTACGCCCCCGCGCCGCACAAGTTCGAGGCGGGCACCCCGCCGATCGCCCAGGCGGTCGGTCTCGGTGCCGCGATCGACTACCTGAGCGCGATCGGCATGGACAAGATCCTCGCCCACGAGCACGCGCTCACCGAGTACGCGGTCAAGCGGCTGGCAGAGATCCCGGACCTGCGCATCATCGGCCCCGACACGGCCGAGGACCGCGGCGCCGCGATCTCCTTCACGCTGGGCGACATCCACCCGCACGACGTGGGCCAGGTCCTCGACGAGCAGGGCATCGCGGTCCGGGTCGGCCACCACTGCGCGCGGCCGGTCTGCCTGCGGTACGGAATTCCCGCGACCACGCGAGCGTCGTTCTATCTGTACTCCACCCCGGCCGAGATCGATGCTCTGGTCGACGGACTGGAGCACGTACGGAACTTCTTCGGCTGAGGGGCTGGCTGCGCGTGAAGCTTGATTCGATGTACCAGGAAGTCATCCTGGACCACTACAAGAACCCGCACGGGCGGGGCTTGCGGGACGGCGATGCCGAGGTGCACCACGTCAACCCGACGTGCGGCGACGAGATCACACTGCGGGTGAAGTACGACGGCACGACGATCAGTGACGTCTCGTACGAGGGGCAGGGCTGCTCCATCAGCCAGGCCTCGGCCTCCGTGCTGAACGACCTGCTGGTAGGCAAGGACCTCGCCACGGCGCAGCGGATCCAGGAGACCTTCCTGGAGCTCATGCAGTCCAGGGGCAAGGTCGAGCCGGACGACGCGATGGAGGAGACCCTGGAGGACGCGGTCGCGTTCGCCGGGGTGTCCAAGTACCCCGCCCGCGTCAAGTGCGCCCTCCTCAGCTGGATGGCGTGGAAGGACGCGACAGCCCAGGCCCTGGGCCCCGACGCCGAAAGGACAACGGCATGAGCGAGACCGTGGAGATGAAGCCGGCCTCGGAGGAAGAAGTCCGTGAGGCCCTGTTGGACGTCGTCGACCCCGAACTGGGCATCGACGTCGTCAACCTCGGCCTGATCTACGGCGTCCACGTCGACGACACCAACGTGGCGACCATCGACATGACCCTGACGTCCGCGGCCTGTCCGCTGACCGACGTCATCGAGGACCAGGCCAAGTCCGCCACGGACGGCCTGGTCAGCGAGCTGCGCATCAACTGGGTGTGGATGCCGCCGTGGGGCCCCGACAAGATCACCGACGACGGCCGCGATCAGCTGAGGGCACTCGGCTTCAACGTCTGAGACGCCGGTCCCGGGGTTGCCACATGGCCCCCGGCACCCGTGAATC
>NZ_JBHSOA010000025.1:370527-403708 GCF_042655885.1 Streptomyces chlorus
CGGGTGCCGGGGGCCATGGTCGTGTCCGGGACCCGCGTCGTTATGTGCAGCCGTGTTATGTACAGCCGTACACATCGCTGTGTACGCTTGTACGCATGGGTTATCTTCTGCTCGCCGGGGCGATCGTCGCGGAGGTGGGCGCCACCACCTCCATGAAGTACAGCGAGGGCTTCAGCAAGCTCTGGCCCTCGCTGCTGACCCTGCTGGGCTACGTGGTCTCCTTCAGCCTGCTCGCCCAGACGCTGCGCACCCTCTCCATCGGCACCGCGTACGCCATCTGGGCCGGGGTGGGCACCGCCGCCATCGCCGCGATCGGCATCCTGTTCATGGGGGAGGGGCTCACCGCGGCCAAGGCCGCCGGCATCGCGCTGATCATCGTGGGCGTGGTTGTGCTCAACCTCGGCGGCGCGCACTGATGGCCCGGCGGTACGACCCCGAGCGGCGCCGGCGGATCATCGAAGCCACGATCCGTGTCGTCGGCAGGAGCGGCATCGCGGGACTCAGTCACCGCAGCGTCGCCGCCGAGGCCGATGTGCCGCTCGGCTCCACGACGTACCACTTCAAGACCCTCGACGAGCTGCTGGTCGCCGCGCTGCGCCAGACGAACGAGGGGTTCGCCAAGGCCGTCGCCTCGCACGGCGGCCTGGAGGACCCGCGCACCGACCTGGCGACCGAGCTCGCCGGGGTGCTCGGTGAGTGGCTCGCGGGCGAGCGCACCGGCGTCGAGCTGGAGTACGAGCTGTACCTGGCAGCCCTGCGCCGCCCCGCCCTGCGCCCCGTCGCCGCCGAGTGGTGCGAGGACGTCACCGAACTCCTGTCCCACCGCACCGACCCGGTCACCGCCCGCGCCCTGGTCGCGCTGATGGACGGCATCTGCCTCCAGGCACTGCTGACCGGAACGCCGTACGACGAGGAGTACGCGCGGGAGATGCTGGGGCGGATCCTGCCAGGGGAATGAAAAGGTGTCAGCCCGCCGCCCCGACCTGCGGTTGTCTCTGCTTCCGGGACGACCCCGCCCGGCACCTGAGACGGCCCGGCGCCGGTTCGCGTCGCCGGGCCCGAGCCGGTTAGGTTGCCCTCATGACCGACTCGACTGCTCAGAGCACCACCGGCGCAGTGGCCGCCGGCCTCGCCACCCTCACCGCCGACGGAACCGTCCTCGACACCTGGTTCCCCGCCCCCGAACTCTCCGACGCGCCCGGCCCGTCCGGCACCGAGCGGCTCTCCGCCGAGCAGGCAGCCGAACTCCTCGGCGCCGGCGCGACCGCGGCGATCGGACCGGACGCGCGCCGGGGCGTCGAAGTGGTCGCGGTCCGTACGGTCATCTCCTCGCTCGATGAGAAGCCGACCGACGCGCACGACGTCTACCTCCGTCTCCACCTGCTCTCGCACCGTCTGGTCAAGCCACACGGCCAGAACCTGGAGGGCATGTTCGGCTTCCTCGCGAACGTCGCCTGGACCTCGCTCGGCCCCGTCGCCGTCGACGACGTGGAGAAGGCGCGGCTCAACGCCCGCGCCGAGGGCCTGCACCTGGCCGTCACCTCCGTCGACAAGTTCCCCCGCATGACGGACTACGTCGTCCCCAAGGGCGTCCGCATCGCCGACGCGGACCGGGTCCGCCTGGGCGCGCACCTCGCCGCGGGCACCACGGTCATGCACGCGGGCTTCGTCAACTTCAACGCGGGCACCCTGGGCACCTCCATGGTCGAGGGCCGCATCTCCGCGGGCGTCGTCGTCGGCGACGGCTCGGACATCGGCGGCGGCGCGTCCACCATGGGCACGCTCTCGGGCGGCGGTAGCGTGATCATCTCCATCGGCGAGCGCTGCCTGATCGGCGCCGAGGCGGGCGTCGGCATCCCGCTCGGCGACGAGTGCGTCGTCGAGGCCGGCCTCTACGTCACCGCGGGCACCCGCGTGACCATGCCCGACGGCGAGGTTGTCAAGGCCCGCGCACTGTCCGGCGCCTCCAACATCCTCTTCCGCCGCAACTCGATCAGCGGCGCGGTCGAGGCCCGCCCGAACAACGCGGTCTGGGGCGGCCTCAACGACGTCCTGCACAGCCACAACTGACCATCGGCGGCCGTGACCCACGGCCGCCCGGCCGCCCGGCCGACCTGCTGCCGAGCTGTCGGTGACGGTCGGCGTCGGTCATCTTCGAGCGCCCTCCCACGGCCCAGGAACGGCCCGGGAGGGCGCTCGCGCGTGAGCACCGAATTCGGCTCTTCCGGCCATTGAGCCGGGCCACCGGGTCCGGCGCGTCAGCCGTTCTCCGCAGGGCTGAGCCGGGAACCGTGGGCCCGCACCCCAAGCATCAGGGCCGAGTCCGCGTGGAGCGTGATGTGCACCGGGGTGAAGGTGGCGGCGTCCACCGGAGACTCCCCGTTGCCGGAACTGCTGGCGTAGCGGGGATGGGCGCCCCCGCTGATCTGCCAGCGTATGCGGTGACCGACGGCGAAGCGGTGGGCGGCGGAACTCATCGGCACGGTGATCCGCGACGGCTCCCGCCCGGTCGTCCGCAGCCGGATCAGCCCGTCGCAGATGTTGACGGAATGGCCCTGTGCGTCCACGTCGCACAGGCGGGTGAAGACGTCGGCATGACCGGTGTCCGTCGAGATGCTCAACCGCGCGGAGACCGGCCCGAGGACGTCCAGGGGCTCGGTCAGCGGGGGGCCGGTGAATGTCAGCACGTCGTCCCGGGCCTCCAGGACGCCGTTGTCGCGAGGGCCGGCGGTACGGGAGAGCAGAGGGCCGCCCAGGGACGGGGTGGGGTCGCCCGGGTCGTAGTGGAAGGACGCAAGTGGCGTGGAGTCCGTGGGATCCTGCCGGGTGAGATGCCCCTGCGCGGTGGGAAACCACTGGCCGCCGACCGTGGCCGGAGGCCAGTCGTCGAGGTCCCGCCAGGTGTTTTCGCCGCCGATGTACACGCGCACTGCGGTGGGACGCAGGCCGGAGGGGTCGGCGCACAGGTGGGCGCGCAGCCAGGAGAGGCTCTCGGCGAACACCTCGGGCCATCCCTGTTGCAGGGCGGAGGTGTGGGTCCAGGGGCCGACGAGCAGGGCGGTCTCGCAGCCGGCCCGACGCAGTCGGTCGTACTGTTCGAAGGTCTGGTCGGCCAGCACGTCGTGCCATCCGGTGATCAGGCCCGTGGGCAGGCTGAGCCGCTCCGCCACCTGGGCCAGCGACGCGCCGCGCCAGTACGCGTCCTCGGCGTCCGGGTGCGTCATGACGTTGTCCAGCCAGGGCACTTCGCCTCCGAGTGCCGGCACGTACGCCCCGCGCAGGGGCCGCGTGGTGGTGGCTTCACGCAGGTGGCGCCGCAGGCGCAGGGTCGCCCTCAGGAACGGTGCCATGCCCTGGTGCTGGTAGGTCATCCCCACCCCGACGGCGAGGGCGTTCTCCAGGCGCAGCGCACCGCGCGTGTGGAACAGGGCGTAGGGGTCGTGCAGGCCCACCTGCACCACCATGGCCTTCAGTTCCGGCGGCGGGTCCAGGGCAAGGGCCCATTGCACGTAGCCCAGGTAACTGGGGCCGACGGTCCCCAGGGTGCCGTCGAACCAGGGCTGCTCGCGCAGCCAGGACACCGTGGCCCGGCCGTCGGCGGCCTCGTTGCGCCACAGGTCGAACGCGCCTCCCGAACCGCCGGTTCCGCGACAGCTCTGCAGGACCACGTGAAAGCCCTGTTCGGCGAAGAGCAGGCCGTACATGGGGGACCACGGCAGGCCCCTGCCGTACGGCGAGCGCACCAGGAGCGTGGGGAAGTCGCCCTCGGCGCGCGGGAAGTAGTGGTCCGTGATCAGCGGGCTGCCGTCGGCGGCCGGCACCACCAGCCCCGGCTCCCACCCGACATCGTGCAGTTTCGCCGGGAGGCGTCGCCACGTCGCCCTCATCATCCGTGAAACCAGTGGAGGTTTCCCGGGAGACCGAGCCCAGGTCAACCTCGACACAGGACCGTGCGTGCGTTCTGTCATCGTCCCCTCCTTATTTCTCGTACGCTGTACGAGAATAGAGGATGTTTGACTGAGGCACGCAAAGGCGGCCGTGATCAAGGAAAGGAGCGTGGAACATGCCCCATGACGGAGGGGCCGACGCTCCGGGCGTCGACCCTCAGCAGCTCTGGCTCAGCTCCGCCCAGCCCCGCAGGGGCCGCAAGCCGGCCTACAGTCGGGAAGCGATCACCGCGGTGGCCGTCGCCCTGGCGGACGCGGAGGGGCTCGGAGCGGTCACCATGCGAAAAGTCGCCGCACAGGTCGGAGCCGGCGTCATGTCGCTCTACAGCTACGCCCCCGACAAGGAGACGCTGCTGAACCTGATGGTCGACCACGTCAGCGGCGAACTGCCGGTCACGGACACGCTCACCGGCGACTGGCGCGCCGACCTGAAGGCCGTCGCCCACCTCCAGCGTGCTCTGATGCTGCGACACCCCTGGCTGCCCGCCGCCCTGTCCACCCACCGCGTCCCCGGACCCAACACCCTGGCCTTCATGGAAGGCGCGCTCACCGCCCTGCGGCCCACCGGACTGGACGGTGCGGCGAAGCTGGAGATCTTCGCCCAACTCACGGCATTCGTGGCCGGGCACGCCGCTCACGAGATCGCGCAGGCCGCAGCCTCGCGGTCGCCCGATCGAGCCGCAGCCGAAGCCCGCTACCTCGCCGCCGTCGCCGCGGACGGCCACCACCCGGAACTCGCCGAAGCCCTTTCCGCCCCCGGACGCCCACTCGCCCCCGAAGCCACCTTCGCCCGGTTCCTCAACCGCCTGATCGACGGCCTCGCCACCGACTGAACCCGGCTGCCCGTCTCGACCGCGAGACTCAGAAGAAGAATGGCTCTCGCGGTGGCCTCGGTCCCGCTTGCGGTGGGCGCCAGGTACACGACCGGGCGGCAGATACGGGTGTCGGACCCCGAGACGCCGGAATGATGATCCGCATGACAGACCCTTGGAACCCGTCTCTTCGATCCGGTGTCTCGTGCCACGGTGATGTCTGCTCATCGTGGTGCGGGTGACCGATGAATCCGGTACGCGGCCGCGGTCTGTCCCCGCGGTGGCCATGCCGATGGGTGGTCACGCCGCACATCACCGTCAGGCGAGTAGCCGATATGCGAGGAGTACCGTGATCATCATTGCCGGGAAGTTGTGGGTGGACGCTGCCGACCGCGGCGCCTATCTGGCCGGATGCTCGAGCATCGTCGAGCAGGCCCGGGCCGCCGTCGGGTGCCTTGATTTCGCTCTGTCGGCCGACTCGATCGAGCCGGGCCGGATCAACGTCTACGAGCGTTGGAAGACCGATGAGGATCTCGCACGCTTCCGTGGCGCGGGCCCGGAATCCGAACAGGTGGCTCAGATCCGCGACGCCGAGGTGAGCAAGTACCGGATCTTTGACGTCGAGGCCCCGTAGGCCATACCCCCACCGGCACGGTCGGAACCGGACGAGGAGCGCGACGGCGGTGACTGCCCCGACCGGAGGGCGTGTTCGGCTTCCTCACGAACGTCGCCCGGGCCTCGCCGGGCCCCGTCGCCGTCTACGACGACGACGGCGACGGCGAGAAGACGCGGCCTAACGCCCGCGCCGAGGGCCCGCACCCGGCCCCCGCCTCAGCGGCTCAGGGCCGTTTCCCGGCGCATGTGGGACAGCTTCTCCGGGTTGCGTACGGCGTAGAGGCCGGTGACGAGGCCGTTGTCGACGCGGACCGTCAGGACGGTGTCGAGTTCGCCGTCGACCCGGAGGAGCAGTGCCGGGCGGCCGTTGACCTGGGCCGACAGGAACGACGAACCGGCGGGGATCCTGCCCAGGCCCGCGGCCAGCAGACGGGCCACCTTGTCCGCCCCGACGATGGGTCGCAGAACGGCCTGCTTCACTCCGCCGCCGTCGCCCAGCAGGACGACGTCCGGTGCCAGGATATCGAGCAGGTTCTGGAGGTCCCCCGTCTCGACCGCCTGACGGAACGCGTCGAGCGCCTTTCGGGAGTCCGCCGACGACACGTGTTCGCGCGGTCGGCGTGCCGCCACATGGCCGCGTGCGCGGTGAGCGATCTGGCGGACCGCGGCCGGTTTCCGGTCGACGGCCTCCGCGATCTCGTCGTACTCCAGGGCGAACACCTCGCGCAGCACGAACACCGCCCGCTCCGTCGGCGTGAGCGTCTCCAGCACCAGCATCATCGCCGTCGAGACGCTGTCGGCCAGTTCGACGTCCTCGGCCACGTCGGGCGTGGTGAGCAGCGGCGCGGGCAGCCAGGAGCCCACGTACGACTCCTTGCGGCGGCCGAGCGTACGCAGCCGGTTCAGGGCCTGGCGCGTGGTGATCCGGACCAGGTACGCCCGCCGGTCCCGCACCGTCCCGAGATCGACCCCCGCCCACCGCAGCCAGGTCTCCTGCAGCACGTCCTCCGCGTCGGCGGCCGAGCCCAGCATCTCGTAGGCGACCGTGAACAGGAGGTTGCGGTGGGCGACGAACGCCTCGGTGGCGGGGTCAGTACGTCCGTCTTCGGCGGGCTGCCCGGCGGTGGCTTCGACCGCGTGCCCGCTCCGTTCGTTCTTCACCCGACACTCCTTCGCTTCCGACTGCGTCACACGAACAGGACACCGGCCACCCCGGCCCTGTGACACCCGCGGGCCATGGCCCTCGTCACACAGCGGCCCTGTCACACGGAGCGGCCGGCCGACATCTCGTGTTCGTCCGATGCAACACCACGAGTGAGGACGACATCATGGATGCCCGATTCGATCTGTTCGCCAACGAGATCGCGCTCAAGTTCGCCAAGCGGTTCGCCGGGGCCGGCCTGGTGATCCAGCAGTCGCCGCTGCCCCGGTCCACGCAGGAGCTGGTGTCGCTGCGCGCCAGCCAGATCAACGGCTGCGGTCACTGCATCGACATGCACACCAAGGAGGCCGCGGCCGCCGGTGAGAGTGCGGTCCGGCTCCACATGGTCGCCGCTTGGCGCGAGGCCACCGTGTTCACCGAGGCCGAGCAGGCCGCCCTTGCCCTTGCCGAGGAGGGCACCCGGCTCGGCGACGCTCACTACGGTGTCTCCGACGAGACCTGGGACCGCGTGCGCAAGCACTACGACGACGACCAGACCGCGGCGCTGGTCGCCCTGGTCGCCCTGATCAACGCGGCCAACCGGCTCGCCGTGATCGTGCACCAGAAGGGAGGTTCGTACGAGTTGGGCATGTTCGCCCACGCGCTCGAATGAGCGGAGAACGCCCCGTGGAAGAGGTACGGGTCAGGCTGGGGTCCGTTCGACCCTGGCCGGCCCGTGCAAGGTTGGGGAGACGGAGGATGCTGCTCATGCCCTGGGAGAGCCGTCGCCCTTGAGCCGGTGGTCCTGCAGGATCGGTCGGCACGATAGCCGACACCGCCCGATCAGCTGGGCGTGCCCGCTCGTTCGAGGAGTGGGACGGTAGCTGCCCACAGGCGGGCTTCCCTGTCATGGCCGTGGGCGACGGGCCGCACCTCGGTCACCTTGTCGCACGTGCCGGACCTCGAGACGCCGGAAGGCTCCACCGGCCAGGACCCGGAGGCCTCCGGATCATCGCCTGGGTCCTGACAATCGGTCGCGATGACCCCGCTCGTATGGAACAGCCCGTCGGGACGGCGTAGGCCACCTCGGCGGCGCGGGGCGGAGTGGTGCCCGAGGCGGGAACTCTGCCGACGGCCCGGGCTCCGGGTCGGAAAGTGACCGGGGGTCCGGGCCGAAGGATTGCGGGCCGATGGGCCGATGGCCGGTGGCCGACTCCGGGTGCCGCCGGGCTCCTGCCGGGAACAGCCCCAGTGATGCTATGGCCCTTGGACCTGGCACTCACATCGATCGCAACTGAAACGCCGGACCCCGGTCACGCACCACCGGGTGCTGGGCGCCCGGCAGGATCCGGAAGGCAGGAGCCGTCGTCTGCCATCAACCGTTCTCTTCTCAGTTCGGCGACATTCAGTGCGTCGGTGAGGCATTCAGTGGTGCGGCGGAGCATGAACCATGACTCGTCCGATGTGAGTTGTGGGCCGTCCAGCATCGCTTTCACGAGTCCCAGCACCACGGTCGCCGACTCGATCAAGTCGTCCTCGATCGCGTCGCAGATGTCCGCGACGATTCCACCCGGCTGGCAGAATCCGGTGCGTCCATCGGTGCTCAGCGGCATACGGCGAAGCTCGGTCATGCCGGCACCCCCGGGACAACGGCTTCGATCACGTTGGCCGGACATGTCGTCCTGGAGGCAGGCAGCGGGCGGGGGACGATGCCCTGTACCGGCAGGGCCTGCGTCCGATGAGCACCATGGGACGGCGGGAAGCACGCAAGAAGCGCGGCGATAAGGTTTCGCACAGCCGAAGCTCCATTTCTTCGGTCAGCCCCTGGACGAGCCCTTGCCCGGCTCGTCCAGGGGTGTTTCTGATTCCAGCTTCACCATATCTGTAGTTATCCACGGTTATCCACGGATGCATGGACAGCTGTGGTCACCCACGCTGACACCATGGAGCTTGACCGTACGCGCCCGCTGTGGCGGCAGATTGCAGCGGAGATCATCCGACGGATTCAGGACGGCACCTATCCGCCGGGAAGTCGTGTGCCGTCCACGCTGGAGATCGCCCAAGAGTTCGGCGTCGTGAACGCGACGGCGGCGAAGGCCATGCGGCACGTGCGGGAAGAGGGCTGGACGCGCGGCGAGGTGGGGTTGGGGACGTTCGTCGTGGATCCACTGCCGGACGGCAACTAGCTTTCGCTGCGGGTGTGTCGGGGAGTTGCGCGAAGCCGTCGTACGGGTACTTGCCTGGGGATCGCCCGTCAGAAATGGGTCGGCGGAAGACTGTCGTCGTGTCGTCGTCCGAGGCACGGTGCAGCCAAGTCCGCCTTGCGGGTACGGGCCGGTGACTTCTGGCCAAGGCGAGCAGGGTCGCCACCGTTGAGCGGGATGGGTGGCAATGATCAGTGCATGAACAAGATCGTGCTGATGTCGGATCCGAAGATCGCGGCGATCCCGGTGGCCGACTGCGGCGAACCACTCGTCGACGTCCGGCTCCAGGAGTCCCTCGTCGTCGACTCTCGCAAGACTGATCAATCAGGGGCGTTCGCGCATCTGCGAGAAGGGGTCCTGATCCGTCTTCTCGAGGCTCAGAAGCTGCTCCCGGATGGTATGCGTCTGCTGTTCATCGAGGGGTACAGGCCGCCCGCGCTGCAGCGCTTCTACTTCGAGCGGTACGCCGACAACCTGCGAGCCGATAATCCGGGCTGGTCGCCGATACGGGTTCGTGAGGCTGCGAGCCGGTACGTGTCGCCACCGGAGATCGCGCCCCACAGCGCCGGCGCCGCGGTAGACCTCACTTTGATCTCCGCCACCGGACGGGAACTCGACATGGGAACTCGGGTGAACGCCAGCCCGGAAGAGAGCGACGGAGCCTGTTACACGGACGCCGACGGCGTCGGATCTGAAGCGCGGGCCAACAGGCGGGTGCTCGGTGACGCACTGACCGCTGCGGGCCTGGTGAACTACCCCACCGAGTGGTGGCACTGGTCCTACGGCGACCGCTACTGGGCCTTCCAGACTGATGCCGGCAGCGCCAGGTATGGGCCGCGGGAACTCCGATGAGCGACGGGCGACGCCCCGATCCACCGTGCCTGGTCGTGCTGTTTCCCTGAACCCGCCGGACGAGTTGATCCGTGCAGGCGCCCCTCAACGTCCTTCGCGCCGTGAGGGGCGGGCCTGCGCCCGTGGTGGCGGTCAGCCTGCCATGAGGGCCTCGTAGAGCGACCTGAGGCCGTCGATCGTCTCGGGGGACGCCGGCCTCAGCGGCGGGCGGACCGGGCCCCCCGGCAGGCCGAGGGTGGTGAGGAGGGCCTTGGCCGTGACCGTGCCGGGCAGGCCGCCGGCCATCATCGCCTCGATGAGGGCGATGGCCCGCTGCTGGAGACCGGCCGCGCGGGCCGTGTCGCCCGCGTCGAAGGCGTCCAGGACGGCGCGCAGGTGGTCCGGGATCACGTTCGCGACCGTACTGACGTACCCGGCGCCGCCGACGGCGTACAGGGCGAGGATGTGCTCGTCGCAGCCCGCGTAGTAGGCGAGCTCCGTGCGGGCGAGGATCTTCTGGGCGGCCAGGAAGTCGTACGAGCAGTCCTTCACCGCCACGATCCGGGGATGCTCGGCGAGCCGCAGCATCGTGTCCGGCTCGATGCGGGTGCCCGTGCGGGCCGGGATGTCGTACAGAGCCAGGGGGAGGTCCGTGGCATCCGCGACCTCGCGGAAGTGCGCCTCGAGCGCGTCCTGCGGCGGGCGGCTGTAGTACGGGGTGGCGACCAGGAGGCCGTCGGCGCCCGCCTTCTCGGCCTCGCGGGCGAGTTCGGTGGTGTGCGCGGTGTCGGCGGTGCCGACGCCCGCGACGATCGAGGCGCGGCCGCCCACCGCCTCCCGCACCGCCGTGACGAGGGCGGACTTCTCGGCGTCCGTCGTGGTCGGGGATTCGCCCGTCGTACCGGACAGCACCAGGCCGTCGCAGTCGTGGCTCACCAGGTGGTCGGCCAGACGCGCGGCGCCGTCCAGGTCCAGGGCGCCGGTGGAGGTGAACGGCGTGACCATGGCGCACAGGGCGCGGCCGAAGGGAGGCGTCGATGGGCTCATGAGGGGCAGTCTCTGCCCGATCGCTGCGTAGCTCCACTTAAATTTCCTACCCGCTATTGATAAGTAGCAGTAACGGGTAGTGCTCAGGATAGGCGCCGCGCGGTCCGGGTACTCGAAAGACCCGACCGAGAGGAGGCGGAACACCGTGACCGCAACCATCGAGCAACCGCCGGTCCGCGACACGCGCAGCCGTGACGCTCACGGCCGTGCCGAATACAGCCGTGACATTCACGGTCACGACGAGCACAGCGTGGGCGAACTCGTCGGACAGGCCACCGAGCAGGTCTCCCGGCTGGTGCGGCAGGAAGTGGCCCTGGCCAAGGTGGAGCTGGCCGAGAAGGGCCGCCGGGCCGGACGCGGCGGCGGCATGCTCGGCGCCGCGGGTGCCTTCGCCTACGCGGGCCTGCTGGCGACGGCCTTCACCGGGGGTGCCGCGCTCTCCCTCGTCCTGTCGGTGTGGGCGGCGGCGCTGATCATCGCGGCCGTGCTGTTCGTGATCGCCGGTGTGCTGGCCGTGCTCGGCCGTGGTCAGCTGCGGCAGGCCACCCCGGCGACGCCGGAGCGGACGCTGGACAGCGTGAAGGCCGACGTGGAGGAGATCAAGGAAAGGGCACACCGATGACGCGGGACGTGAACGGCGTGAACGCGCCTGCGAAGGCGGCGGGTTCCGGGTCCGGGGCCCACATCGAGTCCGGGGCCGAGCAGGGTGCCGCCCACGGGGCCAAGGGACCGGACGAAATGCGGCGGGAGATCGAGCGGACCCGACACGAACTCGGCGACACGGTGGAGCAGTTGGCTGGGAAGATGGACGTCAAGGGAAACGCGCTGGCCCGCGTGGAGGACCTGCGCGACAAGGCCGGGGCGATGACCGTACAACTGCGGAGCAGCGCCACGCAGGCCCGGCTGGCCGGGACGCGGAAGCCGTGGCCGGTGATGATCGCCGGTGGGACGGCGGCCGGTTTGGCGGCGACGGCGGGGATGGCGGTGCTGCGGCGGCGCGGGACCGGGACGCACTGACGGGCGGGCCGGGGAGCACTGCGGACCCGGGCGGGGCAGGGCGGGCAGGGCTGGGCGGGCACGACCGAGGGCCGGCCGGACGGGAGCGTTCGGCCGGCCCTCGGCGCGGATGTGCGCCCTACGGGCGGAAACGCAGGATCTGCGGGTCGTGGTCGCTGATCTGGTCGTGGAACTCGGTGTTGAGGTGCACGCTGTCGTACGTGAACGTCCCGCCGCGGCGGATCGACGGGCTGATCAGGATCTGGTCCAGAACCTGGCTGTTGCCCTGGTAGACGTACGAGTAACGCTCGCTCCGCGGCAGGGTCTTGATCGCCGACCAGAGAGTGCCCCGGCCCTCGAGGATCTTCGTCGTCGTGGAGAACTCGAAGTCGTTGATGTCGCCGAGGACGACGACGTCCGCGTTCTTCTGGGTGGCGAGGATCTTCGCGGTGAAGTCGTGGACCTCCTTCGCCTGGAGGTGGCGCTGCGTCTCCGAGCTGCGGGACGGCGGCTGGTACTGCGACGTCAGGGCCTGGTCGCCGCCCTTGGAGGCGAAGTGGTTGGCGACCACGACGACCGTGCGGCCGCGGAAGACGAACTCGCCGGCCAGCGGCTTGCGACTGTTCTCGAACGCCGCGGCCTTGGGGGCGACCCGGCCGGGGGAGACCGTCAGGGCCGCCTTGCCACGCACCTTGGTGACGCCGGTGGCCGTCGTGGCGTCGCCGCCCGCACGGTCGGTGAAGGAGACCCGCTCCGGGTTGAAGAGGAACACCTGGCGGATGTTGCCGCCCGGCTCGCCGCCGTCGGCCTTGTCGACCGGGTCGATCCCGCGCCAGTCGTAGCGCGGGCCGCCCGCCGCCTCGATCGCGCCGATCAGCTCGGCCACCGTCCGGTCGGCGGCGACCGTGCCGTCGTCGGTGGCGCCGTTGTCGTCCTGGATCTCCTCCAGGGACACGATGTCGGGCGACTTCAGGTTGCCCACGATCGCCTCGGCGTGCGCGGCGAACGTGTCGTCGGACGGGTCCAGGTTCTCCACGTTGTACGTGGCGACCGCCAGCTCGCCGGAGCGCTGCGCGCGCGTCGACTCGCGCCGCAGGTTCCCGCTCTTCAGCGTGCCGAGTTCGCTCGCCACCAGCGTGTAACCGCCGAACTGGTTGAAGTCGAGCGGGCCCGCGGTGGTGCCGGCGAGGGTGTCGCCGACGTTCGCGTCGGGGAAGTCCGAGGCACGGCCCAGGGACTGGATCTGCAGGCGGCCGGTGTTCCGGTCGTCGTAGGAGCCGTAGACCGTGCCGCCGCGGTGGTTGCGGTTCTCCCCCGGCTTCACCGAGACCCAGAGCTCGGTGTACGGGTCGGTGGCGCCGACCACCCTGGTGTCGGAGACCTGGACGTTCATGCCCTCCAGGGACTCGTAGAAGTCCAGGGCGTAGCGGTCGGGGCGCAGCGGCAGGGCGTTGACCGAGCCGTTCGCCGCCGTGTCCCCGGCCGGGGTGTAGGCGGCGGGGACGGACCTGGCGTCGATCCTGATCGGGGCCGGGACCGGGTTGCCGCTGGAGACGACGGTGAACGTGGCACGGGTGATCTCCGTCAGCGCCTGGTTGCCGGAGGAGGTGCCGCCGGGGACGTACTCCGACACCGTGCCGGAGACCGTGACGGCGTCGCCGACGGCGACCCCCTGGGGGGTCGAGCCCGTGTGGACGAAGACGCCCTCACTGGTGGCCGGGTCGGCGTCCGGCGTCGGATCCTGGATCCAGAACCCGCGGGACGAGCCGTAGGTGCGGATGCCGGTGACGATTCCGGCCACATCGGTGACCTGCTGCCCGGCGTACGGAGATGTTCGGGTGTCGCCCTGGATGTCGTGGATGCGCACGGACTCCGCGTGCGCGGGCGAGGTGAGGGTGATCGTGGACGCCGCGCACACGGCGGCGACGGTGAGCGTGGCGAGACGCGCGGACGACTTGCTCGGCAACGGATTCCCTCCGGGAATGTGATGAGTGCCGGGACGATGGTGAGAAACGTGCGACGTGCGGGGACGGCGGCGGGAGCGATCGGGGCTGATGGGGCGTGTGAGGCAGGTAGGGCGAGAGGTGACGCGCGTAGAGAGTGGTGTCGGGTGCGGGCGGCCGCCGTGGGTGACCGCTCGACCCTGCGTGGCCTCCAGCCCTCCCAGGATGCCCTCTGCGAATGGCGTCCGCAGGCGGTTCACGAGGGGCGTGCGGGGCGGCTCCCACGGGTGGCGCCCGTGGGTGGCTTGGGCTCCGGTGAACAACTGTCCGCCGACTTCTACGCGCGTCAATCTCCAGCCCGGCCAGTCCACTTGTCAAGGTTTCGGCCATGTACGGGGGGTGAAGCAGCGGTGAAGTGGGCGGCTTGGGGGGAAATCCGTCTAGGCTGAGCGGTTGAGTCGTCTCCGGCCCAGCTGGACAGATGCCGCCCAGTTGCCTCCGACGTGATCCGCCGGACAGACCCTAGGAGAAACAGCCGATGTCAGACAGCTCCACCCTGCCGCCGGCGCGGCTGCACCCCGAAGCGGAGCTGGCGCGCGAGGCGCTGTCCACGCCGCTGCTGTCCCGGGCAACCCGGCTCGCCCGCTGGGCCGGATCCGAAACGCGGGTCGACGCCGGCGGCGGACTCGTCGACGAACAGTTGCCCGCGGCGGCCGAGGCGCTCGGGCTGAGCGGCGAGGACGCCACCGCCGACGCCAGTGCGGCATGGCGCGTCGCCGTGGACGCCGGGCTCGTCGACGTCGTCGACGAGGAGGAGGAGGGCACCGTCACCGCGGGCGCCGACCTCGCGCTGCTCACCGGCGGCTCGCCGCAGGACGTCCTCACCGTGTGGCTCGCCGCCCTGGAGGCGGTGCTCGCCGACGCGAGCGTGCCCGACCTGGACGGGCTCGTCGACGCCCTCGCCGCCGGGGACGGATCCGGCGTACTCGACCTCTCCTCGGTCGACTGGGACCCCGAGGACGAGGCGGATTTCCTCGACGGGGTCCTCGGCAACCTGTATCTGCTGACCGTGGGCGAGGCGGGGCCCGCCGGTTCGCCGGTGCCGCTGCCCGCGCTGGCCGCCTCCGTGATCGTCCCCGACGACATGCCGGAGCCCACCAACGACGTGCTCCAGGAGGTGTCCGACGCGATGATGCGGCTGGACGACCAGTTCCGCCTGCTGGAGCCGGCCGGACTCGTGGAGTACCAGCCGGTCGACGAGGCGCTGCTGGCCGAGGGCGACGAGGAGCCCGCCCCGCCCCAGGACGACACCGACGTCACCCGCTACGGCGTGGTGCGACTGACCCCGCTCGGCCTGTACGGGCTGCGCGCCCGCCTGCTGGAAGCGGGGTTCGACGCCCCGGCGGTCGGGGACCTCACGGACAAGGGCGCCGACGCGCTGCTCGACCGCACTCCCGCCTTCCCGCCGGCGGCGGCCCACGCGGAGACCGAGCAGTGGCTCGCCCACCGCGAACCCCTCGACGCGGCACGCGAGTTGCTCGCCGCCGCGCGCGGCACCGACGAGAACGCGCCGCTGCGGCGGCTGCAGTGCCAGCAGGCGCTGGCGCTGGTCGGCGTCTCGGCCGAACCCGCCCTGCGCGAGGTACTCGACGACGCCGAACTCGGCGGACTGGCCCGGGTGTGGCTGACCGAGCACGGGGCGACGGACGTACCGCCGCCCTCCGAGGCCATGATCTTCTGGCTGACCATCGACACGGTGGCTGCACAGCTCGCGGCCGAGGGCAACTCCGAGGAGTTGCAGGCCCTGGTGGAGGGCCTGGCCCGCCAGCACAGCGGCTTCTTCGCCACCGCCTGGCGGGTGGAGCACCCGGCCACGGCGGACGTGCTGGAGGCGATGGGCCGGCTGCACCCGGACAAGGTGATCGCCAAGGCCGCACGCAAGGCCGCCTTCAAGGCGCGGTCGCAGCGCGGGAGTTGACGTGCGGCAGGGGATTTGAGCGGACAGTGGACGGCGCACGGCGGGCGGCGGGCGCCTCGCGCCGGTAGTAGAGCGGGGCGCACCGCTGCGACCGGTGGGTGTGGGCGCACCGCTCCGGTCGGTGGGCGGGACGGGCGGCCGCGCGTGGTTCACCGAAGCGGCTGCCGGGATGCCCCGCGGAGTTCAACCGGTGTTCAGGCATGGGCGGAAGCGTGACGGTGAATGAGACCTGATCCGTCACCGTTCCTAGTCAGTGAGCAGGAGTGGGTCCTGGACCCATTCCCGCTCACTGCGGACGCCCCGAACGGTGTTGGGTGTCCTGGTCGCCCGCGTTCGTTCCGTGTCCGGTGGCACGGATCGTGTCCGTGGTCCGGGAACGTGGCGGCGGGTTTCCTCACGCCCGGGGGCATCCGGTCCGGCCTGGACGGTCCGATGCCCGCATCCATCGCTCTGGTGGGTGCGGGGCGGTGCCGTCCGACGCCGGATGGGATACCCCTGGGCGCGTCGTGCGATCGCCACGGCGGCTGCGTCGTGGCGGGTGGTCCTGCGGGTGGTGCTGGTCAGGGGTTTCTGCCAGTGCTGGGCGCCCCACTTCGAGGTGTAGGCCGGGTCCACGGCGACGACGGTGATGCCCATGGCGTCGGCCATCGAGACGAGCCGGGCGCGGAGCCGGCCGGTGGGCATGGCGGAGACCAACTGCCGAAACCGCCTGTTGCGGCCGTGTTTCTCGCGGGTCTTCTCCGCGGCGAAGTCCAGGTCCTCCACCGCGATCGCCCGCACCCCACAGGTGCGGGCCCAGTGCAGGAGCCGGGTCAGGGCGTGGCGGACCTGGGCGTCGCGGTGGTCGGCGGTGCCGGTCAGGTCGTAGAAGAACCGGCGCGGGCTCCCGATCGGGTTGCCGTGCACATCGAGGCGCCAGGCGGCCAGGTGGTCGGCGTTCATGTCCACCCCGATCACCCCGTCGGCCAGCGCCGCCGCCATCGGGACCGTGCGCGTGACGGGTTTCTGCCAGGAGGCGGTCACATACCAGCGCGCGCGGGCCGGGTCGTGGTGGATGCGGTAGGCGACGGCCCGGTTCGCCGCCACCCGGTCGGCCCATTCCTGCCCCCGGTGCGCGAACCGGATCCGGCCGGTGAGGACATACCGGCCGTGCGGAGCGTTCGCCAACTGCTTGAGCGGGGCGGGCAGCCTGATGCTGACCTCACCGTCCGGGCTGATGCGGATGGTCTCGTTCCCGTAGCGTTTCCCGCTCTCCCCGTCCGCCCGCAGGAACCAGCGTGCCGCCTCCCAGCGTTCACGCCACTGGGGCTCGGTGAGCTGTGCGGCGGGCAGCTGGTGCCGCATCCGGGCCAGGCGCCTGCCGCCGCGCACCACGTGCACACGCCCGGCTTCCCAGTCGGCGCGTTCCCGTGCCAGCCGGTCCTCCAGGACGTGCAGGCGGCGGGCCTTGGCATGCCACTCCCGCCGACTGCGATATCCACCCGGGGCCTTCTTCGAACCCTTCGCGCCGAGCGGCAGTGCCAGCCGGTGGCGCAGGGTGCGCACCCCCGATTCCAGGTTCTGGAGGTGGGCGAGCGCGCAGCGGCGGGCCAGCGCCCACTGGTCATGCGTCGCCCTGGTGATCGCGCCCGCCCAGCGGGCCGACGACACAGGGGACAGCTCTCGCTTCCGCGTAGCCCACGCCTCCGCATCATGGGCCAGACCGTCCCGGCAGCGCGCCTTCAGGTCACGGGAGGCCAGCGTGCCCAGATGCGCGCCCACCCGCCGCAGCACCTCCTCGTCGGCGTCGGTGAGCTGCCTGAGCCGGGTACGGACGGCCACCCCCGACGGGCCGGGCACCACAAACGGCGCCGCCAGCATCCGCACTCCTCCGTCCACCCCACACCCCCGCCCCTTCAGCCCGGCCCAGAAAACCCGCTCACCCCACCCAACGAGCACCACCCGCCAAGGTCACACATTCGGCAGACGAACCCCCATTCCCCCCTTCCGGCAGGACAGCACCCACTCTGGCCGTGACCGCGCCCATCTGCGCTCACTCATGCACACCAGAACACACTCGTGCTCAGCCAAACTCCAGCAGCTCCCAACCCCCGGCACGGAACCATTCCGCCGGCCCGGCCCGCGGCTGCCTCCCCCCAGGCCATGCACCGGGCCACCCGGCCGGCCGGGGGACCGTGTCATAGAGGACGCTTCGCCCACACCGGAGTGTTGAGGGAAGGTGCGCATGGCTGTTTGCCGGCCTTTCGAGCGGATCAAAGCCGCCCAGAATCCGGGGCGTTGGTGCCTCCGGAGACAGGGCGGCGGCTCAGGCCGGGGCGCCAGGTGCGGCCGTTGGTCAGCTGGGCACGCAGATCCGGAGCCGGAACGGCAGGCCCCAGTAACGTACTTCGCCTCAACACGGCCGCTCATCCCCAAGTGCTGGGCACAGCAAGCGCAGTTCATGGCCATCTGTTGCCGAGGGACGAGCAGGTCAATCCTCGGCAGGCCGGTCACAGGCCAGCCGCTCATCGTTCACGGTCCGCCAGCAGATCGGCCCACACCCGTTTCCCGCCGTGCACCACTTCGCTGCCCCAGCCGTGGGCGAGGGCTTCGACGAGGAGGAGGCCACGTCCGTGTTCGGCGTCGGCGGACGGGACGGCCGGTGTGGGGCGCGTGCGGGAGGTGTCCGTGACGACGATCCGCGCGGACTCCTCGCCGGTGCGGGTGATGGAGACGCCGACCGTGGCGGCGTCGGTGTGCTCCACCGCGTTGGCGACCAACTCCGTGACGATCTGCTCAGCCGCGTCCACCAGGTGGAGGAGGCCCCACGTTTTCAGGGCCAGCGTTATGTCCCGGCGTGCCTGGGAAGCGGCTTCGAGCTTCGCCGGATAGCGCTCCTGATAGCGCTGTGGTCCTACCGATGCAGCCGTCATCGTCATGGTTCGAGGAAACCGGAAGTGTCTGCTCCTCATCAGGACAGAATCAGGGCAGTTGGCGGCAGTCAACAGGACAGTTTTTCCGGACAGTCCGCGACGGTAGGGCTACGGTAGGTCACGAATGTGCGAGAGGGGGCGCCATGACCAGGCAACGGAACGCCCAGCTTGAGGTGCTGCTCACGGAGTTCGGGTACACGCACGCTCAGTTGGCTGACGAGGTCAACCGGGTTGCCGACGACGAGTTCGGGGAGTCGGCCAACTGCACCGACCGGCACGTGCGGCGACGGATCTCCGGGTATGTCCGCCGGCCGTGGCCGCGCTACCTTCGGCTTCTGGAGCACATCTTCGGTCGGAGCCCTCAGGAGATGGGATTCGTATTGTGCACCCTGACGCCACCACCCTTTGCACCGTCGAAGCCGACACCCGCGAAGGAACAGCGCTCTGTGCACCGCCGCACGTTCATCGCTGCGTCCCTCGCAACCGCGCTCGGTACCGAGCAGACACCGCAGCGAGGCCGCCTCGGCATGTCCGACGTCGACCGTATCCAGACCACCATCACGCGGCTCGATGCACACTTCAACGGGCTCGGCGGGGACGCCCTCGTCGATGTTGCCACCGACTACCTTGCGCGGCTCCAACGAGCCCTTGACCACTGCACGTACGGCGAGCGCGTGGGGCGTGCCCTGACCCGGGCTGTGGCCGACGTCGCCGCATGCGCGGGATGGTCCGCGCATGACTGCGGCGACTACGCTCGTGCGGATCAGTTCCGCAACCAGGCGCTCCAAGCCGCGCTGCTGACGCGTGCCCCGGTCGCCGTAACCCGGGCTTGGTCGGACCTCGCTGCTCAGGCCGAGCATGCCGGGCGCCCCGGCCAGGCTGCGCGGATCAACCGGGCCGCGCTGGCTGAACGGCACCTGCGCGCCCAGCCGCTCATCACAGCACTACTGCACGCCAGACTCGCCGACTGCCTCGCCCAGACCGGAGACACCGCTGGAATGGGCCGCCAACTCGCCGCCGCGGAACGCGCCTATGACCGCGCCGACGACACTGTGACCGCTCCAAGCTGGCTCGCCTTCCTGACCCCGGCGGAACTGACCGGGCTCGGCGCGATCGCCCACCAGAGCGCCGGCCAGTACGCGAGAGCGGAGCAGCAGACCGCCCAGGCCCTCGACCTGCTCGACGTGCGGTTCACCCGTAACCGTTCCTACTACACGGTGCTGCGCGCCGAGCTCCAGCTCGCCCAGGGACACAGGGAGCAGGCCGCGGAGACTGTCTCGCACGTGCCCGTCTCCGGAGTCGCGAGCAGTCGTATTGCCGCCCGCCTGGAGCGGGTGACTGAAGCAGCCCATCATGGGCAGGAAGGACGCCCGTGACCACGCCCGCCCAACTCGCTCTGAGGCATTACGGCCAGGTGGACGCCGCCGCGATCCGTGAGCTTCTCCTCGACGTTCACGACGAGGTGTACGAGGGCAGTGATGACCCGCTCGCCGGGCGGGACGCCTTCGCGAGGTTCGTCGACTCCTGGTCGGCGCGCCCCGGCTTCGCGTGCGTTGTCGCCTACGACGGGGAACAGCCGGTCGGCTACGCCTACGGTGCGCCCCTGTCTCCGACCACGACCTGGTGGGCGAAGGTGACCCCGGCGTTGCCGGAGGGGTTCACGGCGGAGACCGGCACGCGCACGTTCGCCCTGTCCGAACTGATGGTGCGGGAGCCTTGGCGTGGCACCGGCACCTCCCTCCGTATCCATGACGTGCTGCTGGCCTCCCGGGGCGAAGAACGGGTGACACTGCTGGTGCACAAGGCGCACAGCAAGGTACGGGCCCTGTACGAGGGGTGGGCGTACCGGATGGTGGGCGAGGCCGTACCGTTCGAAGGGGCGCCGGAGTTGTGCGTGATGGTGCGCCCCTGAGTCCGGTCTGACCTGCTGTCGGCCCGGCTGAGGCGCAACCTGTCCTGGCCCCCGAGGCGCCCTCGGTGCAGATGAGTGGGGGACGACTGGTGTCAAGCTCGCCGGCGCGCCGGCGAACTCGCCGAACGGCTGTCGCCCGGTGAGGCGCTGACCGAGTGGCTGCACGAACTCGGCACCGGGATGATCCGGATCCGAGGGCTGCGGGCCCTGCTGGGCTCCGCCGTCGGGGCAACGGCGATGACGGTGGCGACGGCGGTCCGGCCGGCGACACCACCGACTGCTGCGAGCCCTTGAAGTGCGCGGTGGCGCGGCTGGTCGGCTCGGCGCGGGAGGCGGGGACGCTGCGCCGGGACATCGAGCCGGTCGACGTGCTGCGCCTGGCCCACGAGGTCGCCACGGCCTCGGAACCGGCGGGCGGGGAGGGGAAGCCCATCCGCCGATATCTGGGGCTGTTGATGGAGGGGTTGCGGCCGTAGCCGGTCCAGTCCGGCCGGGTACCGGTCCCGGGTGTGCCCCGAGCACGCGGGGCACACCCGGCCACGGGCCGTGCGGCTGTTACAGCGCCTGGGCGGCCGGCTTGACCATGCCCCTGACCGTGCGGGACTTCACGAAGTCGCCGATGGCGGTCATCTCCCACTCGCCGGAGAACTGGCGGATCAGCTTCGCCATCATGACGCCCGTCTGCGCTTCGGCGGAGGTGAGGTCGAAGCGGACCAGTTCCTCGCCGGTGGTGGCGTCCAGGAGACGGCAGTACGCCTTGGCGACCTCGGTGAACTTCTGGCCGGAGAACGAGTTGACCGTGAAGACCAGGCCGGAGACCTCCTGGGGGAGACGGCCTAGGTCGACCGTGATCGTCTCGTCGTCCCCGCCGCCCTCGCCCGTGAGATTGTCACCGGAGTGCTGGATCGCGCCGTTCACGATCTGGAGCTTGCCGAAGTAGCAGCTGTCGATGTGGTTGCGCTGCGGGCCGTACGCGATGACCGAGGCGTCCAGGTCGATGTCCTTGCCGCGGTACGCCGGCTCCCAGCCGAGGCCCATCCGGACCTGCGAGAGCAGCGGGCGGCCGCCCTTCATCAGGGAGACCGTCTGGTTCTTCTGGAGGCTGACCCGGCCCTTGTCCAGGTTGATCTTCCCGGTGCCCGGCGCGGCGGCGGGCGGTGCCGGGGGAGCGGCGGGCGCGGGCGGAGCCTGCGGGGCGGCCATCGGCGGGACCGGCGGCGCCGGCGGAGGGGGAGTGGCCGGCTGGACCGGGGAGGCCGGCTGGACCGGGGAGGCCGGCTGGGCGGGGGCGGCCGGTTCCTCGACCGTGACGCCGAAGTCGGTGGCGATGCCCGCCAGGCCGTTGGCATAGCCCTGGCCGACCGCGCGGGCCTTCCAGGCGCCGTTGCGCAGATAGACCTCGACGACCACCAGGGCCGTCTCGGCGCCGAGGCTCGGGGGAGTGAAGGTGGCCAGGACCGCGTTGTCGTCCGCGCTCCGGATGGTGGCCGTCGGTTCGATGCCCTGGAACGTCTGGCCCTGGGCGTCGGGGCTCGCGGTGACGACGATCTTCTCGATGCCGGGCGGGACGGCCGTGGTGTCGATCGTGATGGCGTCCGGAGCGCTGCCGCCGCCGGAGCGGTAGGTCACGCCGGGGCCCGCGGGCTGGTTGTAGAAGATGAAGTCGTCGTCGGAGCGCACCTTGCCGTCGGCGGTGAGCAGCAGGCCCGATACGTCGAGCCGCACCGGGGCGGCGACGTCCACCGTCACACGGGCGGTGGGAAGAGGGATGTTCGAGCCGGGGGTCATAGCTGTCATGCCGGGTGAACGAGCGGGGGCGTTTTGCCGTTCCCTTACCTGTGGCCCGAATGGGTCGGAGGTTCTCAGCCCCGGTTGCGGGGGTGGTCGCGGGCGGTGCGTTCGTTGCCGCGCTTGTAGTTGCCGGTCCAGCGGGCCATGACGAGCTGGGGGTCGGTGGTGGTGACCTCGGTGAGGAAACGGGCGGCGCGGTCGCCGTTCAGGGTGGTCGCGGGACGGTTGTGGTGGGTGATGTGCACAGTGCCGTTGGGGTGGGCCTCGTAGGCGAAGCCGTGGGGCTTGGGCATGCGCGGATGGTACGGCGGCGGGGGCGGCTCGCCCAGTGGGTTTCGCCCCCGCCGCCCCTTCCCTTCCCGACTCCAGGGGCTCCGCCCCTGGAACCCCGGCCTTTGCCCGCCCACCACCCGACTCGGTCGGTCGAGAGGAGCCGGCCAGGACATCCAGCCCGTCCCGGGGGCGAGAAAAAGTCCCGTTCCCCCTACGGCACCACCACGATCTTCCTCCCCACACCCCTCGCGAACTGCTCCAGCACCTCCGGATACCGCTCCAGCGGCAGACGGTCGCTGATGAACACGTCCGGGTCCAGCACCCCCGTCGCGAACAGCTCCGCCGCCCGCTCGTAGCTGTGCAGCACCGCCATCGACCCGGTGATCGTGATCTCCTGGTTGTAGATGCGGTACGGGTCGATCGTCACACGCGTCGCGTAGTCGGCGACCCCGAACTGCAGGAAGGTGCCGGCCTTGGACACGCGCTCCAGGCCGTCCTGGATCGCCGCCGCGTTGCCCGTCGCGTCGATGACGAGGTCCCAGCCCTGGGGGCGGTCCAGTTCGTCCGGGTTCGCCGCCGAGGCGGAGACGCCCAGCTGCCGGGCGGTCTCCAGACGGGCCGGGTTCAGATCCACCATGTCCACGCTCGCCGCGCCGGTCCGCTTGGCCAGCTCCAGCATCATCAGGCCCATCGTCCCGGAGCCGTAGATCAGGACGTGTGCGCCGAGGCGGGACTGCAGGACGTCGTAGCCGCGCACCGCGCAGGAGAGCGGCTCGATCAGGGCCGCGTCCTGGGTGCGGACGTGCTCGGGCAGCTTGACGCAGTTCGCCACCGGGGCCACCGCGTACTGGGCGGCCCCGCCCGCCGTGGTGACACCGATCGCCGCCCAGCGCTCGCACAGGTTGTTGTGGCCGGTACGGCAGTAGCGGCACTCGTAGCAGTACAGGGAGGGGTCCACGGCGACCTGGTCGCCGAGAGACACCTCGGTGACCTGGGCGCCGACGCCGACCACCTCGCCCGCGAACTCGTGCCCCGGCACGATCGGCAGCTTGGGGGCGAACTCGCCCTGCAGAATGTGCAGGTCCGTGCCGCACAGCCCGCAGGCCGCGACCTCGACGACGACCTCGCGGGGTCCTGGCGTCGGGTCCGGGACCTCGGTGACGACGGCCCGGCCCACGGACTCGATGACGGCGGCCTTCATTTCACGGCTCCCAACGACAGACCCTGGACGAGTTTGTCCTGGGCGGCGAACCCCGCGGCGAGCACCGGCAGGGAGATGGCGAGCGACGCGGCGCACACCTTGGCCAGGAACAGGCCCTGGCTGGTGATGAAGCCGGTCAGGAAGACGGGGGCGGTCTCGGCGACCACGCCCGTCAGGACCCGGGCGAACAGCAGTTCGTTCCAGCTGAAGATGAAGCAGATCAGGGCCGTCGCCGCGATGCCGGGCATTGCCATCGGGGCGATGATGCGGGCCAGCACCGTCGGCAGCCGGGCCCCGTCGATCTGGGCGGCCTCGATCACCGCGACCGGGATCTCCGAGAGGAACGAGTGCATCATCCACACTGCGATCGGCAGGTTCATGGAGGTGTAGAGCAGGACCAGCAGCCAGATGTTGTCGAGCATCCCGGCGTTCTTGGCGAACAGGTAGATCGGCAGCAGGCCCGCCACGACCGGCAGCATCTTGGTGGAGAGGAAGAAGAACAAGACGTCCGTCCACCGCTTCACCGGGCGGATCGACAGGGCGTACGCGGCCGGCAGCGCGAGCAGCAGGACCAGCAGCGTCGACGCCACGGACGCCACCGTCGAGTTGATCAGCGATGGCCAGGGGCTCGCGCCGCCGCCCGCGCCGAAGAACTCCCGGTAGCCGTCCAGGGTGAGGGCGGCGGCGAAGGACGGCGGGTTGGTGGCCGCGTCCTCCTCGGAGTGGAAGGACGTCAGTGCCATCCACGCGATGGGCAGGAAGAAGACGATGCCGGCCAGCCAGGCCACCAGGCCGAGCCCCGCTCCCTTGCGGTTCCGGCCGCGATCGGGTACGGCGACGGTACTCATGCGCGGGACGCCTCCTCGCGGAACAGGGACGACACGACGCGCAGGGCGAAGGTCGCGATGATGATCGAGCCGATGACGACCAGGACACCGGCGGCCGAGGCCAGACCGTTCTCATGGGCCTGGTAGAAGGTCTGGTACACGGTGTACGGGAGGTTGGCGGTGCCCAGGCCGCCGGACGTGATCGTGAAGACCGCGTCGAAGTTCTGCACGATGTAGATCGACCCGAGCAGGGCGCCCAGTTCGAGGTAACGGCGCAGGTGCGGCAGGGTCAGATGGCGGAAGATCTGCCAGTCGCTCGCCCCGTCGACCCGGGCCGCCTCGATCTGCTCCTGGTCCCGGCTCTGCAGGCCGGCGAGCAGGATCAGCATCATGAACGGCGTCCACTGCCACACCAGCGCCGCCTCCACCGCGAGCAGCGGGGTATTGGAGATCCAGTCGGGCTGCGGGCCGCCGACGTAGTGCAGCAGGCCGTTGAACAGGCCGTACTCGGGGTTGTAGAGGACGTGCTTCCACAGCAGGGCCGCCGCCACCGGCACCACCAGGAACGGGGCGATGAGCAGGGTGCGGACGATGCCCCGGCCGCGGAACTTCCGGTCGAGCAACAGGGCCAGCAGCAGTCCGAGGACCAGGCTGGCGAGGACGACCGCCACCGTCAGCAGGATCGTCGTCCACACCGACCGGCGCAGGTCGGAGTCGCCGAGCACCTCACCGTAGTTCGCGAAGCCGGCGAACTCCCGGGCATCGGGGTAGAGGGAGTTCCAGTCGAAGAAGGAGATCACCAGCGTCGCCACGAAGGGCAGCTGGGTCACCGCGATCATGAAGATCAGGGCGGGCAGCAGCGGGGCCCGGGTGGCCCAGCCGCGCAGCCGGTCGGAGCGCCGCCCGCCGCTGGCGCCAATTTCCGGGGCGGCCACGGGGGCCGTTGTCGTGGCGGTCATCGTCCCTCGTACTCCTCGGAGATCTCTTCGGCGAGCTGCTGGGACTTCTTCAGAGCCGATTCGACGGACTGGCGTCCGGCGATGGCCGCGCTGATCTCCTGGGAGACCTGGGTGCCGAGGTCCGTGAACTCGGGGATGCCGACGAACTGGATGCCGGGCGCGGGCCGCGGCTGCACGCCCGGGTCGTCCGGGCGGGCCTGCTCGATGGCCTTCCTGGTCATCTCCTGGAAGGCCGCGGCCTCCGCGCGGTAGTCCGGGTTCTCGTAGGTGGAGGCGCGCTTGCCGGCCGGGACGTTGGACCAGCCGAACTCGTCGCCGACCAGCTGCTCGTACTCCTTGCCGGAGGCCCAGGAGACGAACTTCCAGGCGTTGTCCGGGTTCCGGGAGGCGTTCTGGATGCCCCAGGCCCAGGTGTAGAGCCAGCCGGCCGACTCCGTCTTCTCGACGGGGGCGGGGGCGTAGCCCATCTTCCCCTTGACGGGGGAGTTGGCGGATTCCAGGGAGCCGGCCGCGGAGGTGGCGTCGTACCACATGGCGGTCTTGCCCTGGGTGGTGTTGTTCAGGCACTCGGCGAAGCCGGACTGGGCGGCACCGGCCTCGCCGTGCTCGCGCACCAGGTCGACATAGAACTTCGTCGCCTTCTGCCACTCGGGGGAGTCCAGGCGGGCGTTCCAGTCCTCGTCGAACCAGGTGCCGCCGAAGGTGTTCACCACGGTCGTCAGCGGTGCCATGACCTCACCCCAGCCGGGCAGACCGCGCAGGCAGATGCCCTTCATGCCGGGCTCGGCCCCGTCGAGCTTCGCGGCGATCTCGCCCACCTCCTGCCAGGTGGGGTTGGCGGGCATCGTCAGGCCCTCCCGCTCGAGGAGGTCCTTGCGGTACATCAGGAACGAGGACTCGCCGTAGAAGGGCTGACCGTAGAGCTTGCCGTCGTCCCCGGTGAGGGACTGGCGCATCGGCTTCAGGACGTCCTGCTCGTCGTAGCCGGGGTCCTCGTCGACGTACGGGTCCATCTCCTTGAGCCAGCCGTTGCGGGCGTAGATCGGGATCTCGTAGTTGGACAGGGTGGCGACGTCGTACTGGCCGGCCTGGTTGGCGAAGTCCTGGCTGATCTTGTCGCGGACGTCGTTCTCCGGCAGCACGGTGAAGTTCACCTTGATGCCGGTGTCCTTGGTGAAGTGCGCGGCGGTGAGCTTCTGCAGCTCCACCATCTGCGGGTTGTTGACCATCAGGACATTGACGGCATCACCGCCTGATCCGGCCCCGCCCGCTCCGACCCAGCAGCCGGAGAGCAGCGGGGCGAGCAGCGTCCCTGCGGCGACCGCGGCGAGTGTGGCTCGCGGTGGCCTCCGTCGGCTCTGGGTTCGCATGGATCGCTCCTGGACGTATAGGCAGGTACCGGGCGTCGCCTGGACGGGTCGGCCCGCGGGGGATGTGGAACGTGTGTGGTGAACCGGCACGCGGGGAATGCGCGTGCCGTGGATCGTGGTGCGGTCCGGGCCGTCCGGTCAGACGCGGATGACCTGAGGGCCCAGCAGGGAGTAGCGGTGGGCCTCGGCCGCCGGGAGCAGCGTGCTCGTGACGATCGCCTCCAGCGCGCCGACGTCGGCGAACCGGCAGAAGCTGACCGCCCCGAACTTGCTGTGGACGCCCGCGAAGACCACCCGGCGCGAGGCCCGCACCGCCTGTGTCTTGACCTCGCTGACCGCCGGGTCGGGCGTGGTCAGACCGTGTTCGCGCGAGATGCCGTTGGCGCCGATGAACGCCAGGTCGATGACGAAACCGGAGAGCATCTTCGTCGTCCAGTGGTCGACGGTGGCGAGGGTGCCGGAGCGGACCCGGCCGCCGAGCAGCAGGACGGACACGGTGCCGGTCTCGGCGAGTGCGCCCGCGACCGGCAGGGAGGCGGTGACCACGGTGAGTGCCCGGTCCCGGGGCAGTGCCTCGGCGATGAGCTGCGGGGTGAAGCCCTCGTCGACGAACACCGTCTCCGCGTCGCCGAGGAGTTCGGCCGCGGCGTTCGCGACCCGTCGCTTCTCGGCCACATGGCTGGTGGCACGGAAGGCGAGCGTGGTCTCGAAGGCGGCGCTCTCCACGGGATAGGCGCCGCCGTGGGTGCGGCGCACCAGGCCGTGGTCCTCCAGAGCGCGCAGATCCCGCCGGACGGTCTCCTTGGCCACGCCCAGATCGGCGGCGAGCGCTGTCACGTCGACCGAGCCGGTGGCGCGCGCCGCCCGCACGATCTCGCGCTGGCGCTCTTCGGCCGTTCTGTCGCTCATGGCCGCACACCTGCTTTCTGGTCGGGTGCCCGTTCGGGCCCTGTGGGGTCCTTGCGAGAAGTTGTACAGCGGGTACGCGAACCTGACCAGGTCTGTTGCGTAACCGGTACTGCCCGTTTGTGCCCGTTCGACTCGGGCGATGCCCGCCTCGGACCTGGGGGAGAGATGGACGGGGGCGGGGAAGCGGGCATCGCGGGTGCCCGAATGCGGCGGCGGGCGGGCCCGTTCGGTGCCCGCCCCCCGCTGTGGACGTCGATTTCCCGCCGCGATCGTGCGCGCGGGCGTCGTCGGTTTCGTGCGGTGGTGCTGGTTTCGCGCAGTGGTGCCGCCGGTACTGCTGGTGCCGTCAGTACGGCCAGATCGGCGGGTCGGTGACGAAGTGGCCGCCGATGCGCGCCTGTGCCGGATCGTCCGGGTCCAGTTCGCCCTGCTCGGCGACGAGCTTCGCGGCGAACGGCTCGGAGTCGTCCTGCGGGTCGTACCCGAGAGCGCGCGCGGAGGTGAGGTCCCACCACAGCCGGGTGTTGTCGGACGAGCCGTGGACGACCGTGTGGCCGACGCCCTCGGCGGTCAGGGCCGCGTGGAAGAGGCGGGCGCCGTCGGCGGGGCTCATCCACAGCGAGAGCATCCGCACGCTGGTCGGCTCGGGGAAGCAGGAGCCGATGCGTACGGAGACGGTCTCCAGGCCGTGCTTGTCCCAGTACAGCTGGGCGAGGTCCTCGCCGAAACACTTGGACAGGCCGTAGAAGGTGTCCGGGCGGCGCGGGGTGTCGATGGGAATGAGGGGGTCGTCGCCCTGCGGGCGCGGGGTGTAGCCGGCGGCGTGGTTGGAGGAGGCGAAGACGATGCGCCCCACGCCCTCCTCGCGCGCGGCCTCGTACAGGTGGTAGGTGCCTTCGATGTTCGCCGCGAGGATCTTCTCGAAGGAGGCTTCCAGGGAGATGCCCGCGAGATGGATGATCGCGTCGACCCCGCGGACCGCCTCGCGCACGGCCTCCCTGTCGGCCAGATCCGCCACGATCGCGTCCGGCTCCCCCCCGATGGGCCGCAGGTCGAGCAGGCGCAGCTGGTAACCGTAGTCCGGGAGCAGGCCCCGCATCAGGGTGCCGAGGCCGCCGGCGGCGCCGGTGAGCAGGACGGTGCGGGGAGCGGGCATCAAGGATCTCCTTGCATCACCGGCCGTGCATGTGCGCGCACGGCATTCATATGCGTGGACACGGTAAGGAGGTGGCCCGCCGCCCGTCAAGTATCCCCCACCCTCCCGCGGAGTGGGGGAATCAGCTGGTGTGTGACGGGTCGGCGTGCTTGACCGGTGTCCAGGGAGCGCTCTAGCGTGACACTGTTCAGAAATGTAGACGCCAATCAAGAATATGGACCTGGGAGAGCTTGTGACGCCAGCCCCTCTCGCCGCCCGACTCGGCATCCCCAGCGGACCGCTGTTCTTCCCGGTCACCGCCTACGGACCCGACGGCTCCGTCGACCTCGAGACCTATCGGCTCCATGTGCGCGGCGGGGTCGAGGCCGGGGCCGCCGCCGTGTTCGCCTGCTGCGGCACCGGGGAGTTCCATGCCCTGACGCCCGAGGAGTTCGAGGCGTGCGTGCGAGTCGCCGTCGAAGCGGCCGACGGACGCGTCCCGGTCGTCGCGGGCGCCGGGTACGGCACCGGCCTCGCGGTGCGCTGGGCCGCTCTCGCCGAGCGGGCCGGGGCGGACGGGCTGCTCGCCATGCCGCCCTACCTGGTGCGGGCCGGCCAGGCGGGACTGGTGCGGCACTACCGCGAACTGGCCGCGGCGACCGCCCTGCCGGTGATCGTCTACCAGCGCGACAACGCCCTGTTCACGCCCGAGAGCGTCGTCGAACTGGCCCGCACCGAGGGGATCATCGGCCTCAAGGACGGCCACGGCGACCTCGACCACATGCAGCGGATCGTCAGCGCCGTACGCACCGAAGACCCCGGCGGGTTCCTGTACTTCAACGGGCTGCCCACCGCCGAACAGACCCAGCTCGCCTACCGTGCCCTCGGCATCACCCTCTACTCGTCCGCGGTGTTCTGCTTCGTGCCCGAGATCGCCCTCGCCTGCCACCGGGCCCTGCACACCGGCGACCGGGGCACCGTGGACCGCCTTCTCGACGGCTTCTACCGGCCCTTCGTCGAACTGCGCGACCAGGGCCGCGGATACGCCGTCTCCCTGGTCAAGGCCGGGGTACGGCTGCGCGGCCTGGACGTGGGCGAGGTCCGGCCGCCGCTCGACGAACCGGCCGGGGATCATGTCAAGCAACTCGCTCAGCTGATCGAGCGGGGACTCGCACTGATCGAGGAGGCCAAGTGAAGGCATCGGCGTTCGTCTACCCCTGGGACGTCAACGGGGACCCCGAAGCCCCCGCGCGGCTCGCCGGGCTCGGCGTGGCGCAGGCGACGCTCGCCTCCGCCTACCACTCCACGCGTGCGCTGACTCCCCGTCACCCGCGCCACCGTATCGTCACCGCCGAGCACGCGGCCGTCCTCTACCCACCCGGCGCCCACTGGGCCGCCCGCGCCCCGCGCCCGTACCCCTCCGGCGACTGGGCCCCCGGCGACGCCTTCGGCGAGGCCGCCGAGGCGCTCGCGGACGCGGGCCTCCAGGTGCACACCTGGGTCGTGCTCGCGCACAACTCCCGCCTCGGCGCCGACCACCCGGACACCTCGGTCGTCAACGCCTACGGCGACCGCTACCCCTGGGCCCCCTGCATCGCGCAGCCCGCCACCCGCGCGTACCTGACCGGCCTGGCCGCCGAGGCCGCGGTGCGGCCCGGGGCGAGCGGCACCGAACTGGAGTCCCTCGGCTGGTACGGACTCGCGCATCTGCACGCCCACGACAAGACCGCCGGGGTCGGCCTCGGAGACGCCGGGCAGTACCTGATGTCCCTGTGCTTCTGCCCGTCCTGCCGCGAGGGCTACGGGGCTCAGGGCCTGGACGCCGGTGAACTGGCCGCGACCGTACGGGCCGCCCTGGAACCGGTGTGGCAGGGGGCGCCCTCCGACGGAGGCTGGGCGGGAGTCGGCAAGCTCCTCGGTGAGGAGACGGCGGCCGCCACGCGCGCGTGGCGCGACGCGACGGCCCGCACGCTCCAGGAGGCGGCGGTCCGGGCGGTACGCGACGCGGCACCCGAGGGCTTCCAGGTCCTGCTGCACGCGGACCCGGTGTCGTACCACTGCGGCGCGAACGCCGGCGTCGACCCCGCGCACATCCTCTCCGTCGCCGACGGCGTGGTCGTCCCCTGCACCGGCGGCCCCGCCCCGCTGACGCCGTTCGCACGGGAGGCGCGGGACGTACCGGAGAACCGTCCGGACGCCGTCCTCGCCGCCAACTTCACCGTGGTCTCCGGCATGGGCGGCAGCCCCGGCACCCTCGCCGCGGACGCGGCCGAGGCCCGCCGCCTCGGCGCGACGGAACTGCGGCTGTATCACGCGGGACTGGCGTCGGACGGCGATCTGGAAGCGGTGCGCTCGGCGCTCACCGCACTCTGAAACAGCGCCACCGCCACCGCCGACAGTGTGCACCCCAGGGCGACCAGCAGCAGTTGGTGGTCGAGCAGTTCGACCAGCGCCGCGCCGGCCGCCAGTCCGAGCACGTTCGGCGTGAACACCAGTGTGTTGGCGGTGGCGGTGGCCCGGCCCAGCAGCGGGCCGGGCGTCTCGCGCTGCACGGCGGTCAGCGTGGCGATCAGTACGGCGGGCAGCCCCGCCCCGATCGCCGCGCTGCACGCCCACGCCACCGGATCGTTCGGCACCGCGCGCAGCGCGACGGCGGCGGCCAGCAGGGCGATGCCGTATGCCGCGAACCGCCGCTCGCCGCAGCGGCGCAGGGCAGGCCCCGAGCACAGGCCGAGCGCCACCGAGCCCGCGCCCTGGACGGCGTACAGCACACCCGCGTACGCGGGGGAGTGGCCGAGGCCCTCGACCACGGCGTAGACCAGCGCCCCGCTCACTCCCGCGCACAGCATCGTGGCGCCGCCCGCCAGGACCAGCGGGCGCAGCGCAGGATGCGACCACAAATGACGGGCACCCTCGGCGATGCGCTCCCGCGGGCTGTCCTGCGGGGGCGCGGGCCGCTCCTCCCGTACGCGCAGGAACGCGTACAGCACCGTGGCGAGCAGGAAGGTGACCGCGTCGAGGAGGGCGACGGACGCCCCGCCGTACGCGGCGTACAGGCCCGCGCCCGCCAGCGGGGCCAGGAGCTTCATGCCCTCGTCGGCCGTCATCCGCAGCCCGTTGAAGTCTCCGAGCAGGGACCGGTCCACGGCGGTGGCGATCAGCGCCGACTCGGCCGCGTCGTGGACGACGCCCGCCGCGCCGTACACGAACAGCACCGCGTACAGCAGCCACAGGCGGTGCGGAGAGTCGACGGCGAGGAGGGCGGGCAGGAGTACGGCCAGGAGCAGACTCGTGCCGATCAGCAGCGGCTTGCGGCGGAACCGGTCGGCGAGCGTGCCCAGCAGCGGGCCGGCCAGGGTGGGGGCCCACATCGCCAGCAGGCACAGCGCGGCCAGCCCGTCCGAGCCGGTGAGGTCCTTGACCCACACGCCGGAGGCGAGCCACAGCGCGGACGTGCCGAAGCCCGACACCACCACTCCGGCCAGGTAGAGCCGCGCGTTCCGCTCCCGCACCACGCGCACCGCGGTCCAGGCCCGCCCGCCAGGTCCGCCAGGTCCCTGCGTTCCGTTCGTCGTCATGCCAGGTCATCGTGGGGCTAAGGACTGTCCGTACGGATCGGGCAGACGCCTTATCCATGGCACGGGCGAGCGATGAGTTCCGAGACCCGGCTCGGTCAACCCTCCAGGAACACCCGTGCGCGCACGGGCACAGTCATACAGCCATGAGGAGCAGGGAGCAGCCATGACCGACTCGACCCTCGACCTCGGACCGCAGGCGCGGATCATCGCGCGCCTCGCCGAGGGCGTCACCGACGCGCAGTTCGCGGACCGGACGCCCTGCCCCCGGTACGCGGTGCACCACATCCTGGGCCACCTCGCCGGGCTGAGCGTCGCCTTCCGTGACGCCGGGCGCAAGGACCTCGGCAGCACCACCGACACCAGCCCGGACGCCGCCCTGCCGGACCTCCGCCCCGGCTGGCGCGAGGACCTGCCCGCGGTGCTCGGCGAACTCGCCGATGCCTGGGGCGACCCCCTGGCCTGGACCGGCATGACCAGGGTCGGAGGCGTCGACCTGCCGGGCGAGGTGGCCGGAGCCGTGGCCGCCGACGAACTGGTGATCCACGGCTGGGACCTGGCCCGCGCCACCGGCCAGGACTACGCGCCCGACCCCGCCGCCCTCGAGGCCGCGCACACCTTCCTCCTCGCCGCCGCGGCGGAACCCGGCCGGGACAGCGGCGAGGGCATCTTCGGCCCCGTCGTGCCCGTGCCGTCCGACGCCCCGCTGCTGGACCGGACGGTGGGGCTGAGCGGCCGCGATCCGGGGTGGACACCCAAGGCCTGACCAGGAGATCTCCCGAGCGGCCGGGCATCCGGGCAGG
>NZ_JBHSOA010000025.1:403726-417489 GCF_042655885.1 Streptomyces chlorus
GCCGCGCGATCGGCAAGGCGATACGGGCTGGACGCCGCAGCGGGGCAGGGGCGGCGTTCGACGTCGTCCGTGCCGGTCCGCGCGGCGGGGTCTTTACGGGCCTCGACCGCCAGCCGCGTCGCGCGCTCACGGAGTTCATCGGGGTACTTACGGGGGGGCAGGCATGATCGGCATCCTTCCGGGTCTTCGAGGTCTCCATCAAACCCGGGGCGCTTCAACCTGAACTTCCTTTGTCAGAAGCATTGACGAAACCCCGGGCCGCTCCTAGTTTCATCGCGTCGTACTTCGTACGTCATATATGAGACGCGATATGCGAGATCCGAGAGGCGCGCATGACCTCTGTGCCCACCCCGATCCCCTCCCGCACGCAGTACGTGCTGGAAGAGATCAAACGCCGCATCCTCACCGGCCGGTTGACGCCGGGCCAGGCCTTGGTCGAGACCGACCTCGCCGCGCAGTTCGGGGTGTCCAAGACCCCGGTGCGGGAGGCGCTCAAGACCCTGGCCGGCACCGGTCTGGTCGTGATGAGCCAGTACAAGGGCGTCACGGTGCGCATGGTCGACGTGGACATGGCACACGAGGTCTGCGACGTGCGTCTGCTCCTCGAACCCGAGGCGCTGCGACGCGCCGTCCGGCGCGGTGCCTCCCTGGACGCCGCGCGCGACGCGCTGACGAGGGCCGACGAGGCCACCGACACCGCCGAACGCTCCCTGACCAACCGCGAGTTCCACCGCGCCCTGTACCTGCCGTGCGGCAACCCGCTGCTCGGCCGGATGCTCGACGAGGTCCGCGACCAGGCCGCACTCGTCTCCACCGTCGCCTGGGCCGCCGACCCCTCCTGGGAGCGGGAGGCGAGCGAGCACCGCGAGATCCTGCGCCTCGCCCTCGCCGGCGACGCGGACGGCGCGGCGCGTGCCCTGCACGCGCACATCGCCTCCTTCGTACGACGGGCCTTCCCCGGCGCGGAACTCGGTGCCGAGGAAGGCGTCGAAGCCCAGGACATCCCCGAAGCCCCGGCAACCCCGGCAACCCCGGCAACCCGGGCAACCCGGGCAGCCCAGAAAGAGGACGGTCAGGCATGACGACGACGTTCGAGACCCAGCGGGCGGCCCTGGCCGACGTGGTGGCGATCCCGGTGACCCCGTTCGCCGAGGACGGCTCCGTCGACCCGGCCGGATACCGGGTCCTGCTGCGCCGCCTCCTCGACGCCGGCATCACCACCCTGACCCCCAACGGCAACACCGGCGAGTTCTACGCCCTGACCCCCGAGGAGCGGCGCACGGTCACCGAACTGACCCTCGAGGAGACCGGCGACGGCTCGTCCGTCCTGGTCGGCGTAGGACACGACGTGCCGACCGCCGTCGCCTCCGCACGGCACGCCCGTGACCTCGGCGCGCGGATGGTGATGGTGCATCAGCCCGTCCACCCCTACGTCTCCCAGAGCGGCTGGGTCGACTACCACCGCGCCATCGCCGGGGCCGTGCCCGACCTGGGCGTCGTCCCCTACATCCGCAACGCTCAGCTCACCGGCGCCCGCCTCGCCGAACTCGCCGACTCCTGCCCCAACGTCATCGGCGTGAAGTACGCCGTGCCGGACGCGGCGAAGTTCGCCGCCTTCGCGCGGGACGCCGGCCTCGAACGGTTCGTATGGGTCGCCGGGCTCGCCGAGCCGTACGCCCCCTCCTACTTCTCGGCGGGCGCCACCGGCTTCACCTCCGGCCTGGTCAACGTCGCCCCCTCGGTGTCGCTCGACATGATCGGGGCGCTCAGGTCGGGCGACTACGCGACCGCCATGAAGGTCTGGGAGCAGATCCGCCGCTTCGAGGAACTGCGTGCCGCCAACGGCTCCGCCAACAACGTCACCGTCGTCAAGGAGGCCCTCGCCTCCCTCGGCCTGTGCCGCCGCGAGGTCCGCCCGCCGAGCAGGCCGCTGCCCGAGGACGAGCGGGCCGAGGTCGCCGCGATAGCCGCGGGGTGGTCCGTGTGACCGAGTCCGGTACGACACAGTCCGGTACGACCGGGGCCCGCAAGCGGCCCGAGGACCTGCGCAGTCACCAGTGGTACGGCACGGACGGGCTGCGCTCCTTCAGCCACCGCGCCCGCACCCGCCAGCTCGGCTACCTGCCCGAGGAACACCTGGGCAAGCCCGTCATCGCGATCCTCAACACCTGGTCCGACATCAACCCCTGCCACGTCCATCTGCGCGACCGCGCGCAGGCCGTGAAGCGCGGGGTGTGGCAGGCGGGCGGCTTCCCGCTCGAGTTCCCGGTCTCCACGCTCAGCGAGACCTTCCAGAAGCCGACCCCGATGCTCTACCGCAACCTCCTCGCCATGGAGACCGAGGAATTGCTGCGTTCCTACCCGGTCGACGGGGCCGTGCTGATGGGCGGCTGCGACAAGTCCACGCCCGCCCTGCTCATGGGCGCCGCCTCGGTGGACCTGCCGGCGGTCTTCGTCCCCGCCGGGCCGATGCTCCCCGGGCACTGGCGGGGCGAGACCCTGGGTTCCGGCACCGACATGTGGAAGTACTGGGACGACAAGCGTGCCGGTGTCATCGGCGACTGCGAGATGCAGGAACTGGAGAGCGGCCTGGCACGCTCGCCCGGCCACTGCATGACCATGGGCACGGCGTCCACGCTGACCGCCGCCGCCGAGGCCCTCGGCGTCACGATCCCGGGCGCCTCCAGCATCCCGGCCGTCGACTCCGGGCACGACCGGATGGCCGCCGCGGCCGGCCTGCGCATCGTCGAACTGGTCCACCGCGACCGGAAGCTGAGCGACATCCTCACCGCGGACGCCTTCGAGGACGCGGTGACGACGGTCCTGGGCCTCGGCGGCTCCACCAACGCCGTGATCCACCTGATCGCCATGGCCGGCCGCGCGGGCGTCGTCCTCACCCTCGACGACTTCGACCGCATCGCCCGCACCGTCCCGGTGCTCGCCAACGTACGGCCCGGCGGACGGACGTACCTGATGGAGGACTTCCACTTCGCGGGTGGTCTGCCCGGGTTCCTCTCCCGGATCGAGGACCTGCTCCATCTGGACCGGCCCACCGTCTCCCACGACACCCTGCGCGAACAGATCGCCGGCGCGCAGGTGCACCACGACGACGTCATCCGGCCCCGGGACGAGCCCGTCGCCGACGAGGGCGGGGTCGCCGTCCTGCGCGGCAACCTCTGCCCCGACGGCGCCGTCATCAAGCACATCGCCGCCGAACCGCACCTGCTCAGGCACACCGGCCCCGCGGTCGTCTTCGACGACTACCGGAGCATGCAGCGCACCATCAACGACCCGGACCTGGGCATCACCGCCGACCACGTGCTGGTGCTGCGCAACTCCGGACCCAAGGGCGGGCCCGGCATGCCCGAGTACGGCATGCTGCCGCTGCCCGACCACCTGCTCAAGCAGGGGGTGCGGGACATGGTGCGGATCTCCGACGCCCGGATGAGCGGCACGAGCTACGGCACCTGCGTGCTGCACATCGCGCCCGAGTCGTACGTCGGCGGACCGCTGGCCCTCGTACGCACCGGGGACCTGATCACCCTCGACGTCGAACGCCGGCTGCTCCGGCTCGAGGTCGACGACGAGGAGCTGGAACGGCGCAGGGCGCAATGGACACCTCCGCCCGCACGGTACGAGCGCGGCTACGGCGCGCTCTACAACGAGCAGATCACCCAGGCCGACACCGGCTGCGACTTCGAGTTCCTCGCCCGGCCGGGCACGGTGCAGGACCCCTACGCGGGCTGACCGCGAGCACTCCCGCGCGGTCCGGCCCCCGGATCGCGCGAGCACCCGCACACCTGAGAAGAAAGCGCTTCACCTCCGCATCACCTCCGCATCGCCTCCGCACAGCACGACGTACACCGAGAAACGGAGAACAGTCATGGCCCAAGCCGCAGCCGTGGCGAAACCGCCCACGCCACCGAGGCGGCGCCGTGCCTCCGCCACGCCGCGCAGACTGCCCTACCTGCTGATCGCCCCGGCCGGCCTGCTCATGCTGGGCTTCATCGCCTACCCGGTCATCAGCGTCTTCTACTACAGCCTGCAGAACTACAACCCCACCAAGCCGTGGCGGAACGGCTACGCGGGCCTCGACAACTTCGTCCACCTCTTCACCGAGGACCCGCTGTTCTGGGACACCCTGGTCTTCAGCGCCAAATGGGTCGTCGTCGAGGTCGGCCTCCAGCTGATGTTCGGACTCGCGCTGGCGCTCATCGTCAACCAGACCTTCGTCGGCCGGGGCATCGGCCGCGCCCTGGTCTTCTCCCCGTGGGCCGTCTCCGGCGTGCTGACCTCGGCGATCTGGGTACTCCTCTACAACTCCCAGACCGGCATCACCCGTTACCTCGCCGACATGGGCATCGGCGAGTACGGCACCAGCTGGCTCTCGGACACCTCCACCGTCTTCTCGGCGGTGGTCGTCGCCGACCTGTGGCGCGGTGTCCCCTTCTTCGCCATCCTCATCCTCGCCGACCTCCAGTCCGTCTCCAAGGACCTGTACGAGGCCGCCGAGGTCGACGGGGCCAGCCGCTTCCAGCAGTTCATGTACATCACGCTGCCCCACCTCAAGGACGCCATCATCCTGTCCACGCTGCTGCGCGCGGTGTGGGAGTTCAACAACGTCGACCTGCTCTACACCCTGACCGGCGGCGGACCGGCCGGCGTGACCACGACGCTCCCGCTGTACATCGCCAACACCAGCGTCGACGCCCACGACTTCGGCTACGCGTCGGCCCTCACCACGGTCGCGTTCGTGATTCTGCTCTTCTGCTCGATGGTCTACCTGCGGCTGAGCAAGTTCGGAGGCGAAAGCAAGTGATCACCGAAGAGGCCTCCCTGGCCGCCCCCGCCCCCGCGCGCTCCGCCGCCGAGCCGCCGAGCCGCCCCGCGAGGAAGAAACACCGCGCCTGGGACGAGGTGCCCCGCCGGCACATCTACCTTCCCCTGGGCATCTACCTCCTGTTCACCCTCATCCCCTTCTACTGGATCCTGCTCTTCGCCCTGCGCCCGGCCGGCTCGACCTCGCTGGTGCCCTGGCCGATGACCACCGCCCACTTCGAGAAGGTGTGGACGGACCGGGCCTTCGCCACCTTCTTCCAGAACAGCGTGCTCGTCGGTGTCGCCACACTGATCATGACGACACTGGTCGCCCTGGCCGGCGGCTACGCGCTCGCCCGGTTCGACTTCCGTGTCAAGCGGGTCTTCATGCTCGCCCTGCTGTGCTCCCAGTTCGTGCCCGGCGCGCTGCTCCTGGTCCCGCTGTTCGAGATCTTCGCCGGACTGCAGATGATCAACTCGCTCGGCAGCGTCATCATCGCCGAGACGGTCTTCCAGCTGCCGCTGTCGATGATCCTGATCAGCAACTTCATCAAGAACGTGCCGTACTCCCTGGAGGAGGCCGCCTGGGTCGACGGGTGCGGCAGGATGCGGGCGTTCCGGGTGGTCGTCCTGCCACTGCTGCGGCCCGGACTGATCGCCGTCGGCTCCTTCGCCTTCGTCCACTCCTGGAACCACTTCCTGTTCGCCCTGATGTTCCTCAACAACCAGGAGAAGCAGACCATCCCGGTCGGCCTGAACACCCTGATGAGCGCGGACAGCGTCGACCTCGGCGCCCTCGCCGCGGGCGGCATCATCGCGGCCGTGCCCGTCGTGATCGTGTTCGCCTTCATCCAGAAGTGGCTGATCACCGGCTTCAGCGCGGGGGCGGTGAAGGGATGACCACGCCCGAGACCACGCCCGAGCCCGCACCTCGGGCCACCCTTGAGGCCGCGTCCGGCGCCACGCCCCGGCCCGAGCCGCTGCCCGTCGTGCTCGCCGGCGCCCGCGGCCACGGCCGCTGGCACCTCGCGAACATCCGCAGGCTCCAGGAGGACGGGCTCGTCCGGCTGGCCGGCATCTGCGAACTCACCCCGCTCACCGAGGACGAGTACGAGGGTGAACCGCCCGAGCAGTCCGCCGACTTCGGCGCCCTGCTGGAGTCCACCGGGGCTCGGATCGCGGTCGTCTGCACCCCGATCCACACCCACACCGACCTCGCCCTCGCCGCCGCCGAACGGGGCGTGCACCTCCTGCTGGAGAAGCCGCCGGCACCGTCCTACGCCGAGTACCGCCGGATGGCCGACGGGGTCGCCGCAGCCGGTGTCGCCTGCCAGATCGGCTTCCAGTCCCTGGGCTCGCACGCCGTGCCCGCCATCCGCGCACTGGTCGCCGACGGCGCCATCGGCCGGCCGACCGGGATCGGCGGCGCCGGGGCCTGGGTGCGCCCGGAGGACTACTTCCGGCGGGCGCCCTGGGCGGGCCGGCGCCGGCTGAACGGCGTCGACGTGATCGACGGGGCGCTGACCAACCCGCTCGCCCACGCCGTCGCCACCGCCCTGGCGCTGGCCGGCAGCACCCGCGCCGAGGATGTCACCGGCATCGAGACCGAACTGCTGCGCGCCAACGACATCGAGTCCGACGACACGTCCTGCGTCCGTGTCACCACCGCACAGGGCCGGCCGGTCACCGTCGCCGCGACCCTGTGCGCCGAGCGGGCCGACGATCCGTACGTCCTCGTGCACGGCACCAGCGGCCGGATCACCTTCTGGTACAAGCAGGACCGCGTCCTGGTCCAGCGCGCGGGCCACGGCCCCGAGGAGCTCCACTTCGGCCGGACCGACCTGCTGGAGAACCTCGTCGACCACCTCGTCACCGGCGCCCCCCTGCTGGTCACCCCGGACGGGACAGGCGCCTTCATGAAGGTCGTCGAGGCGATCCGGCGGGCCCCCGACCCCGCCCCACTGCCCGCCGGCGCCTGGCACCGCGTCCCCGGCGAGAACCGCCGCGTCGTCCCCGGCATCGACGGACTCGTCGCGGCCGCCGCCGACACCCTGTCCCTCTACTCCGAACTCGGCGCCTCCTGGGCCCTGCCCGCACGGCAGGCCGTACCCGAGTCCGTACGGCAGTCCGGAGAACCGTCCGCACAGCAGTCCGCACCGCACCCGCCGAAAGAGGTGAGCACCCGATGACCAGCGACGACTCCACTGTCCTGCGCGTTGCGGGCCGGCCGGTCGGCCGGTACGTCACCCGGCCCGAGCTGCCCCACAGGCTCTCCCCGCGCCCGTATCTGCACCCCGTCACCACCCTGGCCGGCACAGCGGTCACCGAACTGTCCCCCGCGGACCACACCCACCACCTCGGCGTCGGTGTCGCCGTTCCCGACGTCGAGGGGCACAACTTCTGGGGCGGGCGCACCTACGTCCGCGACCGGGGCTCCACCGAGCTGGACAACCACGGTTCCCAGCGGCACACCGGCTTCCAGCTCCGGGACCCCGACGGCTTCGTGGAGGAACTGCGCTGGGTCGCCGCCCCCGGCGAGCTGCTGCGGGAGCGCCGTACCGTCGCCGCCACCGGACTCACCGACACCGCCTGGGCGCTGGACTTCACCTTCTCCCTCACCAACGTCACCAAGGCCCCGCTCTCCGTCGGCAGCCCGGCCACCAACGGCCGCCCCGGCGCCGCCTACGGCGGCTTCTTCTGGCGGGCCCGCAAGGAGGAGGCGGAGCCGGACGTCTTCACCGCCTCCGCCGAGGGAGAGGAAGCGGTGCACGGCCGCCCAGCCGACTGGCTGGCCCTGGCCGGCGCCGACTGGACGCTGGTCTTCGCCGGGGCCACGGAGACGACCCGCCGAGACCCCTGGTTCGTGCGCACCGCCGAGTACCCCGGCGTCGGCTCCTCCCTCGCCCACGACGCACGGCTGCCGCTCCCGCCAGGGGAGACGGTGGTCCGCCGTGTCGTCACCGTCGTCGCCGACGGCCGCCTCGGCAGGGACGACGCCGCCGCCCTGGTCCGCAAGGCGGTGAGCCCGTGAGCACCCCGCCGACGGACCTCACCTACCGCAACCCGGTGCTCGACGCCGACTGGTCCGACCCGGACGTGACCCGCGTCGGCGACGACTTCTACCTGACCGCCTCCAGCTTCGGCCGCGTCCCCGGACTGCCGCTGCTGCACTCCCGCGACCTGGTCAACTGGACACTCGTCGGCCACGCGCTGCAACGCCTGGAACCCGAGAGCGAGTTCGGGGTGCCCCGGCACGACTGCGGGGTCTGGGCGCCGTCCCTGCGCCATCACGACGACCGGTTCTGGATCTTCTGGGGCGACCCCGACCAGGGCATCTTCCAGGTCAACGCCCCCGAGATCCGGGGCCCTTGGACCCGCCCCCTCCTGGTGAAGGCCGGCAAGGGCCTGATCGACCCGTGCCCGCTGTGGGACGAGGAGACCGGCGAGGCGTACCTCGTGCACGCCTGGGCGAGGTCCCGCTCCGGCGTCAAGAACCGCCTCACCGGCCACCGCATGCACCCCCACGGCACCGAACTCCTTGACGAGGGCAAGGTGATCGTCGACGCCGACCGGATCCCCGGCTGGTTCACCCTGGAGGGGCCCAAGCTCTACCGGCACGACGGCTGGTTCTGGATCCTGGCGCCCGCCGGGGGAGTGGAGACCGGCTGGCAGGGCGCCTTCCGGTCGCGCGACTTCTTCGGTCCGTACGAGGAGAAGGTGGTCCTGGAACAGCGGGACACCGACGTCAACGGGCCCCACCAGGGCGGCTGGGTGCGCACCCCGTCCGGCGAGGACTGGTTCCTGCACTTCCAGCAGCGCGGGGCGTACGGCAGGGTCGTGCACCTCCAGCCGATGCGCTGGGGCCCCGCGGGGGACACCTCCCGTTCGAGCGAAGGCGGGAGCGGGAGCGGAAGCGGGGGAGGCTGGCCGGTGATCGGGGACAACGGCGCCCCCGTCGCCGAGCACCGCCGCCCGGACCTGCCCGCCCAGCCGGCTGCCGCGCCCGCCACCGACGACGACTTCCCCGGTGGCCGCCACGGCCGTCAGTGGCAGTGGACGGCCAACCCCCATGACGGCTGGGCCACCCAGCACTCCGCCGACGGCCTGCGGCTGACCTGCGTCCGCACCGCCGACGCGCACGACCTGCGCAAACTGCCGAACGTCCTCACCCAGCGGCTGCCCGGCGCCCCGTGCACCGTCGAGGTGGAACTGCGGCTCGACAGCGTGGAGCCCGGAGCGCGGGCGGGCCTCGCCGTCCTCGGGGACGCCTACACCTGGATCGGACTCCAGCGCGGCACCGACGGCACGGCCCACCTCGTGCACCGGTTCGCCGAGACGGTCGCCGAGAGCGAACGCGACGCCGGCCACCCCCGGCTCGCCCCCGAAGGCAGGGTCCGGCTGCGGATCGAGGCCGGTGCCGGAGCCCGCTGCCGCTTCTCGTACGACACCGGGGACGGCTTCCGCCCCTCCGGGCAGACCTTCGCCGCCACACCGTGGCGCTGGGTCGGCGCCCTGCTCGGCCTGGCCGCCCTCGCCCCGACGGGTCAGGGGCACGCCGGGACGGCGACCTTCACGCAGTTCAGGATCAGTCCCGCCTGACCACCGTCCTCCGTACGCCTGTTGGGAGCCGCAATGACGCACCTCCTGAGCAAGCGCTTGCCGATGCCGACCTCGATACCGGACACGACCTCGATCCTGGCCTCGGCGCCCGCGCCGGCACCGCCCCCACGTGACTGAACCCCGCCGGACGACCGCGAACGCCCCCACACCTGCACGTCCCGCAATTCCCACAAGTCCCGCAAGTCCCGTTGGAACCAGAAGAACCAGAAGCAGAAGAGAGCCGACCAATGAAGATCAGCAATCGCAGAAGCAGCAGCACCGGCAGGCGCCGGACTCCGGCCGCCGTCGTCCTGGGCGCCGTGCTCGCGCTGACCGTCACCGCCTGCGGCGACGACGGCAGCGGCGCGGGCGGCGACAAGGGGGGCGAGGGCAGCGGCACGGGCAAGATCACCTTCTGGGACAACAACGGCGGTGTCCGCACCGACATCTGGAAGGAGATCATCGCCGACTTCGAGAAGGCCAACCCGGACATCAAGGTCGAGTACGTCGGGATCGCCTCCACCGAGTACCAGTCCAAGATCGACACCGCCATCCAGGGCGGCGGCCTGCCGGACGTCGGAGGCATCAGCGCGTCGATGCTCGCGGGCTTCGCCGCCCAGAAGGCGGTCGACCCGCTGGACGACCGGCTCGGCAAGTCGTCCCTCGACGGCAAGCTCAACAAGGACATGGTCGAGTCGCTGCGCGCCGCCGGCGGCGGTGACGACAAGCTGTACTCGGTCCCGACCTCCGCGAACAACGGTGTCCTCTACTACCGCACCGACCTGTTCGAGAAGGCGGGCCTCGAGGAGCCGACCACCTGGGACCGCTTCTTCAAGGCCGCGGACAAGCTCAGCAACAAGGGCAAGAACGAGTTCGGCTACACCATCCGCGGTGGCGCCGGCTCCATCGCCCAGGCCCTGGACGCGATGTACGGCCAGTCCGGCATCACCACGTTCTGGGACTCCACCGGTGAGAAGACCACGGTCAACGACCCGAAGAACGTCGAGGCCCTGGAGAAGTACGCGGGCCTGTTCAAGAAGGTCACTCCCGCCGCCGACCTGAACAACGACTTCACCAAGATGGTCGCGCAGTGGGACTCGGGCACCATCGGCATGCTCAACCACAACCTCGGCTCGTACCAGGACCACGTGAAGGCGTTCGGCGCCGACAAGTTCCGGGGCATCCCGCAGCCGACCGGACCCGACGGGGCCCGGGTCCAGGTCTCCAACCCGGTCGACGGGCTCGGCGTGTTCCAGAGCTCCAAGAACAAGGACGCCGCCTGGAAGTTCATCGAGTACGCGGTCTCGGCCGAGGCCAACTCGAAGTTCAACGAGTCCGCCGGACAGGTGCCGGCCAACCTCGACGCCGCCAAGGACGAATGGATCCAGAAGGCGGAGCCGACGAAGCTGGCCGCGGACGCGCTGAGCGACGGGTCGACGACGATCGTCCAGCTGCCGTACTACCTGCCCGACTGGAACACCGTCTCCAAGGCCGACAACGAGCCCAGCTTCCAGAAGGTGCTGCTCGGGGACATGAGCGCCAAGGACTTCCTCGACACCCTGGCCGAGCAGCTGAACGAGGCCCAGGCCGAGTGGCAGGAGCAGATGGCCTGAGCGGTAGCCGGTGGCACCGCGGTATCCGGTAACGCCGCGGTATCCGGTATCACCGCGGGGGCGGCCCGTCCCCCTCCGGGTCACGGGCCGCCCCCGCGGCCGGCCGCGCCCGCCCGGCCGCGGCCCGCACACAGGTACAGTCCCGCGCCCCCCATGGGGCTCCTTCGGACCCTTGCTGAAAGGCACAGGCTTGTGTCGCTCACTCGCAGACAGGTATCCGCCGCCGGTCTCGGCCTTCCCCTCGCCCTCGCCGTGACCGGCACCGCCCAGGCCGCCCCCGGGCGTCCCCGTCCCCGCACCCTCTACATCGCCGGGGACTCCACCGCGGCCCAGAAGTACGCCGACGCCGCCCCCGAGACCGGGTGGGGCATGGCGCTCCCCTTCCTGCTCCGCCCCGGCCTCGACATCGCCAATCACGCGGTGAACGGCCGGAGTTCGAAGAGCTTCGTCGACGAGGGGCGACTGGACACGATCCTCGCCGCCGTCCGGCCCGGCGACCTCCTGCTGATCCAGTTCGCGCACAACGACGAGAAGGCCACCGACCCGACCCGCTACACCGAGCCCTGGACGACGTACCGGGAGTATCTGCGGCTGTACGTCGACGGCGCCAGGGCCCGTGGGGCGCGGCCCGTGCTGGCCACCGCCGTGGAACGCCGGAGGTTCGACGCGGGGGGTGCCGCCGTGCCGAGCCACGGCGACTATCCGGCGGCGATGCGGGCGCTGGCGCAGGAGGAGCGGGTCGCGCTGCTCGACACCCAGGCCCTGTCACTGGCGCTGTGGCAGGAGCTCGGGGCCGAGGAGACGAAGAAGTACTTCAACTGGACGGCGACCGAGCAGGACAACACGCACTTCAACCCGCCCGGCGCCATCGCCGTGGCGCGGCTGGTCGCCCGGGAGCTGCTGCGCACCCGGGCGCTCGCGCCGCGGGACGTGCGCCGGCTGAACGACGTGATCCCCGAGTCCTGGATCACCTGGCCGGACGCCGGCGTCACTGCCTGACACGCCTGACACGCCTGGCGCGCACCGCGCGAGTCGCGTGAGTCGCACGCCCGGCAGTCCGCGACACCGACGGAACGAGACACAGGGAGACCCGCACCATGACCCGCACCCCGCACCGACAAATGTGGCATGGGCATGCCATAGTAAAGGTCGCCACGCTGGCCGGCTGCACCGCCCTCGTGCTGGCCCTGACCGGCACCGGCGCCCAGGCGCACGGCGGCCACTTCGGAGGTCACCCCGGCAAGCACCGCGACCCCGCCCGCCAGACACTCGGCGCGAACGACGGCTGGGCGTCCCACGGCACCGGCACCACCGGAGGCGCCGACGCCGCCTCCGGGCACGTCTACACCGTCAACGACTGGGCCGGGTTCAAGGCGGCCCTGGCGGACGGCGGCACCGCGCCGAAGATCATCAAGGTGCGGGGAACCATCGACGCGGTCTCCGCCGGCTGCGACTCGCTCGCCGCCCCCGGCTACGACTTCGATGCCTACCTGGAGAAGTACGCGCCCGAGACCTGGGGCCTGGACCAGGACCTGAGCGACGAGCCCGACGACAGCCCCGAGGGCCTGCGCAGGGCCTCCGCGGCCCACCAGAACACCGCCATCAAGGCGAACGTCCCCGCCAACACCACGATCATCGGCATCGGGAAGAACGCCGGGTTCAAGGGCGCCAGCCTGCAGATCAAGGACATCGACAACGTCATCGTCCGCAACCTCACCCTCGAGAGCCCCCTCGACTGCTTCCCGCAGTGGGACCCGACCGACGGCGACAAGGGCAACTGGAACTCCGACTACGACACCGCCGTCGTGTACAACGCCACCCACGTCTGGCTGGACCACAACACCTTCACCGACGGCGAGCACCCCGACAGCGCGGCCCCCACCCACTTCGGGATGCTGTACCAGCAGCACGACGGCGAGCTGGACATCGTCCGCGGCGCCAACTACGTCACCGCGTCCTGGAACGTCTTCACCGAGCACGACAAGACGATCCTGATCGGCAACAGCGACAGCGAGTCCACGGCCGTCGGCGACCGGGGCAAGCTGAAGGCGACCTTCCACCACAACCTGTTCTCGAAGCTGGTCGAGCGCGCGCCGCGCGTCCGCTTCGGGCAGGTCGACGTCTACAACAACCACTTCGTGGCCGACGCGGGCTACGGCTACAGCTTCGGCATCGGCAAGGAGTCCCAGCTCGTCGCCGAGCACAACGCGTTCACCTTGGCGAAGGGCGTCAGCCCGGCCAAGATCCTCAAGCGGTGGACCGACTCGCCGCTCACCGCGGAGAACAACCTCGTCAACGGCAAGCGGGTCGACCTGATCGCCGTGCACAACGCGGAGATCCCCGAGGAGACCCTCCGGTCCGGCGCCGGCTGGACACCCACCCTGCGCGCCGACGTCGACCGGGTGCAGGCGGTCCCGGCGCTGGTCAAGCACGGTGCGGGAGCGGGCCGCCTCCGCTGACCTCCTTCCCGCACCCCTGACGCCGGGGCGGGCGCGTACCACCCCCACTGTGGCGCGCGCCCGCCCCGGTCCGCCCCGCCCGCTCCGCCGGGGCCCGGCCCGCCCGTTCCGGACCCGTCCACCGGGGTCCGGTCCGGGTCGGTCCCACTGCGGTCTCGTGCTGTCCGCCCGTCCGCTGCGGTCCCGTCTCGTCCGATCCCGTCCGGTCGGGTGCCGACGACTTGGATCACCTTCCCGGTCCACCTTCCCGGTCCACCTCCCCGGCCCGCCCGCC